>DATHCP010000103.1:0-31458 GCA_035490535.1 Actinomycetota bacterium
GCTCGGCGCCCCGGCCCGGGGCATCGCGGTCGGCCGGCCCGAACCTGGCGGTCCTGCAGGAGGCGCTGGCCGGCGCCGGATTCACGCCCCGGTTCCGGCGGCGGGGCACGCGCACGGTCGAGATCTCCCTGCGGGACTGCCCGTTCCGTGACCTGCTCGAGGAGCACCGGGAGCTGGTCTGCGCCGTCCACCGGGGGCTGCTCGAAGGCATGCTGGCCGCGATGCGCCCGCCCCTGGCGATGAAGGATTTCCAGCCGCTGGCCGACCGGACCACGGTCTGCCGGTTGACCGCGACCCGCTCCTGATCCGCTCCCGGTCTGCTCTGGGGCTGAAGTCGGCCCCGATACGCGCCGATGCCATCCGGGAGCGGGGCATCCCGCGACCCCCCGAACGCGGAACGGAGCAACGGTGATGGAGGACGTCTCCCCCCTGGTCGAGGAGTTCAACGGCTGGCTCGCGCAGCTGGTGGAGGTCGATGGATCCGACCTGCACGTCAAGGTGGGATCGGCCCCGATGCTGCGCGACCCCCACGGGCTGACGCGCCTGGAGCGTGGGCCGCTCGGCCCGGGCGACACCCAGGCGATCGCCGACGCGATCATCCCGCCGGACCGGCAGGCCACGTTCGCGGAGCGCGGCGACGTGGACTTCGCCTACTCGGTCACGAACATCGGCCGGTTCCGGGCGAACGTGTTCCGTCAGCGTGGCTCGGTCTCGATGGTGCTCCGGAAGCTGCGGTTCGGCGGGCCCTCCTTCGAGGAGGTCGGGTTGCCCGACTCCGTCCGGACGCTGGCGGAGGAGCACCGGGGCCTCGTCCTGGTGACCGGCCCGACCGGCTCGGGCAAGACCACGACCCTCGCCGCGATGATCGGCCACATCAACCGCTCCAAGCCCGTGCACATCGTCACCATCGAGGACCCGATCGAGGTGCTCCACCGCGACGACGTCGCCTCGATCAACCAGCGCGAGGTCGGCAACGACACGCAGGACTTCCTGTCGGCGCTCCGCTCGGCGTTGCGCCAGGACCCCGACGTGATCCTGATCGGCGAGATGCGCGACACCGAGACCGTCCGGGCCGCCCTCCAGGCCGCCGAGACCGGCCACCTCGTCCTGTCGACGCTGCACACCACCGACGCGACCGAGACCGTGAACCGCCTGATCGACTTCTTCCCGCCGTACCAACAGAAGCAGGTGCGGCTGGCGCTGTCGTCGAGCCTGCGCGGGATCGTCTGCCAGCGGCTGGTCCCGACCGTCACCGGCGCCCGCGTGCCCGCCCTCGAGATCCTCGTGAACACCGGCCGGGTCGCGGAGCGGATCGTCGACGCCGACAAGACCGAGGAGATCAAGGACGTGATCAAGGAGGGCGAGTACTACGGCATGACGACCTTCGACCAGTCCCTCCTGCGGCTGATCCAGCAGGGGCGGGTGTCGGTCGAGGACGCGATGCACGCCGTGTCGAACCGGCACGACTTCGAACTCGCGCTGCAGCAAGCCGGCATCGCCGTGCTGGCCTGAACCCGCGCGCGCCGGACTCAGCCCTGGCCGTCGCCCGAGGAGCCGTTCGAGGAGGCCGCCTCCGCGATCGCCGTGAACGTGGCGACGAGGCCCGAGAGCTCCATCGGCACGACCACCTTCGACGAGGGCGAGGCGCCCACCTGCTTCAGCGCGTCGAGGTACTGCAGGCGCATCGTCTTCTCATCGACCGTGCTCGCGATCTGGAAGATCTTGTCGAGGGCCGAGGAGAAGCCCTCGGCGCGCAGGATCGCCGCTTGCCGCTCGCCCTCGGCGGTCAGGATCGCCGCCTGCTTCATGCCCTCGGCGTTGAGGATCGCGGCCTGCTTGTTGCCCTCGGCGATCGTGATCGCTGCCTGTTTGTTGCCGTCTGCCTCCGTCACGACCGCGCGCCGCGTCCGCTCGGCCGACATCTGCCGGGTCATCGCCTCTTGCACCGACGGCGGCGGGATGATCTCGCGGATCTCGACGTTCGTGACCTTCACGCCCCAGCGCTCGGTCACCTCGTCGAGCTTGACGCGCAACAGGCTGTTGATCTCGTCGCGCTTGGCTAGCACATCGTCCAGCAGGATGTCGCCCACCACGGCACGGAGGGTCGTCGCCGCGATGTTCGTGGCCGCGCCGGCGAAGTTCGACACCTTCACGACGGAGTCGGCCGGATCGAACACCTTGTAGTACAGGATGAAGTCGATCGAGATCGCCGCGTTGTCCTTCGTGATCGAGTCCTGCCGCGGGATCTCCAGGTAGAACTCCCGCAGATCGACGGAGATGCCCCGGTCGATGAACGGGATCAGGATGACGAGCCCCGGCCCGCGCGTGGCGTGCAGCTTCCCGAGCCGGAACACGACCAGGCGCTGGTACTCCGGGACGATCCTGATCGCCTTGAAGGCGATCATCAGGCCGATCAGGACCAGGATCACCAGGATGATGATCGCGGGGCTCATCCGTTCCTCCCTTCTGCCGGCGACGCGGTCGGCGCCGCCGGGGTGCGCTCGGTCTCGAACGGCTCGACGGTGAGCACGAGCCCGTCGAGCGCGGTGACGTGGACGCGGGCGCCGCCGGGGATCTGCCCGCCCGGTGCGACGGCCTTCCATTCCTCGGAGGCGACGCGGACGATCCCGCCGGCGGGACCGACGCCGCCGGGCAGCGCGACGCCGTCCTCACCGACGATCGTCTTGCCCGCCAGCAGCGACGGCGTACGCCGCAGTCGGAGCGCCGCGGCCACGATCACGCCGAAGAACAGCGCCACCAGCCCGGCGACGGCCACCAGCACCACCGGCGAGACCTCGACGCCGCCGGCCCGGTCGAACAGGAACCACCCGCCGAGGACCAAGGCGATCAGCCCCACCGCCCCCCACACCCCGAGACCGGGCGCGTGCAGCTCCACGATGAACGCGATCACGGAGATCACCAGCAGCACCACGCCGATGATCCGCACGGGCAGGAAGCCGAACGACACGAGCGAGCACACCAGCAGGAGCGTGCCGACCGTGCCCGAGAGGATGTGGCCGGGCACGATGATCTCCAGCACGATCAGCGCCAGCCCGAGCCAGAAGAAGATGAACGCGAGGTTCGGATCGAACAGCGAGTGCAGGAACCCGACGAACGATCCCATCGATCGCTCCTGCAGCGTCGCCCCGGCCGTGTGGAGCGTGACCGTCGAGCCATCGCCCAGGTGCACCTGCGTGCCGTCGAGCTGCGCCAGGAGGTCCTGCGTGTTCGGGGCGATCAGATCGATCACGTGATCCTGCAGCGCCTGGTCGGCGGTGATGCTCGCGCCCTCGGATACGAACGTCACCGCGAGGTCGGCGTTGCGGCCGTACGTCTCGGCGATCGTGCGCATCTGGGCCTCGGCGTCGTTGCGGACCTTCGTGGACAGATCGCCACCGCTGAGACCGACCGGCGTGGAGGCGCCGACGTGCGTCCCCGGCGCCATCGCGGCCACGGGCGCCGAGAGCAGGATGAAGGCTCCCGCGGAGGCCGCGCGGGCCCCGCTCGGCGAGACGTAGCCGATCACGGGGATCGGCGCGTTGAGGAACGACTGCGTGATCTCGTCCATCGAGGACCCCAGCCCGCCGGGCGTGTCGATGTCGACGAGGACCGCCGTCGCGCCCTCCTGGACGGCCTTGTCGACGCCGCCGGTCAGGTAGTCGGCCACGAAGGGGTCGACGACCCCGTCGAGGTGCAGCTCGACGATCAGCGGCGTCGAGGAGGTCTGTGCCCGGGCGATCCCTTGCGCGGCGAGCGCGAGGAGCGCCATGAGGGCGACGAGGAGCAAGCGCCCGGAGTTCCGGGCGCTCCGTCCGGTGATGCGGGTCATCCTGCCCCCTTCCGACGACCGGCCCGCCGGGGGGCTCCCGGCCGGTCCGTCGGTGTTGCGTTCCTGTGGAAAGGGTACGCCTTCTCGGTGGCGGCGCCTCGGCGAGGGAACGGCCGATGGCGCTCCGACGAACTGCGTGGGACCATCGGCATCGGAACCGGATGCCGGCAAGCTCACGGGCGCCGTTCGTCCGTAGTAACCGGAAGGAGTCCCGTTGCAGGGACATGCGAACGAAGGACCGCTCCTGCCCCGCGAGGAGCGACAGCTGATGGAAGGGCTGCTGGCCGGTGACGACGCTTCGATCCGTGCGCTCTACGCCCGCTTCGGGCGGCCCGTCTACACGATGGGGCTGCGCCTCCTCGGATCCCGCGAGGCCGCCGAGGAGCTCACCCAGGACGTCTTCCTCACCGCGTGGCGGAAGGCCGCGCGGTTCGATCCGCAACGCGGCCGCCTCTCGACCTGGCTCATGACGATCGCGCACAACCTCGCGGTGGACCGCCTCCGACGTGACACGGGCGTCTCTCGCCCCCGCCTGGTCCTGGTCGACGAGGTTCCCGACGTGCCCGGGGCGGACGAGGAGGTCGTGCTGATGGAGCGCGACGAGGCCCTCCGAGCCCTGGCCTCCCTGTCGGACGCCGAGCGGCGGCTGATCGCCCGCACGTACTTCCGGGGCATGACGGCGCGTGAGATCGCGGAGGCCGACGGGATCCCGCTCGGTACGGTGAAGACCCGCCTGCGATCGGCCCTGATCAAGGTCCGCCGGGCGAACGAGGAGAAGGAGCCGTCGTGAACTGCGCCGGCGTCCGCGAACGGCTCCCCGAGCACGCGCTGGGGGTCGGCGACGGGCATGCGAGCGAGATCGAGCTGCACCTCGGCTGGTGCGCCGCCTGCCGCCGGGAGGCGCGCGAGCTCGACCGCGCCGCCGGCATGCTCGCGTTCGCCCTGGCGCCGGCCGAGCCGTCCGCCGATCTCGAGGACCGGGTGGTCGCGACCGTGACCGACGCGGCCTCCGCCACCCACCGGCCGGCCACGATCGGGGCCCGCGTCCGTCGCGCCGGCGTGATCCTGCTCGCCGCGGCGGTTGCCCTGGCGGGGCTCGGCACCGGCGCGGTGCTCGCGCATCGGAGCGGGCGCGCGGCGCAGATCGCCTCGCAGGCCCGCCAGCAGAACGAGGAGCTCGCCCGGTTCCGCACGCTGATCCAGAACGCCGCCTACGTCGATCCCGGAACCGAGGCGGCCCTCGGCACGCTCGATCCGCCGAGCAAGGGTCCGGGCAGCGGATCGGCGCTCACGATCGTCTCGCCCACGGTCGACGACCAGGTGATCGTGATCGTGACCGGCATGCGGGCCAAGCGTCTGCCGTTCACGGTGACGCTGGAGGCCGGGCGGGCCGGCCGCACCCTCATCGTGGCGAAGATCCGCAGGCTGGATTCGGGCGGCGGCGCCACCGTCGCCCGCGTGGTCGGCGAGGATCTGTCCGGCTTCGGGCGTGTGGTCGTCCGCGACGCCGCCGGCAAGATCCTGCTGATCGGCACGATGGGCGCCCAGGCGCCGGTCTCCTCGCCCGCACCGTAGCGGGGCGCTCGGGGAGGGGGCGGAGCCGCGGGCTATCCTGCGATCGATGCGCTTCGGTCTGGCGATCCCGCAGTACGGCTTCTCGCTGCCGACCGGAACGATCGCGTTCGACGACGCCGCGCGGTGGGCGATCCGCGCCGAGGAGCTCGGCTTCGACTCGGTCTGGATCTCCGACCACCTCTTCTACTCGTTCTCGCGCTACGGAGGGGATCCCACCCCGATCGCCGCGCTCGAGCCGCTGTCGACCCTCGCCGGCATCGCCGCGCGGACCGACCGGGTGCGCCTCGGGGCGTTGGTCCTGTGCGCCGCGTTCCGACATCCCGCGGTCGTGGCGAAGGCGGCGACCACGATCGACGCGATCGCCGGAGGCCGGATGGAGCTGGGGCTCGGGGCGGGCTGGCTCGCGGAGGAGTTCGGCGCGTTCGGATACCGGTTCGGCGAGGTGGGGGATCGGTTCCGCGGGTTGGAGGAGGCGCTGCGGATCATCGGGGGCCTGATCGACGGCGAGGGTCCGCGCACGATCGCCGGCGCGACATGGTCGGTCGAGGGGGCACCGCTCTCGCCCCGGCCGATCCAGGACCGGCTGCCGGTCTGGGTCGGCGGCAAGGGCGGGCCTCGCCTGCTGCGGCTGGCGGCCCGGGCGGCGACCGGCTGGAACGTGGTGTGGCGTCTCGCGCCGGATCGGTACGCGGCGCAGCTGGACGACGTCGTCGCGGCGTGCGAGTCGGAGGGCCGCGATCCGGCCACCTTCCGGCGCACCGTCGGTCTGTACGCGATCGTCGGCGATTCCGAGGCGGCGGCAACCGCGCTGTTCGAGCGCGCCCGAGCGGAGTTCCCAGACGACGCGATGCGGGACGAGACCTGGGCGACATGGGCCGCCGACACGCTGAGCGGCTCGCCGCAGCAGGCGATCGACCGGATCGGCGCGTTCGCGGACCTTGGCGTCGAGGAGGTGATCGTCTCGCCGTGGACGCTGCCGTTCGCGGTGCGGGCGCCCGAGATCGTCGAGGTGCTCGCGGGGCGCGTGCTGCCCGCGTTCCGATGACCCCGCGCGAGGCGGTCCTCGAGGTGCTCGGCGAGGCGGGGGAGCCCCTGCACTGGACCGTGATCCAGGATCGCGCGCTGCGGGCCGGCGCGCTCGATCCGTTCACCACGCCCGACGTCCGGGGGGAGGTGCAGCGGGCGCTGCGCGAGCTCCGCGCCGAGGGCGCGATCGAGCGGACAGGAACGGGCGTCTACCGGCTCGTCTGAGCTAGGGGCGGTACTGGATCGGCGAGAAGCGCTCGAGCTTCTCGAAGGAGTGCTGCGACTCGACGGAGCGGACCGTTCCGGAACGGGAACGCATCACCATCGAATGGGTCACGGCGCCCTCCGTGGAGTAGTTCACGCCGCGGAGCAGGGAGCCGTCGGTGATCCCGGTGGCGGCGAAGAACACGTCGTCGCCGGAGACGAGGTCCTGCGTCCCCAGCACGCGCTCGAGGTCGAAGCCGTCATCGAGGAGGGCCCGCCGTTCCTCGTCGTTGCGCGGATAGAGCTTCCCCTGGATCTCGCCGCCGAGGCAGCGCAGGGCGGCCGCGGCGATCACGCCTTCCGGGGTCCCACCGATCCCGATCAGCAGGTCCACCTCGCTGCCCGGGGTCGCCGCGACGATCGCGCCGGCGACGTCGCCGTCGGTGATCAGGAACACGCGAGCGCCGACCTCGCGGACCTCCTCGATGAGCCGTTCGTGGCGCGGCCGGTCGAGGATCATGACCGCGACCTCCTCGGGCCGCTTGCCCTTCGCCTTCGCGACCTGCCGGACGTTCTCGCCGACCGGAGCCTCCACGTCGATCGCCGCGGCGGCCTCGGGCCCCGTCGCGATCTTCTCCATGTAGAGCGCCGCGCCGGGGAAGAACATCGCACCCCGGGGGGCGAGGCCGATCACGGCCAAGGCGTTCGGCTGGCCGGTCGCGGTCAGCCGCGTCCCATCGATCGGATCGACCGCGACGTCGGTGCCCGGGCCGGTACCGGAGCCCACCCGCTCTCCGTTGAAGAGCATGGGGGCCTCGTCCTTCTCGCCCTCGCCGATCACGACGACGCCGTCCATCGAGACCGTGTCGATCATCAGGCGCATCGCGTCGACGGCCGCCTGGTCGGCGGCGTTCTTGTCGCCACGGCCGATCCACCGGCCGGCGGCCAGCGCCGCCGCCTCGGTGACGCGGACGAGCTCCATCGCGATGTTGCGATCGGGTCGCTCCATCACCGCCATCCTACGCGGGCGGCAGGAGGCCGTGCTCCCGGTACCAGCGCACGGTCCGCGTGATCGTCTCCTCGATCGGGCGATACCGCAGCCCGAGCTCCCGCGTGGCCCGCGAGCCGTCGTAGCGGTGACCGTGCAAGAGCGTGCGGAGCAACGCCGGACACACGGGCGGGTCGGGCGCGGAGGAGAACCGTGCGCCCAGGGCGGCGAGCGGCATGGCGGCCCGTACCACGGGCCGAGGGATCCACCGAACGCGGCGGGGTCCGCCGGCGATCGCCCGCAACAGCTCGACGGCGTCGTCCAGCCGCAACGTCGCGCCGGAGAGCACGTAGCGCCGCCCCGCGACGCCGTGCCGTTCGGCCAGGACGTGACCCTCGGCGCAGTCGTCCACGTCGATCACGGAGATCCAGGTCCGGACCAGGACCGCGCGATCGGCGGCGGCGGCACGAAGCAGGATCCGGGCCGTGCCCTCGGTCCGGCCCGGGCCTTGGACCGACGACGGGTTCACGCAGACGACCTCCACGCCGGTGGCGCGTCCGGCCTCCAGCGCGGCCCGCTCGCCGAGGAACTTCGAGCGCTCGTACTCCGACAGGAAGGCGCCGCGGTGCGAGGCGTCCTCGTCGCCGACGGTCCCTTCGGTCTCGCCGAGCGTCGCGGCGGACGACGTGTGGATCACCCGGGGAACGCCCGCCCGGGCGGCCGCCCGCACCACCGCCGCGGCGCCGTCGACGTTCGCGCCGGTGAGCTCCGAGCGCCGCCGCACGCAGGTCCGGTTCACGCCGGCCACGGCGAAGACCGTGTCGCACCCGCCCATCGCGGCCTCGAGCGTCGCCGGATCGCCGAGGTCGCCCGGCGCCGGCATCGCGCCGAGGGCGGCGACGGCCGACGCGGCGGCATCGCTCCGCGCCAGCGCGCGGACCTCGCGGCCATCGGCGACGAGCCGCCGGATCACGGCGCCGCCGACGAAGCCGCTCCCGCCGCTGACGAACGCCGTCATCGATCGCGGACGCGCGTGAACGCGCCCGCGTAGCGCCCGACGTAGTCGATCCCCGACCAGACCGTCACGAGCGCGGCGGCCCACATCAGCCACCAATCGAGGGCCTGCCCGGCGATCGAGATCGCGGGGTGAACGATCGTCACGATGATCGCGATGAACTGGAGGTTCACCTTCGCCTTGCCGAGCAGCGACGGGGTCACGACCTCGCCCTGCGACGCGCTCGCGACGCCCTTGAGGCCCATCACGACCATCTCGCGGCCGATGATCAGGAACGCGACCCAGGTCGAGACGCGGTCGACGTCGACGAGCGCGATCAGCACGCCGCACACCAGGATCTTGTCCGCGGTCGTGTCCAGGAACGCGCCGAGGGAACTGGTCTGTTTCCAGCGGCGCGCCAGCCGGCCGTCGAAGAAGTCGGTGAGCGCGGCGAGCGCGAACAGCACGGCGGCGGCACGGTCGGCGGTGGTCCCGCCGTGCAGCACGAGCGCCATCACGACCGGCGTGAGCACGACGCGCAGCCACGTGATCGCCTTCAGGAAGACGGCGGCGCGCTCGTCGGCCCGGCTCACCGGGCGAGCCTACCCCGCGGGGGGCCCGGGAACGCGGCGGCGCGTGCGGACCGCGTCGCGGACCTCCGCGGCGGTCGCCAGTTCGATCGCGGCCCGCGCCAGTTTGCGAGCGTCGCCAAGGTCGGTCGCGCGCACCGCCTCCTTGACCGAAGGGATCGCCGGCGCGCTCATCGAGAGCTCGCGGACCCCGAGGCCGAGCAGCAGGGCCGTGGCGTCGGGATCGCCGGCCAGCTCGCCGCAGACGCCGGTCCAGCGGCCGTGGGCGGCGGCCGCCTCGGCGGCGAACCCGATCAACCGCAGCACCGCCGGATGCAGCGGATCGGCGAGCGTCGCGACGCGCGCGTTGCCGCGGTCGGCGGCCATCGTGTACTGCGTCAGGTCGTTCGTTCCGACCGAGAAGAAGTCGGCCTCGCCGGCGAGGTGACCGGCCGCGAGCGCCGCGGCCGGAACCTCGATCATCACGCCGACCTCCGGCTCCGCCGCCGCGCCCGTGGCCGTACGCGCCCGCTCGAGCGCCTCGCGCGCGGCCCGGAGCTCTTCCAGCGTCGTCACCATCGGGAACATGATCCGCACGGGATGGTCGGCCGCCGTGCGCACCAACGCGCGCAGCTGGACGTCCAGGACGTCGGGGCGGGCCAGGCCGAGCCGCAGCCCGCGGATCCCCAAGAACGGGTTGGGCTCGGGGTCCTGGGGGAGCCATGCGATCGGCTTGTCGGCGCCGGCGTCGAGGGTGCGGACCAGGAGCGGGCGCCCGCCGAGGGCGACGGCGGCCGCGCGGTAGGCGGCCTCCTGTTCGTCCTCGTCGGGCATCACCTCGCGGGCCATGAACAGGAACTCGGTGCGGAACAGCCCGACCCCGTCGCAGCCGGCGGCGACCGCCGCGGCCACGTCCTCGGGGCGCCCGATGTTCGCGGCCACCTCGATCCGCTCGCCGTCGCGCGTGACGGCCGGCTCGGCCGTGTGGGCGCGCGCGATCGCGGCTTCCTCGTCGCGAGCGCGCCGCGTCTCCTCGAGGGCGACCAGGACCGAGGCCGCGGGGTCGACATGGACCGAGCCGCCTTCGCCGTCGAGCCCGAGGGTCGCCCCCTCGGGCACCGCGTCCAGCGCCGGACCGAGCCCGACCACCGCGGGGATCCCGAGCGCGCGGGCGAGCACGGCGGCGTGGGCCGTCGGACCTCCGGCCGCCGTCGCGATGCCGAGGCACGTGGCAGGATCGAGCCCGGCGGTGTCGGCCGGCTCGAGGTCGTCGGCCAGCAGGATCCCGGCGGCCGGCAGTTCGGGCCGGGGTGCCTCCACCCCGAGGATCGCGGCGAGCACCTCGCGGCCGACGCTGCGCAGGTCGGCCGCGCGGGCCCGGAGGTAAGGGTCCTCCAACGCCGACCAACCCGCGGCCAGCTCCTGCACCGCGGCGTTCCACGCGGCCGCCGCCGGCTCGCCGTCGCGGATCCCGCGCAGCGCCGGCTCGAGGAGCTCGTCGTCGTCGAGGAAGAGCAGATGGGCATCGAAGATCGCGGCCCGTGCGCGCCCGGCTCGCGCCGCCACGTCGTCCCGGCGCCGGGCGATCGTGCCGCGGGCGTCCGCGAGGGCGGCCTCGAGCGCGGCGCGCTCGGTGTCCGCGCCGCGCGTCGGCAGGACGGCCGGCACGGTCAGCTCCGGCGTCGTGAAGCGGCGGGCCGGGCCGATCGCCACGCCGGGCGAGGCGGGCACGCCGCGCAGGACCCCGTCGGCCGCGCCGGCATCGGGCGACGCCGCCACGGCGGCCGGCGCCACCACCGGTGCCAGATCCTCCGGGGACTCGTCGAAGCGCCGGGCCGCCAACGCGCGGATCGCGTCGACCGCGGCCTGCGACTGCGCTCCGGCGGCGACGACCTCCAACTCGTGGCCGGCCGTCGCGCCGAGCGTGGCGACCGCGTTCAGGCTCCGCGCGCTGACGGGTCCGCGCCCCGCCGTCACGTCCCGCACACGGACGTCCGCCTCGAATCCCCCGGCCGTCTGCACCAGTCGCGCCGCCGGGCGCGCGTGGAGCCCGTGCGGGAGGTCGACGATGATCCGGATGGTCGCGGTCGGTCCCTCGGCGGGCCCGGCACGTTCGGTTCCGGTCACCGGTGCACCGGGCTCGGTGCCGAGGTGGGCCGCCTTGCCGGCGAGGCCGCCGCGGGCCTCCGAGGCGACCTCCTCGAGGTCGCGGCCGAGCCTGGCCGCGACCGCCGCGGCCACGGCCCCCTCCACGAACGGCGCGTCGGTCAGCCGGACCTTCGCCCGCCGGTCCTCATCCAGGAACTCGACCGCCATCTCGGTCGACAGCACCGCGCTGCCGAGATCCATCAGCACCAGCACCCCGTCGTCGGACCACACGGCATCGATCGCGGCCACCACCCGCATCGCGTCGGTGCCGATCGCGTCCTCGGGTCCCTCGAGCCCGCCGGCAGGGGCGATCGCGACGTCCTGGCCGCCCATCTGCCGCGCGAGCTCGGCGGCGCCCTCCGCGACCGCCCGGCTGTGGGACACCAGGACGATCCCGACCATCGGTTCAGGCGCGGCTCGCGAGCACCGTGATCAGCGTCGCGCCGTAGGCGACGGTGAGCACGCCGAGCACCCACAGGCCTCGGTCGATCCACCGTTGCGCGGCCGGTCCCGGATCGAGGTCGAGCAGCACGCCGCGCAGACCCAGCATCGCGTGGATCGTCACGACCACGAGGAAGATCGCCTCGAGCACGAAGATCACCGGCGTCGAGATGTACTCGAGGACCTGGTGGTAGCTCCGCAGCCCACCGACCGACTCGATCACGAAGTGGTTCGCGATCATGTGGATCGTCACCAGCACCAGCAGCGCCAGCCCGGAGATCGTCGTGAGCCCCCAACCGCGAGCCGACCGGCTACCTCGTGCGCGGGTCGGGGTCGGCTCGGGGCGGGTGCGGATCGTCGACATCACATGCTCCCGTAGATGTGCAGCGCGCCGCCGATCAACAAGATCGTGCCGATCACCCCGAGGGACCACCACAGCGCCTTCTGGCGGTTCGGCACGACGCCGGTGCCGACGAGCGCCACCCGGATCCCGTTCAGCCCGTGGTACAGCAGGCCGAACAGGAGCAGGACGTCGAGGCTCAGGAACGCCCAGCTGGTCGCCAGCTTCAGGAAGTCGTTCCACGACTGCTCGCCGCGCAGCAGCAGCGAGAGCACGGTGAGGTGCAGGTACAGGTAGAAGACCAGGCCGAGTCCCGTGATCCGGTTCACCGCGAACGCGAACCCGCCGATCGCCCGACCGCGCGGATCGAACCATCCCGAGGTCGGCACGCCCACGCCCTTGCGGCGGACCGGCCCGCGCTCCCCGCGCTCCTGGACGCCCGGCACCCGGTCGCTCACGCCGCGCCGTCCTTCGCTCCGCCGCGGACCAGGACGCTCCGCAGCTGCATGATCCGGGCCGCCGGGTTCACGTCGGACGGGCAGGCCTCGGTGCATTCGAAGGCCGCGTGGCACCGCCACGCGCCGTTCGGCGCCGCGGCCCAGTCGAGCACCCCGGCGGGGTCGACGCCGCGCGGCTCCTCCAGCAGCCGTTGCGCGGCCGCGAGCGCGGCCGGTCCGACGTACTCGTCCGACGTCGCCGAAACCGGACAGGCGGACAGGCACAGCCCGCACTCGATGCAATCCTCGAAGCGCTCGTACGCGTCGATCCCTTCGGGGACCTCGGCGCCGGCGGGACCTTCGCTGGCCCGCGTGCTGCCGATCTCGTCGGGGAAGCGCGCGTAGAACTCCTCCATGTCCACGACCAGGTCCGACAGCACGGGGATGTTCGCCAGCGGCTCGACCGTGACGGTCCCACCGAGGTCGGCCACGGCGGTCACGCACGCGAGGGCCTCGCGGCCGTCGATCTGCATCCCGCAGGTGCCGCACGACGCGTGCAGGCACGAGTGTCGGATCATCAGCGAGCGATCGAGCTTGCGCTGGATCCACCGCAGCGCGTCGAGCACGGTGCTGGACGGTCCGACCGGCACCTCGAACGTATCGAAGTGCCAATCCATGTCGCCGCGCTTGAACCGGAACACGCGGAAGCGGCGGGTGGAGCCGGCCTCGCTCATGCGAGCCTCCGTTCGGGCTCGGCGTAGAACGCCGTGTGGGGGAGCGTGACGAACTCGCGCGTGCGGCAGGGCTCGTTCACGCCGAGCTTGCCGCACACGACGTCGGCGCACGTCTCCGCCATCCCGCGCAACGTCGTCGCCTTGCCCCCGGTGATCGTGACGAAGTTCCCGATGCCGGCGTTCGCGTGGTCGATCGTCTTGAAGGTCCGGGAGAGCTCGCGGCCGCTCCCGGCCGCCTCGTCGGAGCCGATCAGGGGCCGTGCGGCCGACCACGCCGCCCGGAGCGGCGCGTTCGCGATCGCGGGGATCAGCTTGGCGCCCTCCTCGTACATCCGGCGGACGTGCTCCTCGGGCACGTCGAGATCGTCGGGGTCCTCGACCGTCCAGGAGCTCGTTCCGATCACCGAGAGCGCGCGCTGGGGCACGATGATGTCCCCGTCGCCGGAGCGGTGCATCCGGTTCAGCACCATGTTGGACATCCGCCCGCGCACCGCGACCAGGACGCCCGGGGAGGGCTGGATCGGGACGTGCGCCCCCGCCATCTCGGCCACCTGCTCCGACCACGGCCCGGTGGCGTTCACGACCAGGTCGGCGCGGACCTCGCCGTCGGCGCCCGAGACCCGGTCGTGCACCACGGCGCCCTTGACGTCGCCGCCCTCGACGAGCAGATCGACCGTCTCCACGTAGTTCATCAGCGTGGCGCCGTGGTGCTTGGCCGTGGCCAGGAACCGAAGCGGCATCCGCATCGCGTCCATCGTTCCGTCGGGCACGCGGACCGCCGCCTTCACCTCCGGATTCAGCATCGGCTCCAAGCGGACCGCCTCGGCCGGCGTCAACTCGGTGAACGGGATCTCGCACTCCGTGCAGCCCCGCACGAAGTCGTCGTAGGTGGCCATGTCCTCGTCCGTGATCGCGACGAACAGGCCGTCGTTCTCCTCGAAGGACCCCGGGCAGATCCGGCGCAGGAGCTGGTTCTCCTCGATGCACTCGACGGCCGACTCCTTGTCGGCCACCGCGTAGCGCGCGCCGGAGTGCAGCAGGCCGTGGTGCCGCCCGGTCGTGCCGGACGTGAACTCGCCGCGCTCCAGCAGCGTTACGCGGACCCCGCGCAGCGTGAGATCGTGCGCGAGGGCTCCGCCGGTACCGCCGCCGCCGATGATCAGGACGTGCGGCGCGTCGCGGGGTGGCCGCGGTGCGGACTGCGTCATCATCGCAAGTATCGCACCGCGGCCCTCACCGCCCGGAGCTACTCCTCCTCTTGTCCCTCGGCGAAGGATCCCTCGGGGTGCTCGTGCTCGCCGGCCTCCTGGCCTTCGGCGAAGTCACCGTGCTTCGTGTCCTCGGGAAAATCCTTCTCGTCCTCTTCCCCTTCGGCGAAGGAGCCCTCGTGGTGCGCCTCGTCGGCCTCCTCCTGACCCGTGGCGAAATCGCCGTGGTTGTGGTCCTTCTCGGTCATCGCTCCCTCCCGTCCGCCTGTTCCCGGCGAACCGTCTGCACGCGGAGCTTCCCCGTTACTCGACCCAGTCGAACGTCCGGGTGACCGCCTTCTTCCACAGGGCGTACTCCTTCGTGATCGTGTCGGCGTCCATCTGGGGCGTCCACTCCTTGTCCTTGCCCCAGTTCTGGCGCAGGTCGTCGGTGTTGTTCCAGAACCCGACCGCCAGGCCGGCCGCGTACGCCGCTCCGAGCGCCGTGGTCTCGGCCACCTTCGGCCGGATCACGGGGACCTGGAGGGAGTCCGCCTGGAACTGCATCAGCAGGTCGTTGTAGACCATGCCGCCGTCGACCTTGAGCTCCTTCAGCTTGACGCCGGAGTCGGCCTCCATCGCGTCGAGCACCTCGCGGGTCTGCCACGCCGTGGCCTCCAGCGCCGCGCGGGCGATGTGGCCCTTGTTCACGTAGCGCGTCAACCCGACGATCACGCCGCGGGCGTCACCACGCCAATACGGCGCGAACAGCCCGGAGAACGCCGGCACGAAGTACGCGCCGCCGTTGTCCTCGACGGTCTTCGCCAGCGTCTCGATCTCCTCGGAGGAGGAGATCAGCCCGAGGTTGTCCCGGAGCCACTGCACCAGCGCGCCGGTGATCGCGATCGCGCCCTCGAGGCAGTACACCGCCGGTGCGTCGCCGAGCTTCCAGCCGAGCGTCGTCAGCAGGCCGCTCTTGGACTGCACGATGTCCGTCCCCGTGTTCAGCAGCATGAAGTTGCCGGTGCCGTAGGTGTTCTTCGCGTCGCCGACGTCGTAGGCGGCCTGGCCGAACGTCGCGGCCTGCTGGTCGCCGAGGTCGCCTGCCACCGCGATCCCGGCCAGCGTGCCGGTGGCCTCGCCGTAGACGGCCGACGACGGTTCGATCGACGGCAGCATCGAGCGTGGGATCCCGAAGGCCGAGAGCTGACCCTCATCCCAGTCGAGGCTGTCGAGCCCCATCAGCATCGTGCGGCTGGCGTTCGTCACGTCCGTGACGTGCTTGCCTCCGTTCACGCCGCCGGTGAGGTTCCAGATCACCCACGTGTCGATGTTGCCGAAGATCAGGTCCCCCGCATCGGCCCGGGCGCGTGCCCCGTCGACGTTCTCGAGGATCCATTTCACCTTCGTGCCCGAGAAGTAGGTCGCGAGCGGCAATCCGACCTTCTCCCGGAACCGGTCCTGACCGCCGTCTGCCGACAGCTCGTCGACGACCCCCTGGGTGCGGGTGTCCTGCCAGACCAGCGCGTTGTAGACGGGCTCGCCGGTGTTGCGGTCCCAGACCACGGTGGTCTCGCGCTGGTTCGTCACGCCGACCGCGGCGAGGTCGCTCGCGGACAGCTTCGCCTTCGAAAGAGCTCCGTCGATCACATCCGTCGTGCGCGCCCAGATCTCCTTGGGGTCGTGCTCGACCCAACCGGGCTTCGGATAGATCTGCTCGTGCTCCTTCTGGTCGATCCCGACCACGTTGCCGCCGTGGTCGAAGATCATGAACCGCGTGCTCGTGGTGCCTTGGTCCACGGCACCTACGTAGTCAGCCATGCTTCCCCCTTCCTTCCCCTCATGCCTTCCCCAACGTCTCGGCGGCGGTGCGCATCAACAGCCACGACGAGGTCGCGCCGGGATCTTGGTGGCCCGCGCTCCGCTCTCCGAGGTAGCTGGCGCGCCCCTTGCGCGCCACGAGCGGGATCGTGCCCTTCATCCCTTCCTCCGCCGCGTTGGCGGCCGCGTTCAGCGCGTCGGCGAACGACTCGCCGGCGTCGACCGCGGCCGCCAACGCGTCGCGGGCCGGGATCAGCGCGTCCACCATCGTCTTATCTTGCAACTCCGCCTTCCCTCGTGCTTGCACACCGGCGACCGCCGCCGCGACCATCGCCGACCAGTCGGCCGCCGAGATCTCGGACTTGCCGGCCGCCGCCGTCCCGAGCTGCAGGAACAGGGTTCCGTACAGCGGACCACCGGCCCCGCCCACCGTCGAGATCAGGGTCATCCCGACGGCCTTGAACAGCCCGCCGATGTCGTCGCCCTCCAGCCCGTCGAGCTTGCCCACGACGGCCTGGAAGCCCCGGTTCATGTTGATGCCGTGGTCGGCATCCCCGATCGCCGCGTCGAGTTCGGTGAGGTACTCCTTCTGCTCGGCGATCACCTCGGCGTATCGCCGGACGAACCCTTCCGCGTCTGCGTACGAGCTCACACATCCCCCCGCACGCCGGGGAGGCCGTGCCGCGGTGCGCGCGGCACGGCCGGCCCGGGCGTCGTGTGCCTCAGGCCCCCCAGCGGAGCCCGGGCGTCTTGACCGGCGCGTCCCACAGCTTCGTCAGCTCGTCGTCGAGCTTCAGCAGCGTGATCGAGCACCCCTGCATCTCGAGCGAGGTGATGTAGGAGCCGACCAGGTTCCGCGTGATCGTGATGCCGCGACCCTGCAGGAACTTGTTCAGCTCGTTGAACACCACGTACAGCTCGATCAGCGGCGTGCCGCCCATGCCGTTGACGAAGGCGAGCACGTTGTCGCCGCTGGAGTAGGGGAGGTCGTCGACGATCGCCGTGGCCATCATCTCCACGATGTCGTGCGCCGGCTTCACCTTCATCCGCTCGCGGCCGGGCTCGCCGTGGATCCCGATGCCGATCTCCATCTCGTCGTCGGCCAGCTCGAAGGTCGGCTTGCCGGCGGCCGGAACGGTGCAGGAGGTGAGGGCCATGCCCATCGTGCGGCCCTCCTCGTTCACCTTCCGAGCGACGTCGGCGACCTCCTTCAGCGGCCGCTTCTGCTCGGCGGCCGCACCGGCGATCTTCTCCAACAGGACCGTCGCGCCCACACCGCGCCGGCCGGCCGTGTACAGCGAGTCCTGCACCGCGACGTCGTCGTCCACCAGGACGGACTCCACGTCGGTGCCCTCGCCGCGAGCCATGTCCGCCGACATCTCGAAGTTCAAGACATCGCCGGTGTAGTTCTTGACGATGTGGATCACGCCGGCGCCGCCGTCGACGGCCTTCGTCGCCTCGTACATCTGGTCCGGCGTCGGGGAGGTGAAGACCTCGCCCGGGCAGGCCGCGTCGAGCATGCCCATGCCGACGAACCCGCCGTGCATGGGCTCGTGGCCGGAACCGCCGCCCGAGACCAGAGCGACCTTGCCCTGGACCGGCGCGTCGGCACGGACCACGTAGTACGGCTCGAAGTTGACGCGTACCTCGCCGGCGTGCGCCGCCGCGATGCCTTCCAGCTCCTCGCGGACGACGTTCTCCGGATCGTTGATCAGCTTCTTCATCAGGGGCTCACACCTCCGGGGGTCGAGGAAGGCCGGTGCGGTGCCGGCCTACAGCTTGAAGACCGCCTTCGCCACCAGCGCACCGAGCACGCCGCCGATGATCGGTCCCACCACGGGGATCCACGAGTACGCCCAGTCCGAGGTGCCCTTCCCCGAGATCGGGAGGATCGCGTGGATGATCCGCGGCCCGAGGTCACGAGCCGGGTTGATCGCGTAGCCGGTCGGACCGCCGAGGGACAGGCCGATCACCAGGACCAGCAAGCCGACAGGCAGTGCCCCCGTCGTCAGCGTGCCCGAGACCACCATGCTCGTGATCGCGAGACCGGCGATCGCCAGCACGCCGAACACCAACATGAAGGTGCCGATGATCTCGGTGATCAGGTTCGTGACGGTGTTGCGGATCGCCGGGCCGGTGCAGAAGACCGCGAGCTTCAAGCCCGGGTCCTCCGTCTCTGCCCAGTGCGGCAGGTACGCCAGGTAGACGAGGATCGCGCCGATGAAGGCGCCGATGAACTGACAGGCGATCGTTCCCGGGACCTGCGACCACGGGAACTTGTCGATCGTGGCTAACCCGATCGTGACCGCCGGGTTCAGGTGCGCGACGCCGCCCGAGACGGCGAGGCTCGTGGTGACGCCCATGAACACCGCCATCGCCCATGCCCAGGTGATGACGATCCAGCCCGAGTTCTGGGCCTTCGACTTGTTCAGCAGGACGCCGGCCACGACGCCGTCGCCGAACAGGATCAGCGTTGCCGTCCCGACGACCTCGCCGAGATACGGATCTGACGCCATATCCTTAACCACCCCCTCCTGATCGTGCCCCATCCGGGGCTCATCCGGTCGGGGGACAGGGGACCGCGCGCGATGCCGAACCGCAACGGGCCTGATGGGCCGGAACGGTCCTACAGAGCCGCAGCTCGTTCGGCATCGTCGAACAAGCTGTTGCTGGACGTATGTCCTGGGCTCGGCGTTTGACACTGCCGGACGCCCCGATGATGGTGGGCGACGGGGACCACCGGGGTGAGTGCCAACCAACGGATCCGGGGTGCATCGGCGCCGTGCGACGCGGCCTTCGTCACGCGATGGCTGCGGGGGTGCGCCGCCCAGATCGCGGCGCATCGCGACTACCTCACCCAGCTGGACGCGGCGGTCGGCGACGCCGACCACGGGGTGAACCTCGACCGCGGATTCGTGGCGGTCGGCTCGGTGCTGGAGGCAGCGGACGGCCTCCCGCCCGGCGAGCTACTGGTGCAGGCCGGCTCGACCCTCGTGCTCCGCGTCGGGGGCGCCGCGGGGCCGCTGTACGGCACCGCGTTCCGAGAAGCGGGACGCTGCCTCGGCACGGCGCGGACGTTCGGCGTCGCGCACCTCACCGAGGCGCTGGAGGCCGCGCTGCAGGGCGTCACGGCCCTCGGGGCCGCCGTCGAGGGCGACAAGACGATGGTCGACGCGTGGTTGCCGGCGATCCGGGCGTTGCGGGATCAGGCCGGCGCGGCGCTGCCGGATGCGTTGCACGCCGCGACGGTCGCCGCTGAGGCCGGGGCCGCCGCGACGACCGCGATGGAGGCGCGGAAAGGCCGCGCCTCCTACCTCGGGCCCCGCAGCGTCGGCCACCAGGATCCGGGGGCGACGTCGACCGCGCTGCTGTTCCTCGCGCTCGAGCGGGCGGCGGGCTGAGCCGTGGGCGATCCACGCCGTTCGACGATCCAGTCGGTGGACCGTGCCGCGAGGATCCTCAAGGCGCTGGCGACCGGGCCGCCGCGTTCCGGCGTGAGCGAGCTGGCCGAGCGGTTGGGGCTCGCGAAGACCACGGTGCACGGGCTGCTGCGGACGCTGGAGCGTCAGGATCTGGTCGAACAGGACGCCGAGACCGGCAAGTACCGGCTCGGGCCGGAGATGCTCGAGCTCGGTAACGCGTTCCTCGATCATCATGAGCTGCGCGGCCGCTCGCTGCTGTGGGCCGACACCCTCGCGAACCGTGTCGGGGAGGCCGTCCGCGTCGGCGTGCTGCACGGCCGGCGCGTGCTGATCGTCCATCACGTGTTCCGCCCGGACGACTCGGTGCAGATCCTCGAGGTCGGCGCGTCAGTGCCGTGGCACGTCTCCGCGCTCGGCAAGGTGCACGCCGCGGCGCTCCCGAACGACCGCCGGCGCACGTTGCTCGCCGGAGCGCTCCCGCAGCTCACCGGCCGCACGATCATCGATCCGCACGTCCTGGCGGTGGCGCTGGAGGAGATCGGCGTGGCGGGCTTCGCGACCGAGGATCAAGAGGCGGTGATCGGCGAGGCCGAGATCGCCGCGGCGGTCTTCGACCATCGTGGGCACCCGGTCGGGGCGATCGGCGTGGCCGGCCCGGCCGAGCGCGTGACGCCGGCCGGGCCCTCGGAGGCGATCGTCGCGGCCGTCCAGGACACCGCGCGCCGGCTGTCCTGGGAGATGGGCGCGCCGCGCCGCCACGCGGTGGCGGCCCGGCGCCCGCGCGTCGACGCCGGCTAGGGGCCGTGCCCCGCCGCCAGCTCCTCCTGATCGCCGTCGGCGTCACCGCCGTGTCCTTCGGCGGGGTGCTGGTTCGGCTCGCCGACGCGCCGGCGTTCGCGGTCGCCTTCTATCGCGTCGCCCTCGCCGCGGTGATCCTCACGACGATCGGGGTGCTACGCCACCGCGACGAGTACCGCCGGCTCAGCGCGCAGCAATGGCGCCTCGCGGCGCTGTCCGGCGCCGCGCTCGCGGTGCACTTCGCGACGTGGATCTCCTCGCTCTCGTTCACGACGGTCGCGGCCAGCGTCGTGCTGGTCGAGACCCAGCCGATCTGGGTCGGGCTGTTCGGGCGGTTCGTGGGGGAGCGGCCGACACGGCGCGCGGTGGTCGGGATCGCGGTCGCGATCGCGGGCACCCTCGTGATCTCCGGCGGCGCGTTCGACACCGGCTCGCGTGCGCTCTGGGGTGACCTGCTGGCGATCGCGGGCGCGATCGCGGCGGCGATCTACGTGCTCCTCGGCCGCACGCTTCGCCGCTCGATGTCGCTCGTGACCTACACGAGCGTCGTGTACTCGGTCTCCGCGGGGCTGCTCGCCGCGGTGATGCTCGTGACCGGCACGCCGTTCTTCGGCTATCCGCCCGAGACCTGGCTGCTGTTCGGCCTGATGACCGCGGGCCCGCAGCTGCTCGGGCACACCGTCTTCAACTACCTGCTCGGCTCCGTGCGGGCAACGGTCGTCGCCGTCGCGCTGGTCCTGGAGCCGGTGATGGCGACGATCCTCGCGTTCGTGATCCTCGGCGAACGTCCCGGCGTCGTGACCGTGGTCGGTGGGGCGATCGTGCTGGTCGGCGTGTACCTGGCGATCGTCGCCGAGACCGACGCCGACCTGGTCGCGCCGGTGGAGTAGCCTCCCGCGCGATGAGCGAGCCGACCGCGCGGCCGGAGGCGACCGATCCCGCCGCGCCCCTGTCCGTCGAGGATCACGAGGCGGCGGCGCGGCCCGTGCTCCCGCCCGGGGTGTTCGACTTCATCGCCGGCGGCGCCGGCGAGGAGCGCACGCTCGCCGAGAACCGCCGCGCGTTCGCCCGTTGGGTGCTTCGGCCGCGCGTGCTCCGTGGCGTCGTGCGGCCCGAGCTGGCGATCGAGCTCCTGGGCTCGTCGGCGGCGATGCCGGTCCTGGTGGCGCCGTGGGCGTATCAGCGGATGGTGCATCCGGACGGCGACGTCGCCACGGCGCGGGGCGCCGCCGCGGCGGGCACGATCGCGACGATCTCGTCCTCCGGCTACGACCTGCTCGAGGCGGTCGCGGCCACCGGCGACGCCCCCCGGTGGTGGCAGCTCTACGTCTCGGAGGACCGCGGCTTCACGGCCACGATGCTGCAACGGGTCGCGGCGGCCGGCTTCCGGGCGATCGTGTGGACCGTGGACCTGCCCGCCTACGGGATCCGTCGTCGCGACGAGCGCAACGCGTTCGAGATCCCGCCCGAGCTGGTGCCGGCGGGGTTCGGGAACGACGGGAGGATCACGTGGGACGACCTCCCCTGGATCCGTGAGCACGCCGGCGGGTTGCCCGTGCTGCTGAAGGGGATCCTGACCCGGGAGGATGCCGAGCTCGCCGTCCGCGCCGGCGCCGACGGGATCGTCGTGTCGAACCACGGCGCCCGGCAGCTCGACGCCGTGCCGGCCGCGCTCGACGCGCTGCCGGAGGTCGTCGAGGCGGTCGCCGGCGCGGTTCCGGTGCTGCTGGACGGCGGGGTGCGGACCGGCACCGACGTGCTGACCGCGCTGGCGCTCGGCGCCACCGCGGTGCTGGTCGGACGGCCCGCGGCGTGGGGCCTGGCCCTCGGTGGTGCCGACGGGGTCGAGCGCGTGCTGGGCATCCTCCGCGAGGAGCTCGAGAACGCGATGACGCTGTGCGGCTGCGCCTCGGTCGCGGAGATCGGACCGGAGCTGGTGGCGCCCGCGCGGTGACGGCGTCGTGGGCGTCTGCCAGGCTGGTCGCCCGATGCCCGGCTACGACCTGCACACGCACTCGACCTACTCCGACGGCACCGCGACGCCGGCGGAGAACGTTCGCCTCGCGGTCGAACGGGGCCTGGAGGGGATCGCCGTCACCGACCACGACACGACCGCGGGCTACGACGACGCGTTCGCGGCGGCGGAGGGGACCGGCGTGCGGATCGTGCCCGGCATCGAGTTCAGCGCCGAGTACGACGGCGCATCGCTGCACGTCCTGGCGTACTGGGCCGATCCGGCGCACCCCGGGCTGCGGGAGGAGCTCCGGCGCCTGACCGACACGCGGTTCCGCCGCGGCGAGCTGATGATCGAGAAGCTCCGGGAGCTCGGCTACGACGTGTCGTTCGATCGGGTCCGCGCGATCGCCGGGGACGACCTGATCGCGCGGCCGCACGTCGCGCAGGCGATGGTCGAGGCCGGGATCGTGCCGACGGAAGCGGAGGCGTTCGACCGGTTCATCTCCGACGGCGGGATCGCCTACGTGCCGAAGCACGCGCTGGATCCGCTGGACGCCCTGGCGCTGATCGCCGACGCGGGCGGGGCCTGCGTGCTCGCGCATCCGGGCATGTGGCGCGACGCCGACGAGGTGCCCGAAGACCTGATCGAGCGGATGGCCGCGGCCGGCATGGCCGGGCTCGAGGTGGATCATCCCGACCACGACGAGGCGCAGCGCGCCACGTACCGGCTCCTCGCCGAGCGGCTCCACCTGGTCCCGACCGGCGCCTCGGACTGCCACGGCGAGCGCTACGGCTTCCGGCTCGGGGCCTGCACGACCCCGGCCGAGCTGGTCGACGAGCTCCGGGCTCGGGCGCCGCAGCCGGCCGGATAGGCTGCCGGGCATGCCCGGCGCGATCGACGTCGTCTTCCTCGACATCGGCGGCGTCCTGTACGACGACCGCGTGTACGCCGAGGCCTGGCGCCGGGCGCTGCGCGAGGCCGGCGCGGGATTCGCGGACGAAGAGTTCGACGCCGAGTACGCGGCCTGCCGCGCGGCGCAATCGGACTCCTTCCGCCGCCGGCTCGCGACGCGGTTCGTCGGTCCGGGGGCAGACCTGCAGGGCCTGGAGCGACGCGCGTCGGCGTACTGGACCTACCCGCCGACGGCGCTGCACGACGACGTCGCGCCGGCGCTCGATGCGCTGGCGGCCGCCGGATACCGGCTGGGCGTGATCGCGAACCAGCCGAGCCGCGTGCGGGACGCGATGGCTCGGGACGGCCTGGTGGCGCGGTTCGAGATCTGGGGGGTCTCCGACGACCTCGGACTCAGCAAGCCCGACCCGGCGCTGTTCCTGCACGCGATCCGCACCGCCCGGGTGGCACCGGAGCGGAGCGTGATGGTCGGGGACCGGCTCGACTACGACGTGCGGCCGGCGCGCGCGGCCGGGATGCGCACGGTCTGGGTGCTCCGCGGTGAGGCGCCGGACGATCCGACCCCGGCGCAGCTGGCCGAGCCGGACGCCGCGGTCGCGGATCTTCGGGACCTGCCGGCCACGATCGATCGGCTCGCGTCGTGAGCCGGATCGCGATCGTGGGCGGCGGCTACGTGGGCATGTACACGGCGATCCACCTCGAGCGCGCGCTCCGCGGCGGCGACCACCGCGTGATGCTGATCAACGACGAGAACCACATGACCTACCAGCCGTTCCTCCCCGAGGTGGCGAGCGGGCTGATCGATCCGCGTGCCGTCGTCGTGCCGCTCCGCGACGTGCTGAAGCGGACCGATCTGATCGTCGGCGAGGTCCTGCGGATCGACCACGGCGCGCACCGTCTCGACGTGCGGATCGGGACCGGCGCGGTCGAGGAGGTGGCCTACGACGTGCTGGTGCTCGGCGCCGGTTCCCGCGCGAGGGTGCTGCCGATCCCGGGCCTGGCCGAGCATGCGGTCGGCTTCAAGACGGTGGCCGAGGCGATCTACCTGCGCAACCGCGTGCTCTCGCAGCTCGACATCGCGAACGAACTCGAGGACCCGGACGCCCGGCGCGCGGCGCTGACGTTCGTGTTCGTCGGGGCGGGGTTCGCGGGGATCGAGGCGCTCGGCGAGCTGCAGGACTTCGCCCGCGACGCCACGAAGGCCTACCGCCGGATCGCCCCAACCGACCTCCGCTGGATCATGGTCGAGGCCGGCCCGCGGATCCTCCCCGAGCTGGACGAGGGCCTCGCGGCCTACGCCACCGAGCGTTTGCAGGAACGCGGCATCGAGATCCGCACCGGAACCCAGCTCGCCTCGGCCGGGGACGGCGTCGTGCACCTGTCGACCGGCGAGGCGATCGACGCGGAGACGCTGGTGTGGGCCGCGGGCGTCCTGCCGACGCCGCTCGCCCACGAGAGCGGGCTGCCGGTCGACGACCGCGGTCGGGTCCAGGTGGAGCCGACGCTGCGGATCCGGGGGCTCACCGACGCTTGGGCCGCCGGCGACGCGGCGGCCGTGCCCGATGCGCATTCGCCGAGCGGGTTCTCGCCGCCCACCGCGCAGCACGCGCTCCGCCAAGCGCGCCGCCTGGCGGCGAACATCGCCGCGACGCTCCGCGGCGAGCCTCCCCGCGCCTTCTCCTACCGGAACAAGGGGATGCTGTGCTCGCTCGGGAACTACAAGGGCGTCGCCGATCCGCTCGGGGTGAAGATCACGGGGTTCTGGGCATGGTTCCTGCACCGCAGCTACCACTTGCTGTACATGCCGACGATCTCGCGGCGCGTGCGGATCGCGCTGGACTGGACGGTGGCACTGCTGTTCCCGCGGGACCTGGCGCAGCTGGGCTCCTTGGAGCGGCCGCGGGATGCGTTCCGGCGGGCGGCCGAGGACGGCGTCTAGTCAGCCCAGCCGGCGCTGCTTCTGGAGCTCGCTCGCGGCCTTCAGGGCCTTCTGCGACCGGGCGATGTCGGGCAGCTCGTGCCCGCCGGAGAGCTCCTCGGCGGCCCACTTCGTGAGGTCGCGGATCGACAGGATCCCGACGACCCTGCCCTTGTCCACGACCGGCAGGTGGCGGATGTTCAGCGAGACCATCCGGTCGGCGGCCACGGCGATGTCGGCCTTCGAACCGATCGTCTCGAGGTTCCGGCGGGTCATCCCGTGCGCCACCTTGACGGTGTGCGGATCGCCGCCCGCGGCGACCAGGTTCACGATGTCGCGCTCGGTCACGATCCCCGAGAGCTTCTGCTTCTCCTCCAGGACGACCACCGAGGAGATGCCGTTGGCGCGCATCATCTTCGCCACATCGGCGAACGTGTCGTCGCCGTCCGCCGTCTTCACGTCCGTCCGCATGATGTCGCCGACCAGCATCGCGATGCCTCCTGGTGCCGTGGGAGCCCAGCCTACAGGGCGCCCCCGTGCGATGATGCGCCGTCCGCGGCGAGGAGGAGCGAGCATCGGATGGCGATCGAGCGCGCCCACGAACACCCGACCTTCGATTCGATGGGCAATGCCGTGACGAGCCTTGCGGCGCCGACCCGTGGCGCGACCGAGCTCGGCCTGTTCCGCACCGAGGTCCCGCCGGGCGGCGGGTTGCCGGCGCACCGCCACGACCACCTCGACGTCTTCGTGATCGACCGCGGCAGCTGCACGTTCCATCTGGGTGCGGAGGCTTTCGAGCTCGGACCGGGCGACTCGGGCGTGGTGCCGATCGGGACCTGGCACCGGCTCGAGGCCGGGCCCGACGGCGTGGTCCTCACGGTCACGATGCTGGCCGGCACGCGGCTCGAGTTCGAGGATGGCCGCGCCCTCGTCCCGCCGTGGCTCGCCCCGTGAGCGCCACCTACGTCGCCGACGCCTCGGTCTTCGACGGCGCGCGGGTCCGCCGGCACCGCGGCGTGCTGGTGGTCGAGGACCGGATCGCCTGGGAGGGGCCGCACGCGCGGGCGCCGCGCGAGGCGCGCTCGGCGCGCGCCGTGGACGGCGCGGGGCGGACACTCACGCCCGGCCTGATCGACTGCCACGTCCATCTGTGCTTCGACGGCGAGGCGGACTTCGCCCGCGAGGCCGCGGCGCTCTCGCCGGCCCTCGGCGCGATCAAGGCGACCGTGAACGCCCGCCGCAACCTCGAGCGCGGCGTGACGACGGTGCGGGACCTCGGCGGCGTCGGCACGATCGAGGCGGCTCGCGCGATCGACGACGGCCGCGTGCCGGGGTCGCGCGTCGTGCCGGCCGGCCGCGCGTTGACGATCACCGGCGGGCACGGGCACAACATCGGGGTCGGCCGCGAGGTCGACGGCGCCGACGCGGTCCGCGCGGCCGTGCGCGAGGAGATCCGCGCGGGGGCCCGGGCGATCAAGGTGATCGCGACCGGCGGCGTGCTCACCCCCGGGATCGGGGCGACGTTCACATCGTTCACCCCCGAGGAGCTCGGGGCGGCCGTCGACGAGGCGCACTCGTGGGGTTTCGGGGTCGCCGCCCACGCGATCGGTGCCGAGGGCGTGCTGCAAGCGGTGCGCGCCGGCGTCGACTCGGTCGAACACGCGATGCAGACCACCCCCGTGGCCGCACGGGAGATGGCCGAGCGCGGGACGTTCCGAGGGCCGACGCTGTGCGCGATCGCGGGCATCGTCGACCACCGGGATTCGGTGCCGGAGTACGCCGTGGAGAAGGCGTTGTCGCTGGTCGACGACGCGCAACGGAGCCACGCCCGGGCGCTCCGCGCCGGCGTCCGGCACGTGTGCTCGACCGACGCCGGCACGCCGTTCAACCTCCACGGGAACGGTCCCGAGGAGCTGATCGCGATGGTCGCCTGGGGGATGCCGCCGCTCACCGCGATGATCGCCGGGACCGCGAACGGCGCCGAGCTCCTGCGGGTGCCGGACATCGGGCGGATCGCGCCGGGGTTCGCGGCCGACCTCGTGCTCTACGACGCCGATCCGACGCAGGACATCGAGGCGCTCCGCTCCCCGAAGATGATCTGGAAGGCCGGCGCCCGGATCTGACGGCCTGGCGGATCAGGCCCCCGGGCCGGTCTCGCGCGTCACCCGTTCGATCAGCGCCGCGCCGCGGGCCACGGCCTCGAGCTCTTCGGGGTTCAGGCTCGACAGGCCCGCGGCGAGCGCCCGCAGCCGTTGGCGCCGGCCGGCCGTCAGGACGCGTTCACCCTTCGCGGTCGGGACGACCAGGACGCCGCGGGCGTCGGCGGGATCGGGGCGCCTCCGGACCAGGCCGTCGCGCTCGAGGCCGTCGACCAGCCGGGACATCGTGGGGGCGGAGACGCCCTCCGCCGCCGCGAGCGCGCCGATCCCGAGGGGACCGCCGAACACGACGACGGAGAGCGCCGACAGGCGGGGAGGGGACACGCCGAGCGCGTCGTCCTCGGTGCGCAGGCGACGCAACAGGTGGAGCGCCGCGGCGTGGAGCCGATCCGCGACCGCCTCGACCTCTCGCGCTGGGGAAGTACGCCTCGCTGGCATGCCGTTCCGCTTGCATCCGCTCCGGCTATTTGTTTAGCCTAAGCAAATAGAATCCTAGCTGGAGGTCGGCCCCATGGCAAGCACACCCACGGAGCTCTTCGCGGCGATCGACGCGGACGACGCCGACGCGGTCCGCGCGATCCTCGATGCCGATCCCGGGCTGGCCGGCGCGCGCGACGCCGACGGCGTCTCAGCGCAGCTGCGCGCGCGCTACCGCTCCGACCGCGCGGTGATCGAGGCGATCCGTTCGGTCGCGCCGCCGCTCGACGTCGCGGAGGCGAGCGCGTTCGGCGAGGTGGGTCGCCTGGACGAGCTGCTGGACGCCGATCCGGCGCGGGTCGCCGCGCGGAGCGCCGACGGCTTCACGCCGCTGCACCTCGCGGCGTTCTTCGGCAAGGGCGAGGCGGTGGACGTCCTGCTCGCGCGCGGCGCCGAGGTGGACGCCCGCGGCGAGGGGTGGATGGTCGGCACGGCGCTGCATTCCGCCGTGAGTGGCCGCCACGCCGACATCGTCGACGCGCTCCTGGCCGCCGGGGCCGATCCGAACGCGCGTCAGGCGATGGGCTGGACGCCGCTGCACGGCGCGGCCCACAACGGCGACGCACGAACCGTCCACGCGCTCCTGGCCGCCGGCGCCGACCCGAGCGCCGTCAACGACGAGGGACGTCCGGTCCTTTCGCTCGCCGAGGAGGAGGGCGACGCGGAGACGGTCGCGGCGATCCGCGACGCGCTCGGCTGAGGCTCAGCCGGAGCTGCGCGTCGCGAGCACCACGCCGTGCTCGCGACGGCACGGGCGTGCCTCGAACCCGTCGAAGCCCGCGGGGCGCAGCAGCGCCACGAGCGCGTCGTAGTCGAGCGGGCGGACGCCGACCGGCGCGCGCCGGTAGCGCGACACGGCGAGCCGTCCGCCGGGCGCCAGCACGCGCGCGAGCTCGCCGGCGAGCGCGTCGGGCCGGCGGATCACCTCCAGGACGCCGAGGCACGTGATCGTGGTGAACGAGCCGTCCGGGAACGGCAGCCCGTCGTCGAGGTCCGCCTCCACGAAGCGGACCAGGTGTCCGAGCCCGCGTTCCGCCGCGAGCTTCTCCGCGACGTCGAGCATCGGCCGGGAACGATCCACCCCCACCGCGATCCCGTCGAACGCCTCGAGCGCGGCCCACGACAGGACCAGGTCGCCGGTCGCGCAGCCGACGTCCAGTGAGACCCCGTTCGGCGGCAGGTGGAGGTCGCCCGCCAGCACGCGCCAACTCGCGGCGTCGGAGGTCCGGGTGTACGACCGCGGGCCGATCGCGTCGTAGACCAGCCGGACCAGCCGCCCGCCGCCGTAACGGCCCTCGGTCACGATCACGAACCCGGCGATCCCGAGCGCGACCAGCAGCGCGAGCGCGATCCAGCCGAGCAGGCTCACGCCGCCGCTCCCGCGAACCGGTGCTCCTGCACCTCGGAGTCGCACGGGTTGCCCCGCCCGAACCGGACCATGCCGTCGGTGAGGTCGGCAACGCACCAGAACGCGGTGACCGAGGTGCGGCCGGGCGCCTCATGGCGGCACAGCGAATCCGGTGCGCCCTCGTGGTCCTGCAGGAAGGTGTGGAGCAGCTCCACCGTGACGGTGCCCGCGGGGGCGGCGGCGAGCAGGTCGGCCGCGCGCGCGTAGCGGCGGGCGGAGAGCACCGCGTACTCGGGATCGCCTTCGTACGGCAGCATCGCGTCGCAGACGTAGTGGTTCGTATGCACGAGGTGGCCCTCGTCGTCCGCGCCCGTCACGAAGGCGGCGGTCGCGGAGCCCTCCACGTTCGCGACGGCCCCGGACGCGTCCACGAGCACGTTGTTGTAGGACGAGGCGCGATCGGGGTGGAGCGCGACCTCCAGCATGCCCTGCAGCGTCGGCTCGCGGAGCATCGCCCGGACCTGGATCTCGCGAGGGATCCCGATCCGCTCGTCGTTCGGGCTGAGCTCGTTCCCGGTCAGGTTGAGGCCGGCGTCGTTCCATCCGGTGCTGATCCAGATCCCGTTCCCGATCGTCAGGACGCTGGGGTCGTCGTTGCACGTCCGCTCGATCGCGATCAGGTCGTGCTGGTAGCGCCGCGACATGTCGTTGTTGTGCGCGGTCAGGACGTGACCGTCGGCCGTCGCGGGCGGGACGGCCACCAGGTCGCTGCAGCGGCCGGCGATCGCGGCGCCGGGCCGTCCGGCGGCGCGCGGCTCGTACCAGATCTCCTCGATGCAGCAGGCCCAGAGCGCGAGCGGATCGACGCCGGCGGCCTCGGCGCTGCCCTCGAGCTCCTCGAAGATCCAGGGCATCGCCGCGCGGGTGGGTTCGGCGTACCGGTCGGCGAGCGCGAGCTGCTCGTCCACCGTGCGGTCCGACGGGATCGCCCACGAGGCCGTGTCGCACTCGCGGACGAGGGTTCCGGCGGACGCCTCGCCGATCGCGGCTCCGACCTCGCGATAGGTGCCGGCGGCGCGCAGCAACGGGATCGGGTGCTCGGCCATGGCGGCAGTATCCCTCAGGTCGAGATCCGATCCAGGAGCTCGGCGTAGGCGCTCACGTACCGCTCGACGTCGGCGCGCTCGGCCGGGACCGGCACGGTGGGACCCGCGCCCGGCAGCGCCTCCCAGATCCCGCGGTTCGCCATCCAGATCCGGAGCAGGCGGGTCAGCTCCCGATCGGTCATCGCGTACGCCTCCCCGCCGGTCCGCGGCTTCGGGCCGTACCACTGCCCGGCGCGCGGGCCGAACCGGTAGGTCGTCCACGGCAACCCGGCGTCGCCGATCGCCGCTTCGATCCCGTCGGCGAGCAGGCCGCCGAGTTCGGCCGTGTGCTCGTACGCCTCGGGGACCAGCACCTCCGTGAGGGCCGCGACCGCGGCGGCTGCCGACAGCGGGTTGCCGAACAGCGTGCCGCCGGTCGCGATGTTCTCGGACGCGTCGAGGTTCCCGGCGAGCCCCGGGGTCACCCCGTACGCGCCCATCGGCACGCCGCCGGCCACGGCCTTGCCGATCGTGACGATGTCGGGCTCGAGGTCCCAGCGCCCGGTCGCCCCGCCCGGCCCGACGATGTGCGTGTGCGTCTCGTCGATCGCGAGCAGGGTCCCGTGCGCCCTCGTGCCGCGTCGCAGCGCCTCGTGCCAGCCAGGCTCGGGCTCCACGAAGTGCACGGTGTTCGTCATCGCCGCCTCGGTGAGCACGAGCGCGACGTCGTCGGGAGCGAGCGCGGCCTCGAGCCCCTCGGGATCGTTGAACTCGGCGATCCGCACGGCGCCCGTCACGGCTCGGACGAGTCCGCGCTGGTAGGCGACCTGGCGCCCGTCCTCGACGTCGACCAGCGCCTCGTCGAAGTGCCCGTGGTAATGGCCGGAGAACAGGACGACGAGCTCGCGGCCGGTGACCGCGCGCGCCAGCCGGATCGCCTCCGTGTTGGCCTGCGTCGCCGACAGGGTGAACTGCCAGTGCGTCTGGCCCGGATAGCGCCGGGCGAGCTCCTCGGCGACCAGGATCGACTCCTCGGTCGGCAGGAGGAACTGCGTCGAGCGCCCGACGCGCTCCCGCACCGCGCGCACG
>DATHCP010000104.1:0-10448 GCA_035490535.1 Actinomycetota bacterium
TCGGTCGCCGATCCCGCCGCGGTCGTGGACGCGCGCGGCCGCGTCCACGGGGTCGAGGGGCTGCGGGTCGTCGACGCGTCGATCTTCCCGACGATCCCGCGCGCGAACACGCACATCGCGACCCTCGCAGCCGCGGAGTTCCTGGCGGCGACCATGCGCGAGGACGCCTGACCGCGGGTCGAGATCTACGCCGTCGTCAGCTCCTCGACGGGCGGCAGGAGCATCAGGTCGCGTCGGGAGTGCAACGCCGTCTTCCGCAGGATGTTCTGGACGTGGGTCGCAGCCGTCGCCGGCGCGATGCACAGGCGCTCGGCGATGTCGTCGGTGGACAGGACGCCGCGCTGGATCAGATCCAGGACCTCGAGCTCTCTGATCGAGAGATCGGCTTGCCGGGCACGGGACTCGGAGGGCAACGCGTCCGTCAGCGTGTGAACCATCGCCTGCGCGCGTGCCAGGTCGATCCAGCACCGGAGCCACAGCGTGACGGCGAGCGCCGCGACCAGGACCGTGATCGTGGCGCGCACCGCGGATACGGGGCCGAGGATCAGGTCGCCCCACCCCGCCGACGAGGGGTCGCCCTGCATCCCGACGTGCACCAGATGCTGGACGGACGTGATCGCCAGGAGCGCGCAGGTCGCCGCCGCACCGCCGCTCGCCAGCCGGAACGCTCCGCGCGGTCCCCGCCGCGACGCGCGGCCCAGCCAGGCGACCAGGCCGAGGAGCAGGAGCGTCGCCGCTCCTTCCATCACGACGATGTAGGCCCGCACGCTCCGTCCTCCCGTTGAAGTTGCGCGCATCCCACCCTAGCCAGGGTCGGAGCGGCGCGCTACTCAGGGCCTCCCAGCAGGTGGTCGACCCCGGCGAGCTCGTCGTTCGTGAGCGTCCAGCCGGCGGCGCCCGCGTTCTCTCGTATCTGTTCGGGCTTCGTGGCGCCCGCGATCACCGAGGCGACGGGCCGCTTCGCGAGCAGCCATGCGATCGCGAGCTCGGTCAGCGAGCGTCCCCGCTCGCGCGCGAACCCCTCCAACGCTTCCACCCGGTCGTACACGCGCTCGGTCAGCAGCTCGTCGGCCCACGCCGGGTCGTTCGTCAGGCGGGCGCCCGTGGGGAGCGGCCGGCCTCGCCGGTACTTCCCCCTGAGCACGCCGCTGTCCAGCGGGAAGTAAGGGAGGTAGGCGATCCCGAGCTCCTCGCACGCCGGGAGCACGTCCCGTTCGTCCGGACGGTGCAGCAGGCTCAGCTCGTTCTGGACGCTGACGAAGGAGACCGCTCCGTCCGCCGCGGCCTCGTCCGCCTCCCGCAACTGGTCCGCGGAGAAGTTCGAGCAGCCGATCTCGCGCACCTTCCCCGCGCGGACGAGCTCGCCGAGGGCCGCCAGCGTGTCTCCGATCGGCGTCGTCGCATCGGGCGTGTGGAGCTGATACAGGTCGATCCGGTCGGTCCGCAGGCGCCGCAGGCTCGCCTCCGCGGCCGAACGGACGTACGAGGGCTTCGCGCCCCCTTCTTCCTCACGGTCGATGCGCATCCCGCCGAACTTCGTCGCGAGCACCACGCGATCGCGACGGCCGCGCATCCATCGGCCGATGAAGGTTTCGCTCCGGGAGCCCCCGTAGTTGTCCGCGGTATCGAGGAACGTCACCCCGACCTCGAGCGCCGCATCCAGCACCGCGCGGGTCGCGTCCTCGTCGATCCGCCTGCCGAAGTTGTTGCACCCGAGCCCGACGACGGGGACCTCGAGCGATCCGATCGGCCGGGTGTCCATGAACGCGATGGTAGCTGCCGACGGAGAGCGGTTGCGGGAGAGCAGCACTACAGGCCGTTCGGTAGCTGCTCCCGCGCCGATCCCCCGCGAACCATCACCGTTCGGTATTGCCGTTCCCCGGTACTCGCCCGAGGGTCGTTCGATCCAGAGCCTCGGGAGGGCATCGTGAAGCTCAAGAAGGCACCGCTCCGGATCGCCCTCGTGGCGTTCGCGACCGTCTCCGTCGTCTCACTGATCCCCGCGGGGTCCGTGGCCGCGGCACCGTCGAACACGGTCCTGAACTGGAACGCCACCGCGGTGGCGGCGATCTTCAACGCGCCCACCGCCGCCACGCCCGGCGCGGGGCAGGCCCCGACCGTCGGCGTGATCAACCTCGCGATGGTGCAGGGCGCGGTGTACGACGCGGTGAACTCGATCGTCGGCGGGTACGAGCCCTACCTCGATGTCCCGAAGGCGCCCCGGGGAGCGTCGGTGGACGCTGCGGTCGCGACGGCGGCCCACGACGTCCTGGTGAAGGTGCTCCCGCAGGTCGCGCCGTTGACCGATACGACGATCCGGAACGGGATCCTGGCCAGGATCGACACGCAGTACCAGAACGAGCTCAACGCGATCGCGCCGAGCGTCTCGAAGACGCAGGGCGTGAGCGCGGGTGCGGCGGCCGCCTCGGCGATGCTCCTGGACCGCGTGAACGACGGCCGCTATCCGAGCACCCCCTTCAGCTTCACGCAGGGAACGGGGATCGGTGCGTGGCGTCCGACGAACGGCGCCAGCGACCCGTTCGCGTGGGTGGCGCACGTGCGCCCGTTCACGCTGCGGAGCACCTCCCAGTTCCGGACCGACGGCCCGAACCCCGTGAACAGCTGGGCCTACGCGAAGGAGTACGCGGAGGTCAAGGACCTCGGTGCGGCGACCGGCAGCGGCCGGACGCCCGAGCAAACGGCCCTGGCGACCTTCTACATCCCGAACCCGGTCGAGATCTTCAACCGGACCTTCCGGACGATCTCCACCTCGGAGTCGCTCGATACCGCGCAGCAGGCACGGCTCTACGCGATGCTCAACGTCGCCGGCGCCGACGCGTTCATCAACTGCTGGGATGACAAGGAGCACTGGCACTTCTGGCGCCCGGTCACGGCGATCCAGCTGGGCGGCAGCGACGGGAACCACAAGACCGAGGGGGACACGGCGTGGCAGCCGTTCATCTCGACGCTGCCCGGGCCGACGGCCGGGACCTTCCTCCCCACGCCGCCGTACCCCGACCAGCCCTCGGGCTACAACTGCCTGACGAGCTCGATGATGAACACCGCCAAGGGCTTCTTCGGGAACGAGATGACGTTCACGGTCGAGCGCACGCCGGGCGGAACGGCACGGACCTACACGCGGTTCACCGACGTCGTGCGGGACACGATCGAGGCGCGGATCTACCTCGGGATCCACTTCCGGACGGCGGACGTCGACGGCGCGAACCTCGGGAGGAACGTCGCGCGTTGGGTGGCATCGCACGACTTCGAACCCGTGTGTCGACACCGCCACTGAGAGGGGCGCGCGCCTAGGGTGACGGGGGCGCGAGGGTGCCGGTCCCGCTCCGCGGGACCGGACCCGGCGGTCCGCCCAGCCGGATCGCGACCAGCGCGACCAGGGGCAACGAGAGCGCCGCGAGCATCACCAGCACGACCCCCGACATCGCGTCGGTGCCGGACATCACCGTGTGCAGCGTCGCGAACGCGAACACCGGGAACGACAGCCAATGCGCGCGGCGCCACCATCTGCGCCGCATCCGTTCGCGCAGCAGCGACGTGATCTCCACGGCCAGCAGGAGGTAGAACGCGACGATCCCCCAGGCGACCGCCGTCGGGTGCCACCTCGCCAGGAACGGCACCAGCACCTCGGTCAGGCTGAACCGCGTGTAGCCGTCCAGCAGCAGTGCGCCGACATGGACGACCGTGAACACGACCGCGAGCGCGCCGAGGCGGCGGTGCATGTCGAGCAGCCCGTTCGGCAACGGGTGGCGTCGGAGCAGTCGGGTCGACAGCGCCAGGCCCCACACGATCGACGCGGTCGCCATCCCCCACGCCATCAGACCGCCGGCGCGGGCGACCTCCCACGTCAGGCTCATGCCGCCGCCTCCTGCACCAGGAACCGTTCGTATCCGGCCGTCCGCCGTTCGCGCCCGTCGTCGAGCACGAGCATCCCCTCGACGCCGGCGGCGGCGAGGAGGCCGCAGCCCTCGAGCCGCCCGGCCAGGAACGCCGCCTTCGCCAGGACCTCGGCGATCCAACCCTGCCCGGCGATCACGGTCGCGCTCGCCACGTCGCCGCTCGCAGGCCGTCCGGTCGCCGGTTCGATCAGATGGTGGCCGCCCGGCAGGACGCGCCGGGTCCGCGAGCTGGTCGCGACCGCGCCCTCGCGCAGCGACAGCACGCCGCGCGACGCGCCGCCGAACGGATCTTCCACGTCGACGCCCCACGCGAGCCCGTCCGGCGCGCGTCCGCTCGCGCGCAGGTCGCCACCGACGTTCACGCAGATCCCGTCGACACGTCCCCGGAGCTCCCGCACGACGATGTCGGCGGCCAGACCCTTGCCGATGCCACCCGGATCGAAGCCGACCCCCGCCGGCAGCCGGACCAGTCGGGCGACCGGATCGACCTCGATCAGCGGCGCGCCGAGCGCCCGGTCGTCCCGCGGCGAGGCTCCCGGCCGGATCCGCGCGTACGTCCGGTCGTAGCCGGCGCGCACCACGGCGCCGAGCACGGTGGGGTCGAAGCGCCCACCGGTCAGGCGAACCCCATCGAGCGCGCGCTGCACGAGCGCGACGGTCTCCGGGGAGACGCGGACCGGCGTGCCGGCCAGCGCGTTCAGCAGGCTCACCTCGCTGGTCGCGCGGAACCGGCTCCATCGTGCCTCCAGGTCGTCGATGCGTTCGCGGGCGCGCTCGAGCGCCGCGGCGGCCGTCCGTGCCGAGCCCGCCACCGCGATCACGTGCACGTCGGTCCCCATCGCGGGGAAGCGCTGTTCTGCGCGCATCGCGATCACCCGGTCCCGCCGATGCTCGACCCGCCGGTGCCGGTGTTCGGCGGCACGACGCCGCCGTTGCCCGGAACGGCCGGCGCGAGGCTGCTCCCCGGATCGGTGATCGTGCCCCACTGCGAGCCGGGATCCGTGACCGATCCGTCCGGGTCGGACCGCTGCACCGGCTGGTTCGTCGTCTGGGCGATATGGGCGTCCGCGGTGCGAACGCCGATCGCCCATCCGATCCCGACGCACGCGACGGCGCCCACCACGCCGGCCGCGGCCCGTCGTCCCCGGCCGGGGCCGGCCTGCCTGCTTGGCTGCGTTTCGGACATCCGTGCCTCCCGCCTCGATCCGTTCGCTCGGCACAGTCGACAGCCCGGAACTGGGTGAGGGCTCCGCGGAGCCTGAGGGTTCGCTGAGCGCGGGGCGGCGGGGCGGCCCTGGAGCATCGGGCCGAACGGCACGCGTGATGTCCCTCGCGACGGCGGATGCTGGATGGAGGGATGTCATCCCTTGGAGCGAGGGGGTGGTTACGATGCCGGTCGCAGATCCGACGTTCACCTGGCAGGAGGCGTTCGCGGCGTTCGGGATGATCGCCCTGTGCGCGTTCCTGGTCACCTGGGTCCTGACCGACGTGCTGAGGGTCCGGCGTGAGCCGTTCATCGCGATGCTGCTCCTGGTCGCGCTCGGACTGGGTGCGGGCTACCTCGCCTGGTCCGGAACTCCCTTGAGCGAGCTGGTGCGGTCCGACGTCGGCTGGGGCGTGGCCGCGGGGCTGATCGCCGCCGCGATCGCGCTGCCGGCGGTCCGCAGGCTCCCCCCGCACCCGCATGCGACTGGCGGGAAACTCGTTGGCCTGATGGTCTGGGAGGGGGCCGTCTATGGGGTCGCCGAGGCGATCCTGCTGGCCACGCTCCCGGTCCTCGCGGTGTGGCAGGGCTTCGCCGCGCTCGGCTGGACGGCGGGCACGGTGGGGAAGATCGGCTCGGGAGGGCTCGCGATCGTGGGCGCCCTGTTCGTGATCCTGGTGCACCACCTGGGCTATGCGCAGTTCCGCACCGAGGCGGGGATGCCGCAGCTGCTCGGCGCCCTCGGGGTCTGCGGGGTGCAGGCGATCGCCTTCCTCGCGACCGGGAGCGTGCTGGCCCCGATCGTGGCCCACATCGTGCTGCACGGACAGCTCTTGGTGCGGGGTGAGGAGCTCCCACCGGCCGCAGCGCCCACGAAGGTCGTCCCGGCGTAGTTCCGGGGGCGTGATCGGGTCAGGCCGCCGGTGCGGGTGGCGGTGCGGTCTCGGCGTTCTTCCGAGCGTGCCGGAAGCCCAGGAACGCGAGCACGAACAGCGCCACCGCTGCCACGAACGCGACGATCGCGCCGTAGAGGGCGAGCGTGCCCATCGTGGCGAACGCGGAGCCGTACAGGAGGAGGCCGCGCAGCGTCTCGCCCTGGAACAGCGTCGCCCGCTGCCCCGACAGGGTCTCGCACTCGGTGGACGTCGCGGTGGACGGATCCGAGCACGAGGCGATGTACGCGCCGCTGACCTCCGAGTAGGTCTTGCCATCGGCGACCTTCGTGAGGTGGAAGGCGATGAAGTGATCCGCGTAGGCCTTCGCCTGGTTCCCGGTCGTCATCTGCTGCCCCGCGTACGGCTCGAGGGCCGCCTTGTCCTCGGCCGGCAGGTCGGCGAGACCCGTCTGGTCGGTGGGCATCGTGATCTTCTGGGCGGCCAGCTGATCGTGGACCTCGTTCGTGATGTAGCGGTTGGTCCACAGCAGCAGCCCGGCCCCGATGAGCAGGACGACCGCGAGGATCAGTCCTCCGATCGAGATGAGCCGGTCGAGCGTTCCACGCATGGGTCCCCTCCCCTGGTCGGCGGCGTGCGGCAGCCTCGTTGCGGCGCGGTCCCTACCGACCATGCGCTCGCGCATCGTACCCCATGAACGCCGACCCGCCCGCGCGTTTGCGCTGATCGAGGGTCCGGGCATACCGTTGTGGCGCAACGTCCTCAGAGAGGGGGAGCGCCATGTCGCGCAACGGCGACCTGCACCTGACCAAGGAGTGCTCGGAGTACACGGGCGAGGCCGGGAGCTTCTGCACGATCACCGCGTCGAACATCGAGGAGATCACCGTGGGCTCGAAGGTGATCTACGCGCTCGGGGCTGCCGACGGCACGCTGGATACCGACATCACCCTGGACGACGGCTCCGGCGACGTCGCGAACGGTCACGTCGTGCTGGACCTGGCGGCGGACAAGGGCGTCGTCACGTTCGCCGGCGGCACGGGTCGGTTCACCGGGTTCCAGGCGCACGCCGACGTCACGACCGACGCCGAGCAGATGTGGCACTGGGAGGGTACCTACAGCTTCGAATGACCTCCGGGCTCCCCCCGGGCTTGAACGCGAGACGGGCGTAGACTTTCCCCTGTGATCGCAGAGATCTTCGGCATGGACGGGGTGATCGTGGCGGTGATCGCCGTGGCCGTCATCTTCGGTGCCAAGCGGCTGCCGGAGATGGCCCGCTCCATCGGGCGGGCACAGGGTGAGTTCAAGAAGGGCGTCGCGGAAGGCCACCGTGATGAGCCTGCAGAACAGCCGCAGGACCAGCCCGCCGCCCCGAAGGAACCGCCGGCTTCGACCGGCGACTCCTCGGCCTCCAAGTAGCTCCCGGATCAGTCTTTCCCGCCCCGGGTGGGGGACCTCGCAAGGCGACGGCACCTATCTCGTGCATGCGTCGGACGTCCACGTCTGGGTGGAAGTCAGATCCGCCGGCTACGGCTGGCTTCCCTTCGAACCGGAGCCCGGAGCGACGCGTCCGTACGCGCGCGAAGAAGGCACGTACCTGAACCCATGAGGTGGGTGTTCCGCCTCATCTCTGCGGTGCTTCTTCCTGAACCCAACGTGCCCTGCGTCACGATCGGTAGACGTGCGGCATCTCGCCCATCGCCTCGAACGCGTGGAAGGCGTCTTCCCAACCGGCGGCGGTGAACGGGAACCTCGAAACGACCGCGAAGTTCTCGTCCCAGATGTTGAAGGACGTGGTCGCACCCTTCGCGGAATATCCGAGGCGATACGGGCCGGCGCTGTAGAGGAACTTCAGGGTCGCGTCGACGACCGGCATCGGCTGCGGCCACGGCGCTGCCCGACCGGCGGACTCGTCCGGCTCCTCGTCGGCGTCTCGCCACCGTCGCGACGGTTCATCGAGCCACTTCTCTCCGTCCCCAGAGTCGGTCCACCAGCGTCCATCCCGGTAGTCCCACGCGGGGGACTCCCGTCGGCAATGCGGGCAGACGGAGGCGTCACGGCGGATCTCCTCCTTGCAGAACGGGCACTCACGAACGACGCCGGGTCCCGGCGGTGGGGAGACCGGGGGGCGCGCGGCCCCGGTGTTCGCGGGGGGCGCACCGAGTGGAGGCGGCACCGCCGGCGCGGTTGGTGCCGACGGCGCGGGCGCTCGTGGCATCGGCGGCGCTGTCTGCAGCGTCGTCTGAGATGGCTGCGCAACCGCGACGTAGATCAGCCCGAGGAATCCGAGGAAGAAGCCGAGAGCGAAGCCGGCTCCCGGGGAGCCGCCCTTCTGTGACCAGATCGCTTGCGAGATGAACCCGAACGCGAGCGCGTAGACGATGAAGAAGAGGAAGAAGACCCCCATCGCAGCCCCTCTGCTCGGTCCTTCGTCGGCTGATCGAACCTAGCACCCGCCTCCAGCCGGCGCGAGCAGAGATTGCGGTAGATGAGGGTCCTCACTACGCTCGCGCTTCATGGAAGCGGACCGGACGAGGCACCCTCGGGTATCGCCCACCGTGAAGCAGTGGGTCGGTTGGGTCTTGACGGCCGTCTGGATCGCCGGTGTGGCCTTCATGATGGAGATCCTCCACACCCCCCTGTGGGGACCGATCGCCCTGCTTGCGGCCGTGGGCGTGGTCGAGCTCGGGTTCTACCGCTGGAACGAGGGCCGTTGGCCGGGGGTCGCCGACGAGCCCAAGGACGAGGCGGGCTCAACCGCCGGCTGAGCCCGTCGTGGCCGCCAGGAAGACGGCGCGCAACGAGTGCGGGCGCCCGCTCTGCTGGACCGGCCGGCCGGCCGTGATCTCCTTCCACCGAGCCTCCATACACCATGGAGCCACGCGAGGCCCCGTTCCGTTCAGGGGAACCCGAAGAAGACCGGCCCTGTTAGGTCGGGCGAAGTTCCACGAAGCCGGCCGCGGTGAAGTCGCCGTCGAACGCCAGCGCCTTTCGGATCTTCATCGAGCGCATCACGGCGAAGCTGGTGGCGTCCACGAACGAGTACTCCCGCTCGTCGTGGCGGCGGAGCCACTCGAGCGCTCGTCGTTCCGTGTCCTGGTCGACATGGACGATCTGGAGCCGGGGGGACCGCTCGATCAGGTCGAGGAACCCGACGGCCGCATGGTGACCGGCCTTCCGGTGCAGGAACGTCCACGTCTCGCCGCGGATGTGGTTCGTCGTCACGAGCTGCTCCGAGGCAACCGACCGATGGATCTGTTGTGCGGTGGCCGCCCACCGGTCCCGCTGGTTCCGGAGCGCGATCCAGTGCGACGAGTCGACGAAGATCACGGCTTGAAGATCGTGTCGCGGCCGTAGACGACGTCGTCGATCGACTCCGGCTCGTAGTCGTCCACGCCGACCATCTCCCAGAGCGGGTCGTCCTCGATGGGAGGCAGCGGCTGGACGCGTTCGCGGACGAACCGCCGGATCAGGGCAGCCTTCGACGTGTGCTCCTTGTGGGCCATCCGCTCGAGGATCCGGTCGAGGTCCTCGTCGATCATGATCTGGAGCCGCTTCACGGCTGACATGTTACGTCATCCCTACCGAGTGATGTAAGCATCACCGTGAGGGATTCCGGCGCAACCCGATATGACGTTCATCACTTCCGGATCTCAGTCGTAGTGGCGGGCGTTCGTCCAGATCGCCGGCCAGGGCTCCTTCGGATCGGACACGATCCAGATCGGCAGCCCTTCCTCCTGGTTGTCCACGTTCCAGGGGTTCGTGATCGTGCCCGCCTGCCGGACGCTGCCGAACATCGACGTGAGGTAGGAGCGCCGGAGGAAGCCCACCGTGACGAGGGTGCGCGTGGTGGGCGGCGGCGATCCCCACCACCAGTACGTGTTGTGCCCGCTGTACGCGCGCGGGAGACCCAAGGCCGGTCCGAACCGGTCGATCGCGCCGGCCTCGCCGTAGTTCGCGGTGAAGATCGCCGCGTCGGCTCGCTGGTCGGCCGGCAGCGAACGCCAGACGCCGGCGACCTGCGACGCCAGCTCGGGCCAGCCGATCTGCTCGGCGATCTCGGGGTTCAGGCCCGTCGCGCTCGCGACCGAGCTCACCGGCAGCACCGGGATGGACGCGGGGAGCAGCAGCAGCGTCGTGACCGCGAACCCGATCACGGCGACCGGCCGTGCCGCCCCCGACCGGTGCCGGACGAGCCAGCCCTCGAGCGGCCGTCCGCCGGCGCCCCACAGCGGCACGTACAGGCCGGCGACGTAGTACTGCTTGTCGCCCGCGGCGATCGCCAGCACGACGGCCAGCACGATGTACGCGATCCCGATCGCCCGGTACGTGCGCGCCTCCGGCTGCCGGAGCAGCCGGTAGAGCCCCGCGACCCACACCGCCGCGCCGACCGGCCCCGTGATCAGGAACTGGTACGGGAGCCAGGTGATCGTGGAG
>DATHCP010000105.1:0-11922 GCA_035490535.1 Actinomycetota bacterium
CGGCGGTGCCGCCGGACACGAACACCCCGCCGGCCGAGGCCGGCATCCCTGCCAGGTCTGCGATCCAGCGCAGCGCCTCGTTCTCCGCCCACACCGCCCCGGCGCCCTCGAGCCAGCTGCCGCCGTAGACCGAGGACGCGCTGATCACCAGGTCGAACAGCACGCTCGCCTTCGTCGGCGCGCCCGGCACGAACGCCAGGTACGCGGGATGGTCGGTGGAGATCGTGGCCGGCGCGAGCACCTCCGCCCACAGGCGGAGCGCCTCCTCGCCGCCGATCCCGCCCGGCGTGATCGTGCGGCCGGCCCGCTCGGTCAGCTCCTGTGCGGAAGCGGAGCCGTCCAGCGGGGCCGGGGACTCGATCCGCGCTTGCGCATAGGCGATCAGTGCACGCGCGAACGCCTCGGTGTCCTCGTCGAACTCGTGCACGCGCGCCGCGCTACTTCACGAGCTCCTGGCAGAACTCCCCGAACAGGTCCACGTAGGTCTGGACGTCTTCCTCGGAGTGCTGGACCGAGATCGTCCACTGCTCCTCGTCGCCGGGCGTCATGAAGATGCCGCGGTTGATCATCCAGGGATACGAGGCCCAGTAGAGCTCCGGCATCGTCTCGAGGAAATCGCGGTAGTTCGTGAGCTTCTCCGCCCGGTAGGACACGCACCCCTTCGCCCCGAGGTCCACCGTGTGCGCCGGGATCCCGGTCTCGGCGATCGCCCGTGTGCATCCCTCGGCGAGCATCGTGCCGAGCTTGCCCAGGTGGTCGTACGCGTCCTTCGTCAGGACCTGCGTGAGTGCGGCCAGGCCGGCGGCCGAGGACAGCGGGTTGCCGTTGAACGTCCCCTGCTGCGCGGCGCCCTTGCCGACCCACTCCATGTAGCGGGCCTCGCCGCCGAACGCGCCGATCGTGGAGCCCCCGCCGATCGCCTTCGCGAAGGCCGCCAGGTGCGGGCGCACGCCGTAGCGCTCGGCCGTGCCGCCGTAGGCGATCGTGCCGCCGCACTTGACCTCGTCGTAGATCAGGACCGCGCCGTGCTTCTCGCACGCGTCGCGGAGCGCCTGCAGGTAGCCGGGCTTCGGCTCGACGATGCCGATGTTCATCATCACCGGCTCGAGGATCACCGCGGCGACCTCGCCCTCGTTGTCCGACAGGGCCTGGTCGACCGCCTCCGCGTCGTTGAACGGCACGATGATCGCGGTCTCCCACAGCGCGCGGGGGATCCCTTTCGAGGTGGGCTGGGTGGTGTACCAGTGCTTGTCGTCGTCCTGGACGCTGTGCCGCAGACCCAGCACGTCGGCCTCCGGCACCACGGAGAACAACACCGAGTCGTGGTGCCCGTGGTAGGAGCCCTCCATCTTGATGATCCGGTCCCGGCCGGTGGCGGCGCGCGCCACCCGCAGCGCGTCCATCGTGGCCTCGGTCCCTGAGTTCACGAACCGCATCTGCTCCAGCTGGAACCGCTCGCAGATCGCCTCGGCCAGGGCGATCGTGTCGGGCGTGGTCACCGCGAAGTGGATCGCGTTCGTGGCCGCCCTCTGGAGCGCCTCGACGATCTTCGGATGGGCGTGGCCCACGATGTTGACCCCGAAGCCGCCGTGGAAGTCCCGGTAGTCGGTGCCGTCGACGTCCCAGACGTGCGAGCCCTTGCCCCGCTCCAGGTAGATCGGATACGGGTCGCCGGCCTGGAAGTTCGAGGAGACCCCGCCCGGCAGGCTCTTCATCGCCCGCTGGAACGTTTCCTCCGACGTCGTGGTCCGCTTGAGGAACGTCGTGGTTTCGGTGTCGGCGATCCGCGCCGCGTTGGCCTTGAGCCGTTCGAGGTCCACGTCCTACCACCTCCTGAGGGCGGCCAGCCTATCCGGCCGGGCGGGGGCCAGGCAATCCGGGCTCATGGCGCCGTCCGCCGAGGTCAGCGGTAGTTCGTGAACTGCAGGGCGATGCCGAAGTCGTGCTCCTTCACGGCCCGGATCGCGGCCTGGAGGTCGTCCTTCGACTTGCTGGTGACCCGGACCTGTGAGCCCTGGATCTGGGTCTGCGCCTTCGGCACCGCTTGCCGAACGAACTTCGAGATCTCCTTGGCCTTCTCGTCGCTGATCCCGGTCACCAGCTTCACGGTCTGGCGGACCGAGCCCTTCGCGGCGGCCTCGACGTCCCCGGGCTGCAGGGCCTTCAGCGGCACCTCGCGCCGGACCGCCTTCTCCTGCAGCACCTGGTACGCCGCCTTCAGGCGGTCCTCGGTGGAGGAGTGGAGCTCGATCGCCTCTTCGCCGAGCGACACGGAGGTGTCCGTGTTCTTGAAGTCGAACCGCTGGTGGATCTCCCGCGAGGTCTGGTCGACCGCGTTGCGGACCTCCTGGAGGTCGACCTCGGAGACGATGTCGAACGAGGATTGCGCCATGGCCGCAGGATAGCCGGTGTCGCCCCGCTCACGCCGTCCGACGCTAGGGCGGTTGGGCCCGGCGCGTCGCCTCGGGCACGGCGGCGGTCGCGGGCCACATCTCGCGCACGATCACCTTGATCGTGGCCACGACCGGCAAGGCGAGCAGCGCGCCCGCCAGACCGGCCAGGCTCGAGCCGATCAGCAACGTGATGATCACCGCCGGCGCCGACAGGTCGATCGCCTTGCCCATAACCCGCGGCAGGATCACGTAGTTCTCGAAGCGCTGGTAGACGACGAAGTAGACCGCCACCGCGATCCCCGCTCCCAGGGAGACGAAGAGCGCCACGATCACGCAGACGATCGCGCCGAGCATCGCGCCGACGCCGGGGATCAGGTCGGCTATCGCCACCCACAGCCCTAGCGCGGACGCAAACGGAACGTGCAGGATCTCGAGCACGATGAAGGCAAGCGTTCCGGCGATCAGCGAGATGAACAGGTTGCCGGAGACGTAGCCGCCGATCCGTTCGATCGACTCGTCCAGGATCCGCGCGTTCCGCTCCGGGTCGCTGCCGGCAAGGAGCCCGGCCGCCATCGAGCGGCCGCGCTCGAGGCCGGTGAGGAAGTAGATCGTCAGGACCGCGACCGTCAGGACGTTGAACAGGGCGCTCCCCGCGCCCTGCGTGATCTTCGGGATCGAGCCGATCGCCAGTTCGGGCAGACGATCCGCGACCTCGTGCAGCCGGTCCGAGAGGTTGAACCGTGCCTGGAGCTCCCCGACGAGCCCGCCGGAATCCTGCAGGCGCGTGATGTAGCCGGGCGTCGAGGCCGCGAGCGCGTGGACCTGCCGGAGCGCCTGGGGGATCACGAGCCACGCGAACAGGAGCAGGAACCCGAGGCTCAGCACGACGATCAGCACGACGGCCCACGTCCGGGACACCCGATGTCGCTGGAGCCAGCGCACCTGGGGATCGAGTCCGACCGCGAGGACGCCGGCCACCAGGACGAGGAGCAGGATGTTCCGGACCGACCACGCGGCCGCGAGCACCGCAACGATCGCCGCGACGGTGAGGACCGCGCGGGCCCAGTAGCCCATCGTGGGGAGCCGGTCTTCCGTCATGCTTCGGCCGACCTCTCCGGGCGGGGCCCCGTCGGTGGCCGGATGGTAGCCCGGGTCCGAGCCCCCACCGCGCAAGGTCGGCCATGGGACCTCGCGCGAGCGGGTTCCGGACGCGCGAGGTCCCCGGCGGGTGTGCTCAGAGCTCGTCGATGTCCATCTTCAGACCGTCGGCGTCGAGCTGGACCTGCTTCTTCGCCATGTCCTTGCCGTGCTGGATCGCCGCCTCCACGCGGTCCTCGACGTCGGTGGCGGCGACGACGACCAGGCCGCTGGTCCCGGCGTCGAGGAGCTCGCCGAGGTCCTTGAGGTCGGACCGGCTCATGCCGGCGGCCACGTGGCCGGCGGTGGCCCCGATCGCGGCGCCCGAGGCGCCGCCGATCAGCAGGCCGGCGCCGATCGCCACGGCAGGGAACAACGCGACGAGCGCGCCGACCGCCAGACCGACCGCGAGCCCGCCCACCGCCGCCTGCCGCGTGGGCTCCTCGACCTTCGTGACGATCCGAACCTTGCCGTTCGGATCCTTCGTGATCACCGCCGCGTCGTAGGTGTCGATGATGTCCAGATCCTTGTAGACGTCGCGGACGGCGTCGTAGTCCGTCATCGCGTCCTCTTCGAGCGCGTATTGCGCGGCGATCAACGTGAACGTGTCCAGACCAGCCATGCATCCCCCCCGGGTTCGAATCTTCGGTGCCCGTGGAACAGGACCGTGTTCACGCATCCATACGCATCGCCTCGCCCACCTCGAGGAACCCCTCCGGGGTACACCCGGTCGCGCGATCGCGCAAGGCCCGGGCGAACGCCGGGGGAGGGAGTTCGTGAGATGTTCACCGTGGCGACCGGGCGTCGCCGAGGTGGGATCCGTCGTGCGGGAAAAGGGAGGCCGACGATGAGGTGGCGTCTCGGGTTGGTGGTGGTGGGGCTGGCGGCTGTCTCGGTGTTGATCGTCGCGTGGGTCCTGCGCGCGTCACTGGTGAACCACTGGCTCGCCGTGCATACCGGCACGGTGAACGAGGCGGGCCCGTACTACGCGTTCTGGTCGGGCTTCGGCTCCGACCTGGCCGAGTTCGGGATCATCGGCGCGCTCGCGACCGGCGTCTACCAGCTGGTCAAGAAGTACAACTGCCACGAGCCGGGGTGCTGGCGCGTCGGAACGCATCCCGCCGCAGGCGGCCAGTTCCTGCTGTGCTACCACCACCACCCCGACTACGCGGGGAAGCGGCCGACGCACGACATGATCGTGCGGCTGCACCAGGAGAACGTGGAGCGCCAGCACGCGATCAACGCGAAGCTCGTGCAGATCCACCGGGAGCTGACGGGGCAAACGCCCCCGGCACAGCCCGGTCCGGAGGGCAGCGCTCCCGCGGGCCCGGGAGCCGATTGACCGGTCGGCGAGGGCCGTTCACGCCGCGGTCGCGGTGCTCTCGGTGCGCTCCTTGACCCCGCGCAGCATCTCGGACTCCATGTAGTGGTGCAGCGGGTCGCCGATGAACAGATCGATCGCCCGAGCGACGAGCTCCGCACCAGGGACCCGAACGAGGATCACACCGAGCATCCGGCTCGGCAGCGGCGCGTCCGCCCCAACGCCAGCGGCAGCGGCCGAGATGTATCCCATGCCTTGGGACCGCACGATCAACCGGGTCCGGCCGCCGGGCAACGGCCGCAACACGAACGTCTCGCCGGCGACGAGATGCTCGAAGGGTTCGATCTCGATCACGCGTGCCATCACGCCAGCGCCATAGGGAACCTGATCGCCGACCTTCAGGTCCTGCAACTCGGGGTGGATCCGCGTCGCCGAATGCTTCCCTTCGACGTAGCGCCCGCCGAACGTCAGGAGCCGCTCGATGCGGTCGTGCGTGTAGAACCCCGCTCGTTCGATCCCCATCTGGACGATCCACGGCCACACCCGCTCAGGCGGGGCATCGATCGTGATCGCCCGCGTACTCCGAACGCGTGGATGAGGGGTGCGCTCGTCGCCGGGGAGCGTCTCGGCCGCCTCGGCCCGAGTCGCCCCCCACCGCAGCATGCGAGGTCTCCAAACCATGTACGCGATCACCTCGGCAGCCACGGCCGCGCCGGCCGCCATGTACAACCTGCGTTGGGTCGGAGTCGTCGCTGACACACGCCACCTCTCATCCGGCAGCGTCCCTCAGGATGGATGCGATCGTATAGGGCCGCCGGGCCCGAGCCCGCCAGGACCTGTCACAGGACGGGGGTCCTCCCGGCACGCTTCGACCGCTTCGACGACGGGTCCGTTGCTATCATCGCGCGCCTGGGGCGGGTGCCCGAGCGGCCAAAGGGAGCGGTCTGTAAAATCGCCGGCGATGCCTACGGAGGTTCGAATCCTCCCCCGCCCACGAACGGACTGATCCTTCGAGCGCCCGCAGGGAGGTTCCGATGTGAGCGTTCCTGGCGGGATCCTTCCGGAGGAGCTCAGCGCACTCACCGACGCGCTCCGCGCCTCTCCGCCGTTCGACGCGCTTCCACCCGATCAGCTCGCGAAGGTCGCGAGCGCGACCGCGCGACAGCGCTTCGACGTGGGCCAGGAGATCCTGCGCCAAGGGGGAGCGCCTTCCACCGGGCTCTACCTGATCACCGCGGGATCCGCCGAGGTCCGGGACGCCCACCGGTTGGTCGACGAGCCGGGCGCCGGTGAGGTGTTCGGCGAGCTCTCGTTGCTTTCCGGTGCCGGCCCGACGGTCACCGTCACCGCAGGTAAGGACCACCTGGTCTGCCTGGTCGTCGACGGTGAGGTCGCGCGGGAGGTCCTGGGGACGGCCGGCGGCGTGGCCTTCGTGCAGGCGAGCCTTCGTCGCGGGGTCCTCCGATCCGTCGACCGTGACACCGGGTCGCTGGCGGACTCGATCGAGGCGGCCGGCGATGAGACGGAGGCGATCGAGAAGGCACGCGAACTCCCCGAACTGACGTCCGCGCTCCTGGACGACGGGGCCGACGCGGTGAAGGTTGGCCGCGTGATCGGCACCTCGATCGATGCGCTGACGCGGCGGTTGCTCGCCTTCGCGATCGAGAGCCTCGGCGAACCGCCCGCGCCGTGGGCGTGGCTCGTGCTCGGGAGCGAGGCTCGTCTGGAACAGGCTCTCCACACCGACCAGGATCACGCGTTCGCGTTCGACCCGGGCGAGCGACCGCCCGAGGAGATCGACCCGTGGTTCGCGGATCTGGCCGAGCGGGTGACGGCCGGCCTCGAAACGGCCGGGGTCCCACGGTGCGACGGCGACGCGATGGCGACCACGGCGCTCCTCCGCCGCCCCGTCGACAGCTGGGTCGAGGCGTTCCGGAGCTGGATGGCGGATGTGGGGCCTGAGGGCAGCCTGTTCTCATCGGTCGTGTTCGATCACCGGGTCCTGGATGGAACGCTCGATGTCCAGCCCGTGATCCAAGACGTGATCGCCGAGGCGCCGACCCGCTATCCGAACTTCATCCGGCACTTGGGTCACCGCGCGCTCGATCGCAAGCCCCCGACGGGGTTCGTCCGCGGTCTGGTCGTGGAGAGCAAGGGCGAGCACGCCGGTCGCCTCGACATCAAACACGGCGGGGTCGCGATCATCACGAACCTGGCGCGCTACTACGCGATCGTCACGCGGAGCTCGGAGACCGGCACCCTCGCGAGGCTCCAGGCGGCGACGCGAGCGGGTGCGATCGAGGCGAGCTCACGGGAGGATCTGGAGGAAGCGTTCCGGTTGCTGTGGCAGATCCGCCTCGAGCATCAGGTCCGACAGGTGCGCGCGGGCGAGCAAGCCGACGACTTCGTGGATCCCGCGCAGCTCGGATCGATCCCCCGGCTCGGCCTCAAGGAGGCCTTCCGGATCATCGGCAAGGAACAGCAGCAGCTCGCGACCACGCTGGGCGTGAGGTACTGATCGGGCCCGATCAACCGACCAACCACCCGGCGACCGCGTTCGAGGAGGAGCAGGCATGATCGGGACCACGCCTGGAGCGTCGCGTGACACCCGGTACGACATCCTGCTGAAACCGGTCCGGCTCGGCCCGGTGACCGCCAAGAACCGCTTCTTCCAGGTGCCGCATTGCAACGGTATGGGGTATCGCGACCCACGCGCACACGCGGAGATGCGGCGCGTGAAGGCGGAGGGCGGCTGGGCGGTGGTCTGCACCGAGCAGGCGGAGATCCACGCGTCCTCGGAGATCACGCCGTTCATCGAGCAACGGCTCTGGGACGACGCCGACATCCCTGCGCTCGCGCTGATGACCGAGGCGGTCCACGAACACGGTGCGCTCGCGGGCATCGAGCTGGCCTACAACGGGATGAACGGGCCGAACATGTTCAGCCGGATCGCCCCGATGGGTCCGGCGCATCTGCCCGTCGCGACGTTCACGTACGACCCGGTCCAGGCGCGCGCGATGACGAAGGCCGATATCGCCGATCTCCGTCGGTGGCATCGGCAGGCGGTCGACCGGTCGCTGCGTGCCGGATTCGACCTCGTCTACGTCTACGCCGGGCACGCGTTCGGCGGGATCCACCACTTCCTCTCGAAGCGATACAACGACCGCACCGACGAGTACGGGGGGAGCGTCGAGAACCGTGGCCGGTTGCTTCGGGAGATCCTCGAGGACACTCGGGAGCAGGCGGACGGACGCGCCGCGGTGGCCTGCCGGATCACGGTCGATGAGCTCCTGGGCGACGAGGGGTTCACACGAGCCGAGTTCGACGAACTGTTGGGGCTGGTCGGCGAGCTCCCGGATGTCTGGGACCTCGTGCTCGGCTCGTGGGAGGACGACTCGGTCACGTCGCGGTTCGGTGGCGAAGGCGACCAGGAGTCCCACGTCCGTGGCGTGAAGGCGCTGACGACCAAGCCGGTGGTCGGGGTCGGCCGGTTCACGTCGCCCGACACGATGGTTCGGATGGTGCGCGACGGCGTGCTCGACATGATCGGCGCCGCGCGTCCGTCGATCGCCGACCCGTGGCTGCCGCGCAAGATCGAGGAGGGCCGGCTCGAGGACATCCGCGAGTGCATCGGCTGCAACATCTGTGTTTCAGGCGACTTCACGATGACCCCGATCCGCTGCACGCAGAACCCCGCGATGGGCGAGGAGTGGCGTCGTGGCTGGCACCCCGAACGCATGAAGCCGAAGACGAGCGACGCGAAGGTCCTCGTCGTGGGCGCCGGTCCGGCCGGGCTCGAGGCCGCGCAGGCCCTCGGCAAACGTGGCTACGAGGTGACGGTGATCGAGGCGTCGCGCGACCTGGGAGGTCGCGTCGCGAAGGAGGCACGCCTGCCGGGGCTGTCCGCGTGGATCCGCGTGCTGGACTACCGCGAGAGCCAGCTGTCACGGCTCCCGAACGTCGAGATCTACCGGCAGTCCGAGATGACGGTGGAGGAACTCCTCGAGCTGGGCTTCGCCCACGTCGCGATCGCCACCGGCGCACGCTGGCGTGCCGACGGCGTCGGTCGCTGGCACACGAAACCGATGCCGATCGACCCCGGCGTTCCGGTCCTGACGCCCGACGACCTGATGGCAGGGGAGCGCCCGGCGGGACGGCGGGTGGTGCTCTTCGACGATGACCACTACTACCTGGGCGGCGTGTTGGCCGAGCTGCTCGCCGGTGAGGGGCATCAGGTCACGCTGGTGACCCCCGCCCCGGACGTCTCCAACTGGACGAACAACACGCTCGAGCAGGCGCGGATCCAGACGCGGGTGCTCGAGGCGGGGGTCGACGTGATCGCCCAGCACGCGGTGGTACGCGTCGATGCCCGCGCCGCGGTGTCGATGAACCGTTTCACCGGAGCGGAGATCCCCCTCGAGGCCGATGCGGTCGTGTTGGTGACCGCGCGGCTCCCTCGGGACGATCTGGTGCACGGGTTCGAAGCACGTCGCGGTGATTGGGCGGACGCCGGCCTGCTCCGGGTCGCGGCGGTCGGTGACAGCCTCGCGCCCGGCACGATCGCGGCCGCCGTCTGGGAGGGGCGCCGGTTCGCGGAGGAGCTCGAGGAACCGATCGACCCGGATGCGCCGCCGTTCAAGCGCGAGGTCACACGCATCGACCACGAGTAGCGTTGAAGGTCCGGGAAATCTTGGCGTGCCGCTAACGGCCGCTTGGTCGGCCGCTGCACCGCTCGTCCCTACGCTCGGGGTGAAGTCGCCATCGCCCCACGCGGAAGGAGGACACCATGGCCTTCGTGATCACCGAGCCGTGTGTCGACGTGCACGATCGAGCCTGCGTCGACGAATGTCCGGTCGACTGCATCTACGACGGCGTGCGCAAGGGCTACATCCATCCCGACGAGTGCGTCGACTGCGGTGCGTGTGAACCCGTCTGTCCCGTGACCGCGATCTTCCACGAGGAAGACGTGCCGGCGGAGTGGGTGGTCTACACGCGGATCGACCGGGAGTTCTTCGGGCCCGAGGTCACCGGGCTCGGATCGCCCGGCGGCGCCGTCGGCGTGGGCTCGGCGGGCATCGATCACCCGCTCCTAGGAGGCTGGTCGCCTCCAGCCCGTGATGCGGTCGGCACGCGGGGAGCCTTCGCTCACGTGCCAGCTCTGCTAAACCGACTGGGGTCGGTAGGCGTTGTATCGATGTGGAGAAGGGGCGCGTGGCGGAGGCTGAGTCGGAGCCCGTGCGGCTCGAAGGGGACAGGCTCTCCGAGCTGTATCGGTGGTACGCCGACGACGCCGTCCGCCTCGCCTACCTGATCACCGGTGACCGGAGCCTCGCCGAGGACCTGGTTCAGGACGCCTTCGTCAGGCTCGCAGGGCGCGTCGTCCACCTCCGCGGATCCAGCAAGCCCTTCGAGGCGTACCTGCGCCGCACCGTGGTGAACCTCGCGAACTCCCATTTCCGTCGGCGGAAGATCGAACGCCGGTACCAGGAACGCCAGTCCAGCATGCTGACGACGACCAGCCACGATCCCGACATCCCATCCCGAGAGACGGCCCGGGAGGCGCTGTTGCGGCTCTCTCCGCGCCAACGGACCGCGCTCGTCCTTCGCTTCTACGTGGACCTGTCCGAAGCGCAGACGGCCGAGGTCATGGGATGCCGCAGGGGAACGGTGAAGGCGCTCGTTTCCCAAGGCCTGGGCAGGCTCCGGATGCAGATGGCGGGGGACTGACATGGACAACGACGTTCGGGAGCTGTTGCGCGACATCGCCGAGGACATCCCACCCCAGCGGCAGGTGCCGTCCACCCTTCGCCCGCGAGCGCGCCGCCGCGTTGTGGCCACCGTTGGGATGACCCTGGTGTTCGCCGTCGCCGTGCTCGTGGGTGGCGTGGCGGTGCTCCGCTCGATCACCCAGGCATCACTCGTGCCCGTCAACCCGCCCGCCGTTCGGCTCCCCGACGACCCGGGGGCCTGGCAGCGCATCGTGCTTCCCGGAGGGGCCCCGGGATGCAACGACCACGGTTGCCTCGTGAGAACCGTCACCGCGGGTGACGCCGGTCTCGTGGCAATGGGGACGAAGTTCGGGTGTTGCGGTGAGGCGTTCGCGGGGTGGTCCTCGCCCGACGGCCTGTCGTGGCAGCAGATCGACGGCGATAACCCCCCGAAGGCGGCCGGCTTCGCGGCAGCCGGACCGGGCTTCGTCATCACCGGCACGAACGGCGTCTACACGTCCACAGACGGTGTCTCATGGGATCACGTGCAGCCCCCCGTCGATCGGGCTGAATTCCTCGGCGTGACCGCGGGGGGGCCGGGAGTCGTTGCCGTCGGCTCGCCCGACAACGCCTGGTTCTCCTCCGACGGAGCCACGTGGCAACCGGCGACGGTCCCGCAGACGGGGGTCCCGGCAGACATGACGAGGGTCGCCGCGGGTCCCGACAGGCTGGTGGCGATGGGGTCGACGAGGGCGGGTGGCCCCCGATCGGAACTCGTGATCTGGGCCTCGTCCGACGGCATGACCTGGCACGATGTGGCGATCGACAACGCGATCATGTCGCCGAGCTGCCGCATCACCGGCCTCGCGGGTAGCCCTGCCGGGTTCGTCGCCACGGGTTGGTGCGGGCCGGTGGGGCACGAGGGGGACTATCTCGTCTGGCGATCGGCCGACGGCGTGACGTGGTCACGTGTCGGGGGCGCCCTCGAGGGACAGACGCACTACTTCGCGGTGAGCGCGGGTCCCAACGGCTTCATCGGCACCAACAGCCAAGGCGTCTGGACGTCCGTCGACGGTGCGTCGTGGACCCCGGTACCAACTGGGTCAGCGTTCCAGGGCGCGGAGGTGCTCAATGTGATCGCCTGGGGCTCGCGATTCGTTGCCGTGGGAGACATGAAAGACGGGCACAACGTGGTGTGGATCTCCGGGCCGCAGCACTAGGGCACCAAGAAGAGGCCCGCACAGCAGTCTTCGTGCTGCCAGAAGGGAAGGAGGGGCGACGACGTGGCACGCATCGGTTCGTCGCGGGAACGCTCGTTGATCGTTGCTGTCGTGATGATGATCGCGTCCGGGTGCTCCGGATC
>DATHCP010000106.1:0-3255 GCA_035490535.1 Actinomycetota bacterium
TGCAACGAATCCCGGGCGTCTTCGAAGCTCGAGACGGCACGCGTTCCGGCCCAGGCCGCATCGGCGACGAGGAGCACCAGGACGACGAGGATCCCCAGGAGGATCCAGCGGAGCGGGGAGCGGCGCCGGCGCGCCGGAAAGTTCGACACGATCGCCAACGGTATCGTTTCCGCAACTTGCCAGGAGGGCGCAACCCTTCTAGTGTTCGGCCCGTGAAGCTGGTCTGGCGGGCAGCCCTCACTTCCCTCCTCATCGTGTCCTTCGTCGCGGCCACCGCAGAGGCCGGCAACGTCACCAAGGTGACGACGCACACGAAGATCAAGCTGAGCGACACGAGCATCAAGAAGGGCGACGACCTCTTCATCGTCGGGCGGATCAGGAGCGCCAACCCGAAGTGCTACATCAACCGGGTGGTCCAGCTCTTCTTCAACGGGGACAAGGTCGCGTCGAGCGCCACGGACTCGAACGGGAAGGCCTACTTCAAGCGGAACCCGAACAAGACCGGGAAGTGGCAGACGAAGTTCGGGGGCGCGAAGTTCAAGGTGCATCCCGACCGCTTCTACTGCCTGCCGAGCCACAGCAAGAAGCGCACGGTCACGGTCAGCTAGCCGGACCTTGCCTCGCGCGTTCTCCCGTTCCGCCCTACCATCTGCGGGTCCGGTGGCGCCCCCCGCGCCGCCCGCGGATCCAGAGGGAGGCGGCATGTTCCGAGGTTCCCTCCGGCGCGCGATCGTCGCGGCCGGCGTCCTGACCATCACGATCGGCACCCTGTCGGCGATCGGGCCGGCGGCCGATGCCGCGCGGCCGGGGCCGTCGCTGCGGACCTCGACGCGTTCCGGCGCGATCCATCTCGTCCGGAGCGTCGGGCCGATCGCCGCGATCGCGAAGCGTGCGCAGGCCCGCGTCGCGACGCGGTCGGCCGGGACCGCCGAGAGCCCGCTCGACCCCGAGATCTTCCGCGCGCGGAACTCGGAGGGCCAGGAGCTCGAGGGCGGCGACGCGGTCGCCCACGGTGAGGTGCCCGCGCCGGTAGCCACGCACCGCGTCGGCGTCTCGGGCACGAGCGGCACGTCCGCGTCGTTCGAGGCCCTGAACCACTTCGACTCGCGCTACAACGACAAGGGCAACCAGTTCTCCGGCGAGCCGCCGGACCAGGGGCTCTGCGTCAGCAAGACGCGCGAGTTCGAGATCGTGAACGACGCGGTCCAGGTCTACAACACGAACGGTCACGCACTGATCGCCGGGCAGCCGGCGTTCCCAGGCACCGCGCCCGTCGGCATCTCGCTGAACCAGTTCTTCGGCGTGCCGAGCGCGTTCGTCCGTCCGGCCGGACCGTTCGGGCCGTTCATCTATGACGTGTCCTGCCTCTACGACCGCTCCGAGCGGCGCTGGTTCGCGCTGGCGAACTGGCTCGCGACGAACAAGCTCACCGGGGACCTCACCGGCCCCGCCGGCTACTTCTTGGCGGTCAGCCGAACCTCCAAGCCGCTGGGGACGTGGAACGTCTTCTCGGTCAACACGACGAACAACGGCACGAACGGAACGCCGAACCACCACTGCTCCAGCGGGTTCTGCTTCGGCGACTATCCGCACATGGCGATCAACCGAAGCGCCGTCGTCGTCACGACGAACGAGTTCGACAACCTCGGCGCCGGCGAGTTCCACGCCGCCCAGCTGTACGCGATCTCGAAGGCCGGGCTCGTGGCGGGGGTCGCATCGCCGACGATGGCGACGGTTCCGAACATCTTCTCGAACGCGATGGACGACACGGCATACACGGTCCAGCCGGTGGACTCGCTGCCCGCCGACTGGGTCGGCGCGCACAAGGGCACGCTGTACCTCGCGATGTCGCAGGCGCCGTACGCCGACGCCACCGCGCACGGCGTGTCGCTGTGGCGCCTGACGGGGACGAACACGCTCAACGGCTCGCCGCATCTGAAGCTGGAGGAGACGTCCGTCCCGACCGACGACTACGCGTCACCGCCCCATGCCCGGCAGATGGCCGGCGATACGCCGCTGCTGAACTGTGAGAACGACCCGACGTGCATCGGGCAGTCGAACCCGTTCCAGGTCGGTCCATGGCCGCTGGACGCGGCCGACGGAACCGTCACCGGCGCGTGGCTGCACCACGGCGTGGTCTACCTGGTGATGGGCGACGCGCTCGCCGGCTCGGGCGGCGCGCTCGTGTCCGACGATGGTCTGACCTGGTCGCCGATCCCCGTGCATGCCGGCGTGTTCTACGTCGGCCTGAAGCCGAGCCTGTTCACGAACAAGGTGTGGCTCCAGCTCCAGGGGTCGACCGACGTGAGCGGCCAGAACCTGATCTATCCGAGCATCGCGATGAACGCGTCGGGGAAGGGGGCGATCGGCGCGACGTTCGTCGGACCGAACGTCTATCCGTCGGCGGCGTACGTGCCGTTCTCGACGGCCGGCGTGACCGGGCCGGTGCAGGTGGCCGGCGCGGGCGTCGGACCGAACGACGGCTTCACGGCGACGTTCGATGGCGCCTACCAGACCCGCTGGGGCGACTACGGCGCCGCGACGGTGGCGCCGGGCGGCCGGGTGTGGCTGGCCTCGGAGTACATCGATCAGACCTGCGACGACGCGACGTTCGCGGCCGATCCCACGTGCGGCTTCACGCGGACGTTCTTCGCGAACTGGTCCACGCGCCTGTACGCGTTCACGCCGTAACGCGCACGGGTCCACGGGCCGGGGCCGATCGCTCCGGCCCGTGGGCACCGCGTCGCGAGGTCAGTCGTCCCGGTGGAAGACCCCCCGCGCGATCACCGCGCCGACCCCGGTGCGAACCGTCACCTTGGCGCCCGGTCCGAGGACCGCCGCCGTGTCCCAGTGCCCGAGGCAGTGGCCGCCGTCCCAGCTCGGCATCGCGCCGATCCGGTGCCCGCCGGCGAACACGATCACGCGGTGTCCGGCCATCGGGCCCATGCCCCACATCTCGATGTGGAGCGTCCGCAGCCCGTGGTGGCCCTCATACTCGACATGCCCTCGCACCCCCGGATGCGCGAGCGCCGCGACCAGCGTCGCGTGCAGGTGCGTGTCGTGGGCCCCGAGCGCGGGACCCGCGATCGCCACCGACGCCCCCGCGAGCGCGAGCACGATCACTGCGAACGCCGCCGACCGGCTCCAACGTCCGATCACGTTGCGGAGCATCGTCGACACCTCCCCTCCATCGTCCGCGATCCCACGCTAGGCGGCTCGGAGGGCGTGTGGGGCGGCCATCGGACCCGGAACCCG
>DATHCP010000107.1:0-10203 GCA_035490535.1 Actinomycetota bacterium
GTCTTCCGGCGCTCGACGCCGAGCAGCGTCGTGGCGCGAACGGCCACCCACACGCCGGCGAGCCCCACGAGCCCGTACACCACGCGGGTGGCGGGGTTCGTCTCACCGAAGTCGAGGCCGAAGATCTTCGCGACCAGATCGAACTCGCCGATCGCGACGAGCCCCCAGTTCAGCGCTCCCACGATCACGAGGATCAAGGCCAGCACGTCCAGCTTCCGCATGTTCTCCCCTCCCTTGTAGAGAGTTTGTCGAGGCTCAGGGTAGGGTTGGCGGCCGCCATCTGTCAAGGGTTCGTAGAAAGTTTGTTCGCTATCGCGTATCCTCCCCGTATGCTCGGATCGACAGGTGGGCCCGTCCGGATCGGCGAGCTCTCCCGCCGAACGGGCGTCTCCCCGGAACTCCTTCGAGCCTGGGAATCCCGGTACGGGCTGCTGCGGCCGATGCGGTCCGACGGCGGCTACCGCCTCTACACCGCGGCGGACGAGCGGCGGGTGCGCCAGATGACCTCGCTGATCGCCACCGGCCTCTCGGCGGCACAGGCCGCGGCGCGGTCCCTCCAGGGGGCGCCGGAGGTCACGGCCCCCGATGGGCCGCTCGTGGCGGAGCTGGCGGGTCGCCTCGACGAGGCCCTGGCCGGGTTCGATGCGGTGGGCGCCCACGACGCCCTCGACCGGCTGCTCGCGGCCGTCTCCGTCGAGCAGCTGATCGCGCAGATCTTGATCCCCTACCTGCACGGGCTCGGCGCACGATGGGAGCGGGGGGAGGTCTCCGTCGCGCAGGAGCACTTCGCGTCGAACCTGATCCGTGGCCGCCTCCTCGGATTGGCCCGCGACTGGTCGGCGGGTGATGGCCCGCTCTACGTCCTGGCGTGTCCGCCGGGCGAGGAGCACGACCTCGCGCTGATCATGTTCGGCATCGCGCTCTCGCGCCGGGGAGCCCGCGTGCTGTTCCTCGGCGCGGACACACCGATCGAGACGCTCACCGACACCGTGCGCGCCCAGCGACCCGCCGGGGTGGCGCTCGCCGTGACCGAGCCGGAACGGCTCCGAGCGGTGCTCCCCGAGCTCCCCCTGCTCTCGTCGATCGCCCCGGTCTGGGTGTGCGGGCCGGGCGTTTCGGCGCTCCCGGCGGGCGGCGGCGCGGCCGAGCTCCTGCCCGGCGATCCGGTCGCCGCGGCCCGAGCGCTCGTCTGACCTCAGGCGGGCGGAGACGGCTCGAGCTTCAGCCGGAACCGCTGCAGGCCGTCGTCCAGGACGGCCAGGCGCTCGCGGAGCGTCGCCTCGTCGAGCGCGCCGGCGGCGAGCTCGGCCTGGATCGTCGCCCGAAGATCGGTCAGCGAGGTCCGCACGCTGCCGATCTCGGCGGCGGCGTCCTGCAGCGCCGGCTCGGCCGCGAGCGCCTCGAACTCCCCGCTCACCCGGTCGAGATCGGTGGTGACCTCGTCCAGCAGCCGTCCGCGTTCCGTCTCGGCGCTCATCGGCAGGACCGCCGCGCGGTCGTGCAGCGCGACCGCGCCCGCGTACGCCTGGAGGCCGCGCCTGCGTGCCTCCGCCAGGGCCGCCTTCTTCTGCGAGGCGTTGCGCAGGAGGAACGCGACGACCACAGCGATCAGCGCCAGCGCGAGCAGGACCCACAGCCACGGCGACGTCGAGGAGCTCGTCGCCGACGTCGGTGAACTCGGCACGGCGGTCGGCGTGGTCGGAGCCGCGGTCGTGGTCGGCGGCGCCGTGGTCGTGGTCGGCGGCGCCGTCGTCGTGGGCGGGGCGGTGGTCGTCGGAGGAGGTGTCGTGGGCTTGGTGGGCGGCGCCGTGGTCTTCGTCGGAGGAGGTGTCGTGGTCTTCGTGGGAGGCGGGGTGGTCGTCGGCGGCGCCGTGGTTGGCGGCGCGGTCGGCTGTTCGGTCGGCGTGGTCGGCTCCGACGGCGTGCCCGTCGGCAGCGTGACCGTCCGCGAGACCGTCGGGAGCGAGATCGTGCGCGACACGCTCGGGAGGTTCGAGCCGCCGCTGCACGCGACCGCGCCGATCAGTCCGAGCGACGCCAGCGCGAGAACGGCCCGGCGAGCCCTCATCCAGACAGTATGCGGACCAGAACGTCTCGGCGCACTTTGGCGGACGCGTTGCGCGGGATCTCCTCGACCAGTCGGATCTCGCCGGGGACCGATCCGGGCGGGAGAGCGTCGGCCAGCGACCTGAGCAGCTCGTGTCGATCCGGCGCCCCACCGGCTTCCGGCACCACTGCGGCGACGAGTCGCCCGTCCACCTGGGCCACCGCGGCGTCGGCCACGCCCGGAAGCCCGTACAGCGTCCGCTCGACCGTCGCCGGATACACGACCGCCCCGCCGACGTGCAGCGCCGACGAGGCCCGGTCCAGGAACGTGAGGTAGCCCTCGGCGTCGATCGAGCCGAGGTCACCGGTCGGGAACCAGCCATCACCGTCGTGCACCGGCGGGCGGCGCCAGTAGCCCGTGCAGACGGTCGGTCCGCGGACCTCCCACTCCCCGACCTCGCCCGGTTCGCACACCGAGCCGTCCGGGCGCACCGTGCGGACCTCGATCAGCGGCAGCGGCCGCCCGACCGACGCCGATCGCGTCGCCGCCTCGTCCTCGTTCAGGAACGAGACGGCCGGGCCTGCCTCGGTCAGGCCGTAGCCGTGCCGCAGGCGAACGCCGCGATCGAGGTAGGTGCGCAGCAGCGGCTCGGGCACCAGCCCGCCGCCGACGACCCCGGTCCGCACCGAGGACACGTCGGCGACCGGCCACCCCGGCGACCGGACGATCCCATCGAGGAGATCCGGGTTCGCGAACAGCACGCTCACCCGGTCCTGTTCGATCGTCGCGAGCGTGGCCGGTCCGTCGGCGACCGGCGGGATCGCGACCGTGCCACCGGCGAACAACGTCGGCAGGACCGTCACGCCGAGGCCGCCCATCCGGGTGAACGGCGCCGCGGCCACCGCAACATCGGCGGAGGTGAGCGCGAGGGCGCCGACCATCTCGGCGGTGTGCGCGAGCATTCCGCCCTCCGTGATCATCACGCCCTTCGGATCCCCGGTCGTGCCCGACGTGTACGGAAGGACCACCAGGTCCTGCGGCGACGGATCGCGCGCCGCCGGCGGCGGTCCATCCCCGCCCAGCTCGCTCGACTCCAGCTCCGGGATCCCGAGGCCCGGATGGAGGTCGGGCTCGGCGCGGAGCACCAACCGGGGCTCGGCGTCGCGCGCGATCGCGCGCACCTCGTCCTCCGGGCGCGACGGATGGATCGGCACCCAGATCGCGCCCACCGCCGCGGTGGCGAAGAGGCCGATCAGCGCGGCCGGGTGGTTCCCCCCGTGGTAGGCGACGCGGTCGCCGGGCGCGATCCTGCGGGCGAGGAGGTCGGCGGCCAGCGCGCGGATCCGCCCCGCGAGCTCGCCGTAGGTGATCCCGGTCCCACCGGCCACGATCGCGACGTCCCCGGGCGCGCTCGCGGCCCGGCGCTCGATCCACGTCCCGACGCCCGGCCCCGCCACCGGGCGATGCTAGAACTCCCGATGGGAGGGGGCGAAACGTGAGCACGATCGAGATCGACGGGGTCGCCGCGGACCAGGGAGCGTTCGAGCGGGCGATCGCGCCCGAGGGTCACTTCACCGCGATGCAGGTGCGTGACGGCGGGGCCCGGGGGCTCGACCTGCATCTGGCGCGACTGCGGGCCGCGAACCGTGAGCTGTTCGACGCCGACCTCGATCCCGACCACGTCCGCGCGCTGATCCGCCACGCGCTCGGCGAGGTGGCCGACGCCTCGGTGCGCGTGTACGTCCACGAGCGGAACCCTCCGGCGATCGTGGTCACCGTGAAACCGCCGGCCGAGATGGCCTCGCCGCAGTTCCTCGGCTCGCAGCGTTACCAGCGACCGAACGCGCACCTCAAGCTGGTGCACACCGAGCAGGGTCGGTACCGGGAGCTCGCGCAGCGCGAGGGCTTCGACGACGCGCTGCTGGTGGGTCGCGACGACCTGCTGAGCGAGACCTCGATGGCGAACGTCGGGTTCTTCGATACCGGCGGCGTGGTCTGGCCCGACGCCCCGATGCTGCGGGGGATCACGATGCAGCTGCTCGACCGGACGGTGCGGACGCGCCGGACGCCGATCCCCTTGGCCGACGTCGGAAGGTTCGAGGGCGCGTTCGTCTCCAGTGCGCGCGGCCTGGGCGTGGTCTCGCGGATCGACGACGTCGCGATACCCGTCGCCGCAGATCGGTTGCGCGAGCTCACCGAAGCCTACGCGGCGATCCTATCCGATCCGATCTGAGGCTCCGTCGCCCGAGCGCGTCCGCCTCGGATCCGCGCTACTTCTCGTCGCGGCCGTAGACGAACACGAAGTACAGCAGCGAGCCCACGACGAAGACGAACCCGACGATCACCAGCGGCGCGACGGTGGCCAGGACGCCGATCATGACGTCTTCGCGGTGGCCGAGGCGATCAGCTCGTCGACCTCGGCGACCAGCGGCGTCGCGCCCAGCGACACGAACCGCTCGCGGGCGGCCCGGAGCGTGAGCCCGCCGTCCACCACGCCGCCGACCGGCGCGACCCCTCGCAGCCGTGAGGCGATGTTCACCACGTCGCCGGTCACGAACGCCTCGCCCGCTTCCGGGCGCGCGCCGAGCGCGACGACCGCCTCCCCGGTGTTGACCGCGCCGCGCACGGCGAGGTCCAGATCCGCGTCCTCGTTCAGCTCCTCGATCGCCTCGACGATCCGCGGCGCCGCTTCGACGGCGCGCTCGGCCAGGTCGGCGTCGTCGGACCGCGCCGTGAACCCGACCAGGTCCACGAACAGGACCGAGACGACCTTGCGCTCCTCGGCCGAGGGCGCCGGCGTCGTCAGCGCGGTTCCGCAGTTCGAGCAGAACCGGGCGCGCTCGTCGTTCGCATCGCCGCAGGTGGGACACCGCACGCGGTCAGTCTAGGGTGCGGGGCTCACGCTCTTCCCTGCCTCAGCGGTCGGACGCTTCGCCCTCGAACCGCAGGGACCAGGTCCAGCGGGTGCCGTCGGGCGAGTGCTCGAAGCTCACCAGCCTGCCGACCTCGCCGCCCGGCAGCAGCACGGGCAGGCCGAGGTGCTCCTCGCCCGGCCACAGCTCCGAGCGCCGGCCGGCCTCGAGCTCCAGCAGCGTCATCGGGAGGTCGGCGGTCCGTTCGAGGGGTCCGACCCAGTCGCCCTTCGGTTCCGAGCGCCGGAAGCGGATCAGCGAGGAGGCGCCGTGCACCAGCAGCGGCTCCCCGGGGAACACCCATCCCTTCCCAAGCGAACGCCACCGCTCGCCATCGCGGGACGTCTCGACCGACCAGGCCTCGTGTGGGTTCGACACGTGCATCCCTCCCCGTGTTCCCGGGATGTTCGGACGTTACCCCTTCGCTTCCGGGCGCGAACCGGGGCCGATCAGGCGACCGGCTCCGCCACGTCGATCAGGACGTTGCCGATCTTGCGGCCGGTCTCGACGAACCGATAGGCGTCCACGATCCGGCCGAGCGGGTACCGGCGATCGACCACCGGCCGGAACGAGCCCGCGGCGAGCAGCCCCGCCAGCCAGCGCAGCTCCCGCTGATCGTGCCGGGGTGGGATCGGGAACACCACCTTCCGCCCGCCGAGCCACGGGGTGAACACGGCCAGGACGGGGTTCGTCGGGGGTGGACCGAAGTCCGTCGACAGGTAGATCCCCTTCGGCGACAGGAGCCGTTCGCAGCGCCCGAACGAGCTCTTGCCCACGGCGTCGAACACCACGTCGTACGTGTCGGCGTCCTGCGTGAAGTCCTCGGTCGACCGATCGATCACCCGATCCGCGCCGAGCCCGGTGACCAGCTCGACGTTCTCGGCGTCACACACGGCCGTCACGCGCGCCCCGAGGTACCGCAGGAGCTGGACCGCCGCCGATCCGATCGCGCCGGTCGCGCCGTTGACCAGCACGCGCTGCCCTTCGCGGATCCGCGCCCCACGCATCAGCGACAGGGCGTAGTGCGAACCCTCGGTGCTCGCCGCGACCTGCTCGAACGTCAGCCCGTCGGGGATCGGAGCGACCGCCGCGTCCTCGGCGATCGCCAGGAAGCCCGCGTGGGCACCGAACGACTCGCGGTAGCCGAACACCCGATCACCGGGGGCGAACGCGGTCACGCCGGTGCCGACCGAGTCGACCTCTCCGGCGAACTCGCCGCCGAGGATCGTCGCCTTCGGCCTCATCAGCCCGCTGAACGCACGAACGACGAACGGCGTGCCGGCCCGGAAGCCGCAGTCGGTCCGGTTCACCGTCGCGGTGTGGACCCGCACGAGCAGATCGCGATCGCCGACCGCCGGCGTCGGAACCTCCCTGATCCGGACCACCTCCGGTGGCCCGTACCGCGTCGAGACGGCGGCCCGCATCGCTCCGTCCCCCGCCATACGGGCAGGGTACCCGCGACGCTCCCGGAGGCCGTGGCTCCAGGAACGCGCGGACGGTCCCGCCTAGACTCGCGCGATGGGCGCGTCGCGGACCAGGGCGTACCGGAACGGCGAGCTCGCCGACCACGACTTCCCGGTGGCGAGCGTGTCCGAGCACCTCGCGATGCCGGGCACGGTCGTCTGGATCGACCTGCTCGATCCCAGCGAGGAGGAGGTGCTCGAGCTCGCCGACGAACTCGACCTCCACGAGCTCGCGGTCGAAGACGTCCTCGGGAGCCACCAACGCCCCAAGCTCGATCGGTACGACACCCACCTGTTCCTTTCCTGCCACGCGGTCGAGCTGGACGAACAGGCTGCCGAGCTCGTGGACATCGAGGTCGACGCGTTCGTGAGCCAGCGCTGGCTCGTCACGGTCCGCGCGAACGATCGGTTCCCGATCGAGCCGGTGCTCGCACGCTGGGATCGTTCGCCGAACCTGCTGCGGTTCGGCGTCGGGTACCTCCTGTACGGGCTGCTCGACGTCCTCGTCGACGGCTACTTCGACACGGTCGAACGGTTCGACACCTACTACGACGACGTCAGCGACGGGATCTTCGACGACAAGCCGCTGGATCCCTCGCAGCAGCGGCACGGGTTCGAGATGCGCCGCGCGCTCGTGCGGTTCCACCGGCTCGTGCTCGCGACCCGCGAGGCGATCGGCGCGTTGATGCGCCGCGATCAGGACACCGTGCCGGACGAGCTCTATCCCTACTACCAGGACGTTTACGACCACATCCTGCGGATCAGCGAGTCCACGGACTCGCTGCGGGACCTGGTCACGACGATCGTGGAGACGAACCTGAGCCTGCGCGACTATCGCCAGAACCTGATCGTGAAGAAGGTCAGCGGCTGGGCGGCGATCATCGCCGTGCCCGCGCTGATCACCGGCTATTACGGCATGAACGTCCCGTATCCGGGGATCGGGCGCACCGCCGGCTTCTGGGCCTCACTCGTCCTGCTGATCGGCGGCACGGTGGGGCTCTACCTGTACTTCCGTAAGCACGACTGGCTCTAGCGCCTCATCGGTCGGCGCGGCCGACCAGGACGTTCCACACGTCGGTGAGGACGAGCCGGTCCACCCGCTGCCACGAGGCCTTCGGCCCCGGCCGATCGTGCGGCACGCGGACCCGCAGCGCGCCCGGGCGGATCGCGATCTCGAGCGGAGAGGGGAAGTCGATCGCCTCGCCGTCGACGCCCGCACGGACCGTGCCGTCGGCCGAGCCCACCCGCAGCCGCGGGCCGGTCCAGTGGCGGTACGCGGCAGCGCGCCGCGTGCTGCCGGTCGCCGCGGCCGCGACCAGCGCCCGGAGCTCCGCCGGATCTCGGTAGGCCACCACGTCGATCCCCAGCAGCCCGGTGTCCAGCCGCGGTCGCGTTCCCGCCGGCGCGGGGTCCTCGGGCGCCGCGTACGGGTTGTTCGCGACCTGGACCAGCTGCGGGTCCTCGATCGCCGGCTGGCCGTCGGCCTCCACCGTCAGGCCCGAGCGGGCGTTCGGATCGGCCACCTCGGGGAGCGCCGCCATCACGGTCGTGAACTTCGCGTCGCGATACTCGGGGCGTGCCACGATCTCCGCGTACGCGCCGAGCGAGACGTTGTTCACGAACGGCCGGCCCCCGACCTCGCCGAGGTCGATCCGGATCTCCTCCCCCTGCGCGCCGAGGGCATCGAGCGCGAGCGAGGGATCCTCCCGGTCCAGCCCCAGGTCCAGCGCGAAGTGGTTCCGGGTCCCTGCGGGGATGCACAGGACCGGCAGGTCGTGCTCGGCCGCGACCTGGGCGACGAGCGCCTGGGTCCCGTCGCCGCCGGCGGCGCCCAACAGGTCGGCCCCGTCGGCCACCGCCTGCCGCAGCACCGCCACGGCATCCACGCCGCCCTCGAGGTAGACGACCTCCGCGCCCATCGCCTCCGCCTTCCCGTCCAGGTCGAAGGACCGCACCTTGCCGCCGCCCGACTTCGGGTTCATCAGGAAGAAGGGCTTCGACGGCGGCGGCGTGCGTGCGACCGGGGGGCGGTACGGCTCCGGGCGGAGCGCCAGCAGGGACAGGATCGTGGTCAGAACGCCGCCGACCAGGACCGCGAGGACCGCGCCCACGGCGTCGCCCGCGACCACCAGGACGACCAAGCCCACCATCCCCGCCGACGCGAGCGCCACGCCGAACACGCGCCGCCCACCCCTGGAGGTCGCGATCAGGGTCGCGCCCTCGAAGACCGCGAGCACGGCCAGGAACGACCCCCCCACGACGCCGAGGTTCCGCAGGACCCCGAGCACCGCGAACACGACCGTCGCGGCCGCGGCGAGCAGGGCGGCGAGCGCCGCGAGCCTCCGGCCGGTCGACGCGCTCCGTTCGCCCGAGCCCGCCACGCCGCCTACCGCTTCGCCGGGAGCGACGCCGCGTACGCGACGCCGCGCTCGACCCACGGCGCCAGTTGCCGCTTCGTCCGGACGTGCTCGGCGTCGACACGGAGCCACCCCGCCATCGATCGCCCGCGCATCTCCATCGGCTGCGCGTGGGTCTTGGCGCCGAGCGCGTCGGACACGTCGGGATCGACGCGGACGAGCACCCCGCCCTGACCGCTCGCGGCGACCGCCATGTTCCCGCCGATCAAGAACGCGAGCCCGCCGAACATCCGCTGCTCGCGGAGGTCGCGGCGAGCGCCGATCAGCTCGCGGATCCGGCCGGCGAGGTCCTCGTCGTAGGCCATCGCCGGATGTTCTCATGGTCCTCGGAGGCGGCGCTCGTCGGCGGTCTGCGACGATGCCCCCGTGGTGTCGATCGATCACCGGGAGCGGCTCCGGCGCACGGCGCTGGGCTTGGAGTACGCCACGATCGCGTGGAACGTCGGCGAGGCGTTCTTCACGATCGGGCTCGGCATCGCGGTGCGCGGTCGCTCGCCCTGATCGGGTTCGGCACCGACTCGGTGATCGAGGTCTTCGCATCCTCGGTGGTGATCTGGTACATCCGCCCGCACCCGCAGGGAGACCGGCCGGAGCGCACGCGACGGGCGCTGCGCCTCGTGGCGGCGGCGTTCGCCGGGCTCGCGGTCGTGCTGGCCGCGGCGTCGCTCCACGACCTCGTGACGGGCCGCCGGGCGGGTCACTCGGTCGCGGGCATCGTCTACCTGGCGATCACCGCGTGCGTGATGTTCGGGTTGGCGATGTGGAAGCGGGGGATCGCGCGAGAGCTCGGCTCGGCGCCGCTGGCCTCGGAAGCGACGCTGACGTTCCTGGACGGGATCCTGTCGGTGCTGACGCTGAGCGGGCTCGCGCTGAACGCGCTGTTCGGCTGGTGGTGGGCCGACCCGAGCGCGGCGCTGTTCGTGGCGATCGCCGCGCTGCGGGAGGCGCGGGAGAACCTCGTGGACGCGCGCGCCGCCGACCCCGCGACCGAGCCGCCGGCCGCGCCCCTGTAGGGTCCCGGCCATGCAGGACCATTTCGACGAACCTATCGCCGCGACCTACGACGCGTCCTCCCCCGAGATGTTCGCGGCCTCGGTCGTCGACCCCGCGGTCGACGTCTTGGCGGAGCTCGCCGGCGACGGGCGCGCGCTCGAGTTCGGCGTCGGCACGGGACGGATCGCGCTGCCGCTCGCGGCGCGCGGCGTGCCGGTGTACGGGATCGACCTCTCGGAGGCGATGCTGGCTCGCCTCCGAGCGAAGCCCGGCGCCCACGCCGTCGGCACGACCGCGGGCGACTTCGCCACCACGACGGTCGAGGGCACGTTCACGGTGGCCTACCTGGTGTTCAACACGATCATGAACCT
>DATHCP010000108.1:0-11766 GCA_035490535.1 Actinomycetota bacterium
CTCCGACGAGCCCGCCGCCCACGTCGCCGCCTCCGACGAGCCCGCCTCCGACGAGCCCGCCGCCCACGTCCTCGACGGGCAGCAGCTCGACGCCGCCGAGCGGCACCGGCTCCTCGACCTCGAGCGGCCCGCCGAGCGCCACCTCCGGCTCGACGACGCCCGGAACGGCGTTCACCGGCATGTCGTCGGCGCCGCTGGTCGGCCTGGGGGTCTTCCTCCTCCTCGGTCTCGGCGGCCTGGCGATCAGCCGCCGGAAGGTGCACGAGGCCTGATCGATCGACACGGAAGGGCCGGTCCGCCTCACGCGGGCCGGCCCTTCGTGCGTCTCTGGGGCGCGATCAGGAGCGGTTGAGGAGCACCCCCACCGTGTCGTTGCGCTCGTCGGGGGCGATCAGGTCGATCCTGCCGTCGCCGTTCAGGTCGGCGGCTCCGATCGAGGTCGGCCACCTCCATGTCGTGCTCGGCCAGGCGTCCGTGATCCGCACGATCGGGGAGAACGTCCCGTCGCCTCGTCCGGGCCGGATCCCGATCCCTTGGTTCGTCGGCACGACGTAGCTGGTCCCGAGACCGCTCGACGCCAGGTCCACGTGGCCGTCGCCGTTGAGGTCGACGGCCACGGTGTCGTGCGCGGACGGCCCGGCGTTCAGCAGGACCGGGTCGTGCAGCGTCCCGTTCCCGCTCCCGAAGAGCACCGTGACGTAGTGCCCGGGCCAGCCGCCCATCGGCGCGATCACGTCCAGATGCCCATCGCCGTTCAGATCGGCCGTGGTGGCCATGGTGGGCTGGTACCCGAGGTGCCGGTAGACCACCGCGGAGCCGAAGCCGCCGCCCGGCTCCCCGAGCAGCACGGAGATGCTGTGGTTGCTCGCCCCGTTGCCCAGGACCGAGTTCGTCGTGACGAGGTCCGGGATGCCGTCCTCGTTCAGATCGGCCGCCGTGAGCGACGAGCACATCGTGCTCTTCGTGGCGTGGTCGACGGCGGGTTCGAGGCTCCCGTCCCCCTCGCCGAGGAGGACGGACACCCCGCCGCCCGCGTTCGCGGTCGCGACGTCGGGAACGCCGTCGCCGTTCAGATCGACCGCGATCACCCACTGCGATCGGTGGCCGCCGGGGAAGCGCGACCGCGTGAAGCCACCCGAGCCGTTGCCGAGCAGCACGGCGACCCGGTTGGGCCGCAGCCCGTTCACGATCACCAGGTCGGCGTGCCCGTCGCCGTTCATGTCGGCCGTGGCGATCGCGAGGGGCCGGGGGATGCCGGCCCGGATCTGCCGCGCCCTCCGGAAGGTTCCGTCGCCGCGGCCCCGGAGCAGCGACACGGTGCGTCCGCCCTGGTTGGCGGTGACCAGGTCGACGGTCCCGTCGCCGTCGAAGTCGGCGAAGGCGACCTGCTGCGGCGATGGCCCGGTCCGGTAGCTCCTGGTCGGTGCGAAGCGGATCGGGGGTGGGGATCCGAGCGATCGCGTGGAGGCGCCCGCCGTCCCGGCGGCGGAGACCGCCAGGGCAACGGCGGAGACGATCGCCACCAGCGAGGACCGTCGAGCGCGGCGTAGGTTCCCGCATCTCGAGCGAACGGTTCGAACCGAACGACGGAACGGGGTCATCGCATCCTCCTTACGGAAGGGGAACCAACGCCCCCGATGCTCCGGGCCGGCGCTAACGGAGCGCTAACGGCCGGCAGATGCGATCTTCCGAACGACGTCCGACCTGCGAGATGGTGGTAGTCCCAACGGGATTTGAACCCGTGTCTCCACCTTGAGAGGGTGGTGTCCTAGGCCCCTAGACGATGGGACCGCGCGGGTCGGGGCGGCGCCCAGGATACCAGTGGTCCCTCCGCGGCGGGCTTCCGAGGGTACGATTCGAGCCCGTACGTGGACGGAGCCGAAAGACCTCCCCAGATGACCACCACTCGACCGGTCGTTCTCGAGCGCATCGCCGACGTGCCGCCGCGTGAGCGGTTCGACAACCGTGAGCTCTCCTGGCTGGAGTTCGACGCGCGCGTGCTGGCGCTGGCGGAGAACGGCGACCTCCCGCTGCTGGAGCGCGTCCGGTTCCTGGCGATCTTCCAGGCGAACCTGGACGAGTTCTTCCAGATCCGCGTTGCGGGGCTGAAGGAGCAGGTGCGAGCGGGGCTCCCGGCCACCTCACCCGACGGGATGACCCCACCGGAGCAACTCGAGCGCATCAGCGAACGCGTGCGAACGCTGCTGGCGCGGCAGCACCACACGTGGTCGCGGTCGCTACGGCCGCGGCTGGCGAACGCGGGGATCCGGATCCTCGACTGGGCCCAACTCGATCCCGCCGCGGCGCTGCACCTGCGCGAGACCTTCGAGGAGCGCGTCTATCCGATCCTCACGCCACTGTCGGTCGACCCGGTCCATCCGTTCCCGTACATCTCGAACCTGTCGCTGAACCTCGCGGTCGAGGTCCGTGACCCGGCGACCGGCGTCGAGCGGTTCGCGCGCGTCAAGGTCCCGCCGAACCTGCCGCGGTTCCTGGCGTTGCCCGACGGGGAGCGCTTCGTGCCGATCGAGCAGGTGATCGCCGCCCACACGGAGATGCTCTTCCCGGGGATGCAGATCGCCGCGGCGCACCCGTTCCGGATCACCCGCGACGCCGACCTGGAGCTCGAGATCGATGAGGCCGAGGACCTCTTGTCCCAGATCGAGTCGATCCTTCGCCAGCGCGAGCGATCGCCCGAGGCGGTCCGGCTCGAGGTGCCTCGGACGATGCCGAAGGCGATGCGCGCGCTCCTGCGTGAGGAGCTCGAGCTCGACCAGCTCGACGTCTACGTGTTCCGCTCGCCGCTCGGCCTGTCCGATCTGTTCCAGCTGACCGCGCTCGAACGGTCGGATCTGAAGTACGAGCCCTGGAGCGGGCGGACGCAGCGGCGCCTGCAGGCCGCGGCCGCCGGACGGACCGACATCTTCACCGAGCTGCGACAGGGCGACATCCTCGTGCAGCACCCGTACGACGCCTTCGACACCTCGGTCGAGCTGTTCGTGGACCAAGCCTCGCGTGACCCGCACGTGCTGGCGATCAAGCAAACGCTCTACCGGACCTCCGACAAAGACAGTGCGATCGTGCGCTCGCTCGTGCGCGCGGCGGAGGCCGGCAAGCAGGTGGCGGCGCTCGTCGAGCTCACGGCGCGCTTCGATGAGGAGGCGAACATCACCTGGGCGCGCGTGCTCGAGCAGGCCGGCGTGCACGTCGTCTACGGCGTGGTGGGTCTCAAGACCCACGCGAAGGTCTCGCTCGTCGTCCGCGACGAGGGCGGCTCGATCCGGCGCTACTGCCACGTGGGCACCGGCAACTACCACCCCGACACCGCGCGTCTCTACGAGGACCTCGGCCTGCTCACGGCGGAGCCCGAGCTGACGGCCGACGTCGCGGACCTGTTCAACTTCCTGACGGGGTACTCGAACCAGGCCGACTACCGCCGGATCCTGGTCGCGCCGGTGACGCTCCGCCAACGTCTGCTCGAGCTGATCGAGGAGCAGGGCCGGCCCGACGGCAGGATCACGATGAAGATGAACTCGCTGGTCGACGCGCAGATGATCGACGCGTTGTACGCAGCGTCCCAGGAGGGGTGCCGGATCGACCTGGTCGTGCGCGGGATCTGTTGCCTGCGCCCCGGGATCCCCGGGCTCTCCGAGCGGATCCGCGTCCGGTCGATCGTCGGGCGCTACCTGGAGCACTCGCGGATCTTCCGGTTCGGCGTGGGTGAGGGCGCGCGCCACCTGATCGGCTCGGCCGACCTGATGCCGCGGAACCTCGACCATCGGGTGGAGTGCGTGGCCGAGGTCGTCGACCCGGAACTGAAGGCGCGCCTGGACGAGATCTTCTCGCTGGACCTGAAGGACGACGTCCTGGCCTGGGAGCTGCGACGCGACGGCTGGGCGAAGGCGGAGCCGGTGGCCGGGATCGACGCGCAGGTCGGGTTCCGACGGTTGGCCGAGGACCGGGCCAGGCCGTGACGAAGGGCGCGGCCGCGGCCGCCCCCGACCTGGTCGTCCTCGACCGTGAGGTCGCGGCGGGCCGGATCGTCCGTGGCGCGCTCGCCGTGTCGGTGCGTCGCCTGGCGCGGGCGGAGCCCGCCGCCCGTGCCGGTCGCGATCCCGAGGGCGTCCACCGGATGCGCGTCGCCACGCGCCGGCTCCGCTCCGACCTGCGGACGTTCGAAGGGGTGCTGGACGCCGACTGGGCGGAGTCGCTGCGAACGGAGCTCCGTTGGGTCGCGCGGGCCCTCGGCGGATCACGCGAGTCCGACGTCCTGCGGGCCCGGTTGGGGGAGCGGCTCGCGGCGCCGCGGGCGATCGGTCCGGATCCGGCCGAGCCGATCCGCGCCGCGCTCCGCCGCGAGGCCGACGCCGCCGCGGACGTGTTGCGGGCCGCGCTCGCGTCGGATCGCTACGTGGCGCTGCGCGCCCGGCTGGAGGCGGCGGCCGCCGATCCGCGGTTCGGTCCCGAACGCGACCTTCCCGCGATGCGGGCCCTCGCGCCGCGCGTCCACCGCCGCTTCCGTGCGCTGCGACGCGAGGTGCGCGCGGCCGGCTCACGGCCGAGCGACGCGGCGCTGCACGCGATCCGGATCCGTGCCAAGCGGGCCCGCTACGCAGCCGAGGCGCTCGCGCCGGTGGGTGGTCCCGATGTGGTTCGGTTCGCCGCCGCCGCGAAACGCCTGCAGGCGGTGCTCGGCGCGCACCAGGACGCGGTGGCGGCAGCGGACTGGCTGGCGGCGTGGGCCGACGGCACCGGCGGGCGGGCGGCGGGGATCGAGCTGGCGCGCCGGCTCGCGGCAGCCGAGCGGCTGGAGGCCGCGGCGGCCCGCGAGCGATGGGCTCCGGCCTGGCGGCGCCTGGACGATCCCGCGCTGCGGGGCTGGATGTGAGGCTCGTCCGAGCGGCGGGCGGCCTGATCGCGCGGGGATCGGGCGACGGGGCGGAGGTCGTCCTGGTGCATCGCCCCGCCTACGACGACTGGTCGTTCCCGAAGGGGAAGCTCGAACCCGGCGAAGACGAGCATGCGGCCGCCGCCCGCGAGGTCGAGGAAGAGACCGGGCTCACGTGCCGGTTCGGCCCGGATCTCGGCGCGATCACGTACATCGATGCCCGCGGCCGCCCGAAGGTCGTCCGCTACTGGGAGATGACGCCGCCCGAGGGCGCCGAGCCGCGGGCGGCGAACGAGGTCGACGAGACGCGTTGGGTCCCCGTTGAGGAGGCCGCGGACCTGCTGAGCTACGTCCACGACCGCTCGCTGCTGCGGCGGCTCCGGGGCGGAGGGCCGCCCCCCGGGGCGGTCGCCGTTCCCGTGTTCCTGATCCGGCACACGAACGCGTTCGTCCGGAAGGAGTGGCCGAAGGACGAGCCCGACGAGCTGCGGCCGGTTTCCCGGACCGGACGCAAGCAGGCGCTCCGCCTGGCCAGGCACCTGCAGGAGGTTCCGTTCACGCGCCTCGTGTCCAGCCCCTACCTGCGGTGCATCCAGACGCTCGAGCCGTTCGCCGAGTCCTGGGGGCTCGACGTCACGATCGCGCGCGAGCTCTCGGAGGAGCAGCCCGCCTCGGGAGCCGAGGCATGGGTGCTCGCTTCCGCGGCCGACGGACCGGCCGCGCTCTGCACGCACGGTGACATCGTGCACGCGTTGATCGACGAGCTGATCGAGCGCGGCGTGGAACGCGAGGGTGACGAGATCGGCTACCGGAAGGGCTCGGCCTGGCGCCTGGACGTGCTGGACGGCAGCATCACCCGGATCGGCTACGTGCCGCCCTTCGATTGACCCCGGTCAGTCCTCGCCCTGGTCGCGGGTGAAGGCCAGCTCGCCGTCGAACTCCTGGAGCTTCTCGATGTGCATCCAGCGGTGGCGCGTCGAGATCCGGGTCAGCAGCGCGTGCACGGCGTCGTCCGACAGGTCGCCGGGGTCCTCCTTGATGATGAACCGGCACCGGAAATGATCGCCGCTCTCCGTGAGCGCTCCGGTCGGGGGGAAGACCTTCGTCCCCCGGGAGGAAACCATCTTCAAGGACAGGTTCGTGTCGTGCGTGAGCTCCATCAGGGAGGAGCCGAGCTCCGCCGGCGAGAGCGGAGATTCGACGAACACGTCGAGCCCGACCACGGCGCGAGCCGATGGCCGCACGTAGTCCGGGGCCGGATCGAGGTGGGGGAGCTGCAGCGGGCGGACCTCCCGGAGCTCGCGGCTCTCGCTCCGTTTGCCGAGGTTCCCGATCACGGCATCGGTGTAGGCGCTGGTCGGCGTTCCGCGATCGTAGCCGAGCACGTCCCCGGTCAGCACGCCGGACTCGAGCGTCACGAAGATCGCGTGCTCGATCGCCGAGGCCTCCTCGAACAACTCCAGGTACCGCAGCATCAGCACGGCCGAGAGGATCACGGCCGTCGGATTGATCACGTCCTTGCCGGCGTACTTCGGCGCCGATCCGTGCACCGCCTCGAAGATCGCGGCCTCGTCGCCGATGTTCGCGCTGGGCGCGAAGCCGAGGCCGCCGATCAGCGCGCTGGAGAGGTCCGACAGGATGTCCCCGTTCATGTTCGTGGTCACGATCACCTCGAACTGCTCGGGCCGCTTCACCAGCTGGTGGGCGCAGTTGTCGACGATCACGTGCCACGGCTCGATCTCCGGATACTCGGGCGCTGCGGCCTCGAAGGCGCGCTTCATCGTGCCTTCGGTGAGCTTCATGATGTTCGCCTTCGTCGCGCAGGCGACCTTGGTGCGTCCCTCGCTGCGCGCGTATTCGAACGCGAAGCGCGCGATCCGCTCCGAGCCCTTCACGCTGATCAACTTCAAGGCCTCGGCCGTGCCGGGGGTCTGGAGGTACTCGATGCCGGCGTAGAGGTCCTCGACGTTCTCCCGCACCATCACGAGGTCGATGCCGCGACCGCTGTACGGGGTGGTCACGCCGGGCATCTCGCGGACCGGTCGGACGTTCGCGTAGGTCTCGTACAGCTTCCGCAGCGTGACGTTCGCCGACTTCTCACCGAATCCGATCGGGGTCTCCAGCGGACCCTTCAGCGCGACGCGGGTACGCGCGATCGAGTCCATCGTGTCCTGGGGGACGCCGGAGGGGAGGCCCTTCTTGAAGACCTCCGCGCCGGCCTCGTGCTCGTCCCAGTCGATCGGGGCGCCGGTCGCCTCCACGATGCGCCGGGCCGACGCGACGCACTCCGGCCCGATGCCGTCCCCGGCGATCAGCGTCACCGGGATCCGGGAGGCACCCTGGCTCACTGCACCCTTTCCTCGATCGCGCCCGTTGGAGCTGGCGGGCAGGGACTCGAACCCCGACTAACAGGGCCAGAACCTGTCGTGCTGCCGATTACACCACCCGCCACCAGCCGCCCAGCCTACAGGAGCGGTGGCCGTTCCGGCGGCGGAGCCGGGATTGACCTTGATTGCGGCGCAGGACTACGGTGGAGTGGAACCCGCTCGTCGGAGGGAACGCGATGAACAAGGGTGGCCTGGTCTCGGAGGTCGCGAAGCGGACCGGTCTGTCGAAGGCCGATGTCGCCAGGGTGATCGACGGCTCGATCGACGCGATCCGCGACGCCGTGGTCAAGGGCGAGCGCGTGACGCTCGCCGACTTCGGAACCTTCGAGCGCAAACACCGGAACGAGCGGATCGCGCGGAACCCGCGCAAGCCGGACGTCCCGATCGTCGTGCCGGCGCGCGATCTTCCGGCGTTCACCCCCGGCAAGGAGTTCCGCGCCCAGGTGTTGGGCTAGGCCCACGCCCACCGGCGCGGGCCGTCACTCGAACGTCGCGAGCGTCAGGCCGCGCGCGACCGACGTGCCGCCGGCCTCCTCGACCTCGAAGCGCACGCGCTGCCCGAACCGGAGGGTCCGGATCGATGACGCGCCGAGCGAACGCTCGTCGATCGCGATCTCGGTCCGGTCGTCGGTCAGCAGCGAGCCGGTGCGCGTCGCCTCATCGAACTCCTTGATCGTTCCCTGCATCGACCCCTCCTCGATCAAGCGTGCGCACCCGCAAGCGTCGTTGCACGTCCAGGTCTCGGAGCACCTCGCGGGTGCGACCGGCCCGCCGTGACGTGAGCACGCCGAGGATATCGTCCGGTTCGTCGACGTCGAAGGCCAGCTCGGGCTGCTCCACGACGGCGATCGGCACGTCCGCCTCGGCCGCCGCCTGCAGGTGCTTGCGGTACGAATCGGGTCCGAACCGGGCCTCGACCGCGTCGGGGGGGCGCCGCAGCAGCAGGTTCGTGCCGGTTTCGTTCGCCGACGGCGCGAGGACCACCGGTCCCAGCGTGTGGATCGCCCGCGTCAGAGCCGCCGGCGTCACGAGCGGGGTGTCGGGCAGCAGCACGGCCAGGGCATCGAGCCCCCGGCCCGTCGCTTCGGCCTCGGCCTGGTGGATCGCCGGGAGGAGCGGCGGGGTCTCCTCGCGCAGGGGAGCGGCGCCGCGGCGGGCGGCGACCTCGAGCACGGACTCGTCCGGCGAGATCACCCAGGTCTCCCAGCCGGGCAGGACCGACGTCGCGTCCAGGACGTCCTCGAGCATCGCCAGCGTGAGCGCCGCGCGTTCCAGCGGCGAGAGCACCGGACCCAGCCGGGACTTCGCCTGATCGAGCGACTTCACGGGCAGGACGATCGCGCGCACGCCGGGCCAGCCTAGCCGAGCCGTGCGATACCCTCACGGCGCCCGCCGGCCGATCGACCGCGAGAGAGGGAGCGACGCCGTGCCCGAGCCGTGGTACCCGGTCGCGTGGTCCGTCGTGATCCCGCCGGCCTGGCTGCTGTTCTCGTGGCATCTGGAGGGGATCGAGCGGATCCCCGCCTCCGGCCCCGCGTTGATCGCGTGCAACCACGCCTCGTACCTCGACCCGATCGCGAACGCCTACGCCGTCGTGAAGGCGGGCCGCCGGCCTCGGTTCCTCGCGAAGCGGGAGCTGTTCGAGATCCGGCTCGTGGGGTCGGTCTTGCGAGGGGTGCGGCAGATCCCGGTCGACCGCGGCACCGGCGACCGCACCCCCCTGCGGCGGGCCGAGGAAGCGCTCGCCGCCCGAGAGGTCGTGCTGGTCTATCCGGAGGGCACCGTGACGAAGCGGGCCGACGGGCTGCCGATGGAGGGCAAGACCGGCACCGTCCGGCTGGCCCTGACGAGCGGCCAGCCGATCATCCCGATGGTCAGCTGGGGCTCGGCGCCGGTGTGGCAGAAATCCGGCCCCGGTTCCCTGAAGCCGGGACGGCCGATCTGGGTGGGCGTCGGCGATCCGATCGATCTGTCGGCCCGGATCGGTGAGGCAGGCGACTTCCAGGCCGTGAAGGACATGACGGCCGACCTGATGCGCGTGCTCGGCGAGATGGCCGCCGACCTCCGCGATCGCTATCCGAAGCGCTGGGCGGCGGGCGGCTAGGCTGGCCGGGTGACCGAGCGGGAGCCGGGGTTCCAGACGCGAGCCGTGCACGGCGCGGCGCTGCCGCCGGTGGACCAGCGAACGCCCAGCGTGCCGATCTACCAGACCTCGACGTTCCGTTTCGAGGACTCCGAGGCCTACGCCGAGACGATCGCGTTCCGCCGGCCGGGGTACACCTACACGCGCGGCTATGGGAACCCGACGCTGGACGCGTTCGAGGGCCTGGTCGCCTCGCTCGAGGAAACGCCCGCGGCGATGAGCTTCAGCAGCGGCATGGCGGCCGTCCACACGTTGTGGACCTCGCACGTCCGCGCCGGCGATCGGATCGTCGCGACGAACGCGCTGTACGGGGGGGCGTTCGCGCTGGCCACGAAGATGCTCCCGCGGTTCGGGGTCACGGTCGACCTGATCGACGGCCGCGACCTCGACCGGATCGCGGAGGCGCTGCCCGGCGCGGCGCTGTTCTACACCGAGACGATCGCGAACCCCACGATGGCCGTCGCCGACCTCGAGGCGCTCGGGGCGCTGTGTCGGGCCGCCGGCGTTCCCGCCGCGGTCGACAACACGTTCGCGTCGCCGGCGCTATGCGTGCCGGCGCGCCACGGGTTCGCGTACGCGCTGCACTCGACGACCAAGTACCTCGGCGGTCATCACGACCACACCGGCGGCGTGATCGCGTGCGGCGACGAGGGGCGCACGCGCCTGCGCGACACCGTGATCGACACCGGCGGCACGATGGCGCCGTTCGAGGCGTGGCTCGCGATGCGGGGCATCATCACCCTCGGACTGCGGATGCGCCGTCACAGCGACTCCGCGGCGTTCCTCGCCGAGCGCCTGCAGGAGCATCCGAGGATCGAGCGGGTGTTCTACCCGGGGCTCGCGTCGCATCCCGACGCCGGCGTGGCCGCCCGGATCCTCCCCGACGGCTGCGGCGGGATGCTGGCGGTCGAGGTCGCCGGCGGCATGGAGGCCGGCGCCGCGTTCTGTGACGCGCTCCGGCTGGCGTGGGTCGCCACCAGCCTCGGTGGCTCGCACACGCTGGTCGGACACGCGGCCTCGACGACGCATCGGCAATACGCGCCGGAGGCGCGCCGCGCGGCCGGGATCACCGACGGGCTCGTGCGGATCAGCGTGGGTCTCGAGGACCCGGAGGACCTGCTCGACGACATGGTGCGAGCGCTGGAGGCGGCGTGACCGCGAAGCGGCGCGTGGCGGTGCTCTTCGGCGGGCGTTCGGCCGAGCACGAGATCTCGTGCATCTCGGCGCGGTCGGTGATCGATGCGTTGGACCCCGAGCGCAACGAGGTGGTGCCGATCGGGATCACCCGCGAGGGACGCTGGCACGTCCTGCCCGGCCCGCCGGCCCTGCGCGCGGAGACGGGGCGGATGCCGGAGGTCACCGACGCGTCGGGACCGGCCGCCGAGCTGGTCGAGGGCGAGGGTCCCGACGCGCGCGAGCTCGCGCTGGCCGACGGCTCGCGCGCGCCGATCGACGTGGTGTTCCCCGTGCTCCACGGACCCTACGGTGAGGACGGGGCGATGCAGGGGCTCCTGCGCCTGGCCGGCGTGCCGTTCGTCGGAGCGGGGGTGCTGGGATCGGCGCTCGGCCTGGACAAGGCCGTGCAGAAGGTCCTGTTCGCCGCCGCGGGGCTCCCGGTGGTGCCGCACGAGGTGGTGCGCGAGCCCGAGTGGCGCGAGGACGCGGAGGGTGCCCGAGCGAGCATCGAGGCGCTGGGCTATCCCGTGTTCGCGAAGCCCGCGTCCCTCGGTTCCTCGGTCGGCATCACGAAGGTGAACGGCGCCGGGGACCTGGATGCGGCCCTCGAGGAGGCCTTCCGCTTCGACCGGAAGGCGGTCGTCGAGCGCGCGATCGAGCCGGTCCGAGAGATCGAGTGCGCGGTGCTCGGCAACGACGATCCGGTGGCCTCGGTCGCCGGGGAGGTCGTGCCGCGGCGCGGCTTCTACGACTACGAGGCGAAGTACCTCGACGCGGACGGGGCGGAGCTCGTGGTGCCGGCGCGGATCGCATCCGCCGTGATGGCGCGGGTCCAGCGGATGGCCGTGGCCGCGTTCCGGGCGATCGAGGGCGCCGGCATGGCCCGCGTGGACTTCTTCCTGCGCGGCGACGACGAGCTGTGGCTGAACGAGGTCAACACGATCCCCGGGTTCACGTCGATCTCGATGTACCCGAAGCTCTGGGCCGCGAGCGGCCTGCCGTACGCGGAGCTCGTCGAGCGGCTCCTCGAGCTCGCGGTCGAGCGCTCCCAGGCGGAACGGGCGAAGGCGGTGCGGATCGACCCGCCGGAGGATCCGGACCGGAGCTGAGCCTTAGAGGTGCACGACCGGGCAGGTCAGCGTGCGGGTGATGCCTTCGACCGACTGGATCCG
>DATHCP010000109.1:0-5635 GCA_035490535.1 Actinomycetota bacterium
CTGCCCTCGGTGACCGAGCGGTTCTATCGGGGCGACGGGCGCACGACGCCCGGCTCGGGGCTGGGGCTCGCGATCGTCCGGGAGCTGGCGGCCCACGACGGAGGAACGCTGGCGATCGAAGAGGCCGACGGCGGCGGCACGATCGCGGAGGTGCGCTACCCGGTCGCTGCCGGCGCGTCCGCGCCGGAGGCTTAACCGAGGCTTAGCCGGCACCTCGGTACCGTGGCTGCATGGTCCGGCGAACGTTGATCGTGATCGGCTGGGGCTCGGCGGGCATCGCCGTGGCCGCGGCCCTGATCGCGGGCGCGTTCGCGGTGGCGGGCACCCGGCTCACCGAGCCGGCCACACCGATCCGCGTGTCCGCCCGGCCGCTCGTCGAGGAACTGCGGAGCGAACCGTCTCAGGAAGCCGAGTCCCCGCGGACCTCGCCCACCTCGGCGCCGACGAGCGCCGGCGGCGCCTCGACCGGCCCCGTCGACCACAGCGGTGGCGCATCCGGAGGCGGCGGATCCAACGACACCGGCGGCGCCGGCAGCTCGGGGTCGGACCGCCGCGGCGGCTCGGACGACGGCACGGGTGGCCGCGACCGCGGCGGTCCCGACGGCGACGACTGAGTCGCCCGCACCGGCCGCAGCCCCACCGTCATCCCGCGCAGCACCAGCAGGAACACGATGATGCAGGCCGTCAGCACGTACAGCAGGTACATCCATCGGCGGGAGGCATCCGCGCCGGCCAGGAGCCCGTGCAGCAGCGCCAGGATGAACGCCGGCGTCGCGGCCAGATGCAGGCGCCGCCAGAGCTTCGCGGAGTACCGGCGCCGGACCCACGACGAGACGAGCACCATCACCATCGCGTACATCCCGAGGATCCCGAGCGCGACCGCGAACGGACGGTAGGTGCTCGCGCCGGGCACCAGCACGTCCCTCGGCGTGAACCGCACGTACCGGTCCAGCAGCAGGCCCCCGATGTGCACCCCGAGCAGCACCAGGCCCACGGTCGACAGGAACTGGTGGATCAGGATCCCGCTCTGCTTCGCGTACCGCTTGCCGAACGGCGCGGACGTGGCGACCAGCCCGAACGCCACCGACCCGAAGAGCATCAGGTAGGCGCCGATCCCGGCCGCGCGCAGCACGATCCACGTGGTCACGCGGCCGCCCCCGTCGTGAGGTTCGTGACGACCTCGCCGGAGGCGAGCACCAGCACCCCGGCGAGCTCCTCGAGCGCGGGCATGCCCTCGAGGAGCGCGCGGGTGCCGGCGACCTCCGCGGCCGCGCAGGTCGGCGCCCACACGGTCGCCTGGACCACCGGCGAGCGCGCCGGCAGGCCGATCCGCGGGTCGATCACGTGGTGGCGCTCGGGACCCCAGCGCCGGAGCGTCACCGACGAGGTCGCCAGCGCGCCGCCGTCGATCCGGACCGTGCAGAGGTGCTGGGCGCGGTCGTCGGGGTCTTCGACGCCGACCTCGAGCGCCGGCGCGTCGCCGGCCACCCGGAGGTCACCCCCCGCGTTCACGATCGCCCACGTCAGGCCGGCGCCGGCGGCCGCCTCGGCGGCGCGGTCGGCGGTCCAGCCTTTCGCGATCCCGCCCAGGTCGAGCCCGACACCTTCCGGCAGCCGGATCCGTCCGCGGCGAACCTCGATCTCCCGCCACCGGCCGCACGGCACGGCCCGCAGCGAACCCCGCGCCCCCGATCGCACCTCCGCGAACGTTCGGTCGTAGCCGGCAGCCTCCAGCGCGTGCAGGACGGTCGGATCGAACAGCCCGGCGGTCGCGGCCGCGCCGTCGAGCGCGAGCGCGACCACCTCGGCGAACGGCTGCGACACGTCGATCCATCCGCCGCCGGCACGGTTCACCGACGCGAGCTCGCTGTCGTCCCGGAACCGCGAGAACCGCTGCTCCTCGCGTTCGAAGATCGCCGCGACCTCGGCCACCGCCGACGCGAACACCCGTCCGTCCTGCTCGTCGTCGGCGAGCAGCGCGATCTCGGTGCCCATCGCGCGGAAGGCGTTCCTCATCGCGGCACCCCGCTCGTCACTTCGGCACCGAGCCGCCCGTCGAGGTCACCGGCGCCGGCGCGGCCGCGCTCGTGGACGACCCGCCCGACGAGCCGCCACCCACGTAGACGATCCGCGTGGCCGGCTTCGTGACGCGCGGTGAGATCACGATCACGCGTCGCACGACCTTCTTCACGATCACCGTTCGCGTCGTCGCCGGCGCTTGCGCGGCCGCGATCTTCGGTTGCGCGACGATCGCCCCGAGGGGCGCCAGGAGGGCGACGCCGCCCGCCAGCCACGCCGAGGTGCGGAGCGCGCGTTTGGACATGCGCGATCGGCTCGGCGCCACCCGCTCAGTCATCGCCGTACTGCCCCTGCGAACCGGACCCGCTGTTGTCCTGCGAGTCGCCCTGGCTGTCGTCGCCCTGCTCGTTCTCGTTCTCGCCCTGCTGGTCCTCGTAGCCGGCCGTGGCGCTTCCGGACGAGGTCGCCGGGAGCTGGATCACCCGCACGACGGTCGGGGCGTCGCCGCCCTTGGCCTTGCGATGGACCGTGATCGTCTGGACCTCGTGCTTGATCGTCGGGCGAGTCGCGTCGCCGGCGTTCGCGATCGGCACGCCGCCCACCATCAGGGTCACCCAGGTCACGCCGGCCAGCAGGGCCGTCGAGAGCACGACCGCCATCGTCATCGCCGCTCGCTTCGTCATCGCGATCTCCTCCTTCGAGTGCCGACACGACCACCGTAGGCAGACGCTCTCCAGGCGACGGACAGGCGAGAGCAAAGCCGGGGCAAAACCTCGAGGGCGACCGACGTTCGCTGCGCCGCACGCGACCTGCGCACCCGAGAGGAACGGACTAGGCTCGGTGAGGTGATCAGGCGACCGTTCCTGTTCGTCGCTGCCCTGACGATCCTCGCCACCCTCGCCGCACCGAGCGCCATCGCCGCGCCGCCGACCGCCGTCTCCCTCACGATCACGTGGCACCGCGATCTCGGCATCGGACTGGCGTCGGTGGCCGCCGGCCCGAGCGGGTCGGTCTACGTGGCGGGCGAGGTGGCGAACGGGTCGTTCCAGGGGAAGGCGCTCCTGGCGAAGCTGTCGGCGTCGGGCGCCGTGCTGTGGCAACGGCGGTGGGTCCCCTCGAACAAGAAGAACCCCAACACGCACGACTTCTGGTTCAGCGCCCGCGCGACGTCCGTGGCCGTGGCCGATGACGGAGCGATCTTCGTGACCGGTTTCGTCGAGAAGGACAACTGTGAGGGCGGCGGCTGGTTCATCCGGAAGTACAGCCCGTCCGGCACGGCGCTCGCGTCGTTCGGCCGCTTCCAGAAGACGAAGCTCCAGTCGTGCACGCTGACGCCGCAGTACACGTCCGACATCGCCGCTCGCGGGAACCTGGTGGTCGTCGCGGGGCAGGACTTCGGATGCTGTGACGATCCGGCGACCGACGGCTGGGTCCGGGCCTTCGACGCGGGTCTGCATCCGAAGTGGAACACGCAGTTCGAACCGCCGTCGTCGATCCCGTCGACGTGGTTCGACACGGCGGACGGCGTCGCGATCGGCAACGGGGGGAACGTGTTCGTCGGCGGCTGGGCCGCGACGCAGCCGCCCCCGACCCCGACCTCGAGCCCGAACGCGTACCAGGGTCGCGGCACGGTCGTGCTGCAGGAGCTGAGCCCGACCGGCTCGGTCCTGTGGGCCCGCCGGACCGACACCACGATGTTCGCCGACAGCGGGCGGGTCGCCGTGGCCGTCGGCGGCGGTCGGATCATGGTGAGCGCTGCCCTCGGTGGCTTCTACGTCGGATGGAAGACGCACATGCGGACGCATGCGTGGCTCGGGAGCTTCACGCTTGACGGTGCACCGGTGTGGTCGCGGAGCTGGGGGTTGGACCGGAACCACGCGGCCGAGCCGACCGACGTCGCGATCAACGGTTCCGGCGGAACGTGGGTCGTCGGCACGCAGCGGGAGAAGCGCGATCACGGCCTCGTCGTGTCCATCCGGCGGTTCGGCTCCGGCGGGCAGGACCTCGGCCGGCGCACCGTCGGTGGCGACTTCCGGCGCTTCCTCGGGGGCGGCGTCGCGGCGCGCGCGGGCGGCGCGTACGTCACCGGCTCGGCGAACCCGCTGAACGGCGGCGGCGAGGTCGGGCGCGTCTGGCGGATCTCGGACTGAGGCCGGAGAACCCCCCCACCCGGGGTACAGGCCGGGCGGCCGTCGGAGGCTACGCTCGGGCCCTGACGAAGGAGGGCCCCCGTTGCGCAGCACCTTGACCGCACTCGCCGTCGCCGCGATCGCGCTGACGCTCAGTCCCGAGGTCGCCCAGGCCACCACGATCCGCTGGACCCGCACCACCGGCGTCGCGGCGTTCGCGGCCGCCGTCGCTCCCGACGGCGGCGTCTACGTCGCCGGCAAGCGGCGCGTCGGGATCACGGTCGAGGCCACCTTGGTCCGCTACACGAAGGACGGCGACCGCCTCTGGACCCGCACCTGGCTCCCCTCCCAGCAGGCCAGCACGTCGGGCGTCGGCGTCGCCGTTGCGCCGAACGGCCAGGTCTACCTGCTCGGGAGCGTCCAGGGCGGCTGCGAGGGCGCCGGCTACTTCGTGCGCCGGTACTCGCCGAAGGGCGCGCTGCTCTCGAGCTTCGTGACCAAGGAGTGGCGGTTCTGCTCGATCGCCGAGACGACGTTCGGCCTCGCGGTCGACGCCTCGAAGGTCGTGATCGTCGGGATGCACCACGGCTGCTGCGCCGACCCGATGCAGGACGGATGGGTGCGCGCGCTGACCCCGACGCTGGCGCAGAAGTGGACCGCGCCGTTCGAGCCGCCCGCGCCGATCCCCAGCTCGTACTTCGATCGCGCGACCGGCGTGGCGATCGGCTCCTCCGGTGCGATCTACGTCAGCGGCTGGGCGGCGACCGCGTTCATCGCGGGCGAGCAGGGCATCACCGACGCGCCCGGCACCGTGATCCTGGAGAAGCTCTCCCCCGCCGGGACCGTGCTGTGGTCGAAGCGCCCCGGCGTGTCCGCGCCCGGCGAGCTGGGCATGATGCTCGTCGCCGCCCGCGGCGGACGCGTGATGCTGACCGCGGCGGCCGGCGGCCAGATCCCGTCGATCTACTGGGGCCCGAAGGTTACGCTGTCGCACGTGTGGCTCGGACGCTTCACGACCGACGGCGCGCTCGTGCGCTCGTGGACGTGGGGAACGAAGAAGAAGGACGCGGCGGAGCCGCTCGCGATCGCGATCGACGCGAAACGGCGGACGTGGGTCGTGGGCAACCAGCGCGATCCATCCGACGGCGGGCTCGACGCGTTCGTGACGACGTTCGACGCGGGCGGCCACCGGATCGGCAACCTGCATATCGGCGACACGAAGTTCGTGCAGGGCTCGGGCGTCGCGGCCGAGTGGAGCGCATACGCGACCGGCTTCACGAGCACGAAGGGCGGGGACTGGAAGGCAGGCCACGTGTGGCGACTAGTGCCGTGAGCAACTGGATCGAAGAGCTCAACTGAACGGGACGCGCATGGATCCCTTGAATGACGATCGCTTGCGGGCGGCGATGTTCCGCTATCTCGATCGCATCTCAGCAATGGGAACTCACGACGTCACCACGAATGAACTCAACGCGTTCGCCTTCGAT
>DATHCP010000110.1:0-4981 GCA_035490535.1 Actinomycetota bacterium
CTTCTCGCCGCCGCCGACCACGTGCTGGTCCGTTGGGCAGATCACCTTGACGGTCACGGCCGACTTCACCTTGACCTTCGTGGCCGGACCCTTGAAGTAGTGGAGCTTCAAGCCCTTCGAGCACACCGCGTAGTCCGAAAATCCGCCGATCCCGTTTCCGGTGTCGTACACCGCCCCACGCCAGCCGTCGTCCGGGATCTTGTCCTTGTCAGGCCCGTCGTACGGGTAGGACGAGTTGATCCAGCTGTTGCTCGTAGCGATCGCCATGCTGCCCGTGGTCACTTGCTCGGTCCCGGCGCACGCGATCTGCGCGTTCCGGTTCGCCGATGCCTGGTTCGGCACGTTGGCGAACGGGTAGCTCGCCGCGTGCTTCATGCAGGCGGTGTACGCGTGGAGCTTAGCCGGCGGCGTGCCCTTCGCGCTCGCGAGCCACCCGTCGTCCAGGGTCGTGTCGGCATCCGTGTAGTCGGCCGGTCGATCGAACTCTTCGAAGGACTTCGCGACACCGCCCGAGGCCAGGCTCCCGCCGCCGAACAGGTGCCATTTCGGCCCGCCGCACCCCGCGTAGACGTCGATGAAGTCGTTGTTCGAGGCCTGGTAGACCGCCGAGTCGGTCGCGTACCGGATCCCCCCGGTCGTTCCGAGCACCGTGTCGTGGATGTTCGGATCCGGTTCCGTCCCCGCGGTGCCGGCTTGCGGCAGCAGCAGGACCAACAGCGACCCGGCGAATAGCAGCGGAACGAGCCTCTTGCCTCTCATGGTCGCGACCTTATCGGAGGAACCCCCCGGTATCCGGGAGCATGCGACGATACGCGTCGTCTGGAGGGGAGATCCATGCTCGAGGAACTGCGAGGCAAGGCGGCGCTGATCACCGGCTGCGGCAACGAGGCCGGGATCGGGATGGCGTGCGCACGCGCCCTCGTCCGCGAGGGCGCCGAGGTCACGATCAGCTCGACGACCGACCGGATCCACCAGCGGGCCGAGGAGCTCGGCACCGACGAAGCGCACGGCTTCGTCGCCGACCTTACCGACCGCGCCCAGGCCAAGGCGCTCGTCGATGCCGCGCTCGAGCACCACGGCAGGATCGACGTGCTCATCAACAACGCCGGCATGCTCAACGTGGGGCTGCCGGGCTTCGAGTTCCGGAGGTTCCTGGAGATCGACGCCGAGACGTTCGAGCTCGAGATCCAGATGAACCTGATGACCGCCTTCCACGTGACCCACCTGGTGGCGCCGCAGATGGTCGGGCTGGGCTGGGGGCGGATCGTGATGGTCTCCTCCGTGACCGGGCCGATCGTGACGGCGCCCGGCGACACGGGCTACGGCGCCGGCAAGGGCGGGATGGACGGGCTGATGCGCGGGCTCGCGCTGGAGCTCGGCCCGCACGGCATCACCGCGAACTCGGTCGCGCCCGGATGGATCGCCACGTCGTCGTCGACCGAGGACGAGATCCGCTACGGCGACGCGACGCCACTCGGGCGGGCGGGGCGTCCGGAGGAGATCGGCGAGGTCGTCGCGTTCCTGGCCAGCGACCGGGCGAGCTACATCACGGGCCAGTCGATCGTGGTCGACGGCGGGAACACGATCCAGGAGATCAAGGGCTAGCGAGCGCGAACGACCTCCGCATCCGCTTCACGAGCGCTTCACATCTCGGCGTCACCGTGGAAGCAGACGCGAGACGAGGAGGTCACAGATGCGTCGGTTCGCGATCATCGCCACGCTGCTCCTGATCCTGGGCGGCGTGGGCATCGGGGTCGTCGCCTACAACGCCGGGCAGACGAACGGCCAGACCCAGGCGCTGGAGCAGGTGCACACCGCCCAGCAGAACGGCCAGGAGATCCAGGTCGTGCATGTGGTGAACGACCGTGGGTTCTTCTTCCCCGGGTTCTTCCTGTTCCCGTTGCTCTTCTTCGGGTTCTTCTTCCTGATCGGCGGCATCGTCCGGGGCGCCGGCCGCTGGGGCGGCCACGGCCACGGGCCCGGCCCGTGGAACGAGGAGGGCCGGCGGCGCTTCGAGGAGCGCGCCACCGAATGGCACCATCGGCAGCACGCGGGGCCCTCGCCGAGCGGCACGCCTCCGGGCGGAGCCGCGTCGGCGGGCTGACGGGTCGGACAGGGGCGGGGGCGGTTGCCCCCGCCCGCCCGTCGCGAGAGGCTCGGACGATGCAACGGATCCTGGTCGTCGAGGACGACCTGCAGATCGCGCGCACGCTCCGCGACTACCTCGAGGTCGCCGGCTACGAGGTCACGGTGGTCGGCGACGGCTCGGCGGCGATCGCGAGCTTCCGGGGCGACCGCCCCGACCTGCTGGTGCTGGACCTCGGCCTCCCCGGCGTCGACGGGCTCGACGTGGCGCGCGAGCTGCGGAAGACGTCGGCGACGCCGATCGTGATGCTGACGGCGCGTGGCGAGGAGGCCGACCGGATCGTCGGGCTCGAGCTCGGCGCCGACGACTACCTGGTCAAGCCGTTCAGCCCGAAGGAGCTGGTCGCGCGGGTGCGCGCGGTGCTGCGGCGAACGGCCGGCGCGGTCGTCGGGGCGGAGGTGCTGCACGTGGCCGACGTCGAGATCGACGTGCCGAAGATGCGGGTGCGGGTCGGGGGCCAGGCGGTCGACCTGACGCCGAGCGAGTTCGAGCTGCTGACGACGCTGGCGCGCGAGCCCGGGCGGGTGTTCACGCGGGGCCAGCTGCAGGACGCCCTGCATGGCGTGGCGCTCGACACCGCCGACCGCGCGATCGACGCGCACGTGAAGAACCTCCGGCGCAAGATCGAGCCGGCGCCGGGCCGTCCGCGCTACGTGCTGACGGTCCACGGCGTCGGTTACCGGTTCGCCGATGCCTGAGCACGGCGGACCGCCGTGGGGCGACGGCCCGCCGCCGTGGACCGGACCCGGCGGGTTCCGGCCCGGCGCCGGACGGCGGTTCCGCCGCGGCGTGCTCGTCGCGTTCCTGCTGGTCGTCGTCCTGGTCGCGCTGCTCGCACGGCTCGTGACGTGGCTCCTCGGCGGCAACCCGCCGGCGCCCGGGGTGACCGTGGTCGCCTCGGCGTTGGTGTTGATCGCCCTCGTGCTCGTGGCGCGATGGCTGTGGCGCAACGGCCGTTCGGTGGGGATGCTGATGGACGCGGCCGGCCGCGTCGCCGGCGGCGAGTACGACACGCGGGTCGGCGAAGTGCCGGCGCGGCAGCTTCGCGACCTGGCGGGCGCGTTCGACGCCATGACCGAGCGGCTCGCGTCCGACGAACGCCGCCGCCGCGAGCTGCTTGCCGACGTCGCGCACGAGCTCCGCACGCCGCTGCAGGCGATCCGGGGTTCGATCGAGGGGATGCTCGACGGGCTCTACCCATCCGACGCCGACCACCTGCGGCCGGTGCTCGACCGCACCGAGCTGATGGCGCATCTGCTCGACGACCTGCGCACGCTGTCGATGGCGGAGGCCGGCGTGCTCGAGCTGCACCGCGAGACGATGGACCCGCGGGCGGTCGCGCAGGCCGCCGCGACCGCCTTCGACACCGCCGCCAGCGAACGGGGCGTCCGGCTCGAGGTCGACGCGGCACCCGGCACGCCGGCGACGATCGAGGCCGACCCCGTCCGCGTGCAGGAGATCCTGACGAACCTCCTGGCGAACGCGATCCGCTACACGCCGCGCGACGGGAGCGTCACCGTGCACGTGGACGCGGCTCCCGGCGGCGCGGCGTTCACCGTTGCCGACACCGGCCCCGGCATCCCGCCCGAGCGGCTGCCGACGGTGTTCGACCGGTTCGTGACGTCCGCCGACGCGGGCGGCACCGGGCTCGGGCTCGCGATCGCGAAGCGCCTGACGGAGGCGCACGGCGGCACGATCGCCGCGAACTCGCCACCCGGCGGCGGCACGTCGGTCCGGTTCGAGATCCCCGGCTGAGCCGGGTCCAGCCGGTCAGTGGGTCAGCGCCGCGTCTCCCATAGGCCCATCACGTTCCCCTCGGGGTCGGTGAAGTACGCGAACGCGCCCATGCCCTCGATCGGCGTGCGCGGCTGCACGACGCTGCCGCCGCCGGCCTCGATCTTCTTGATCGTGTCGTCGATCGCGTCGACCTCGATCGTGATCACCGGGTGGGGCGTGTCGTCGGAGCGGCGCATCATGCCGCCGTTGATCGCGCCCGGCTCCTTCGGCCGCCGCTGGTCGTCGACCTCGACGGTTCCGACCGCGGTGTACGTCTCGCCGCCGCCCATGTCCATGTCGTTCAGGTCCCAGTCGAAGACCTCCGCGTAGAAGCCCTTCGCGCGCGCGACGTCGTCGGCGGGGATCTCGAAGTGCACGACCTTGTCCATCTCGCCCTCCCATGGTCGGATCGGATCGGATCGGTCTCCCCATCCCACACCCGGCGCGCGCGAGCGACAACCCCCGGCCGGATGAACGGGGCACGAACGTCACGTCGGCGGGCGCCGATATCCTCGCGCTCGCATGGCATCCCCCGACGTCCTGTCCGCGCGGACGCTGAACCGCACGCTGCTGGCGCGCCAGATGCTGTTGCGGCGCACGCGTCTCGCGCCGATCGCGGCCGTCGACCGCCTGGTCGGGATGCAAGCGCAGGTGCCACGCGATCCCTACGTGGCGCTCTGGAGTCGGGTCGACGGGTTCGATCCGGCGACGCTCTCGCGCGCGATCGCGCGGCGCCGAGCGGTGCGGATGCCGCTGTTCCGCGCCACGCTCCATCTCGTCTCGGCTTCCGACGCCCTGGTGCTACGGCCGGTGATCGGCCCGGTCCTGGACCGGTCGCTGTACCAGGGGAGCCCCTTCGGCAGGCGCCTCGCCGGTTTGGACGTCGATGACCTGGTCGCCATCGCCACGGCGCTGCTCGAGGAACGGCCGCGCACGCGGGCCGAGCTCGCGCCGCTGCTCTCCGAGCGGTGGCCCGATCACGACGGTCCGTCGCTGGCGTACGCGGTCACGTACCTGCTCCCACTCGTGCAGACCACGCCGCGCGGGGAATGGGAACGC
>DATHCP010000111.1:0-35559 GCA_035490535.1 Actinomycetota bacterium
CATCGATCCGATCCGCGACCCGCTCAAAGCTCAGATCAAGGCTGCGACCGATAGCGGTAACACCGCCTTGGCATTGGCGCTGACGACCACGCTCGCCGGTTTGCCGGATGTCTCGCTGAACGTCGCATCGATCACGTTCAAGGCCGACCTCCCGACCGTTCCCGCGAATAAGGGCTACATCACGAACGGGCTGTTGTTCGGATTCGTTGGGTTCATCTTGGGGTTCGTCCTCGCGCTCGTGCGCGAGCGGCTCAAGGATCCCGTCCTCGATCGGGACCGCATGGCGATGGCGCTCAAGGCGCCCACCCTCGGCGTGGTCCCGAGGCTCTCGCGCTGGCGGGGACGCCGCGATCCGCGGCCGATCCTCTTGCGCTCGCCCGACAACCAGGCGTCACAGGCCTACAAGGGCGCTCGGTCGACGCTGCTGCACGCCGCCGGCGACCGTCCGCTCCAGGTGATCGCCGTGGCGGGGCCCGGGCTCGGTGACGGTAAGACGACCACCACGGCGAACCTCGCGGTCGCGCTCGCGCAGAGCGGCAAGAGCGTGGTCGCGGTGTCGTGCGACCTCGCCCGTCCTCGGCTGCACGCGCTGTTCGGCGCCAGCAACAACGTCGGCCTCACGGACGTGCTCACCCGCGCGGCGTCGCTCGACGACGCGATCCAGCAGACGACGGAGCCGGGGTTGTCGGTGATCGCGACGGGCCGTGTCAGCGAGATCGCGCCGGAGGTCCTGCTGGGCAGCGAGCAGATGGACGAGGTCCTGGAACTCCTCCGCGAGCGGTTCGACCTGGTGCTCCTGGACACCGCGCCGGCTCTGCTCGTCGCCGACCCCCTGTACCTCGCGCCACTGACCGACGGGATCGTGGTCGTCGCGGACGCGACGAAGACGTCGCGCTCTTCGGTGGACGAGGTCCGCGACCGGTTCGAGCGGGTGGGTGCGTGGATCGTCGGTGGCGTCGTGAACCGCGCCGTGATGAAGAAGGCGCGCTACCTGTCCCGCGAATCACGCGCGACCCGCGATCCGCGGACGCAGGCCCGTACCCCGGTGCCGGCTCCACAGCCGCCCCAGCCCAAGGCGCCGAAGCCCCCCAAGGCCAGGCCCGAGATCGACGTGGCGGCCGCCGCGGCCGCCGCGGAGGCGCGTCGTTCGCGGTTCCGCAAGCAGGCCGCGGTGCGCGCCGCCGCCGACCTGGGCGACGAGGAGGCGTTCCGCGCCCGTCTCCGCGAGGAGACGCAGCGCCCGCGGGGCGAAGACGACACGTTCTGCGTCGGCGTGCTCAAGGTCGGCCTGCGCAGCGGCGACGACGAGGAGGTCGCGCGCGTTCCGGATTCGGCGCAGCTCAAGAGCGTCGCCGAGGCGGTCGCGCTGACGATGCCCGACGGCTCGACGATGGCGTACCTGGGCGGCGGGACGTTCGCCGCGGTGTTGCCGGAGCTGCGCAAGCCTGAGGCGCAGGGCCTGCTGATGGCATGGGAGGCTGGGGCGGGCGCTCGGCTCGACGACGTCGAGCTGACCGGCACCGGCGTCCGGCTCTCGTCGGGCATGTGCGCGTTCCAGAACGGTGGGTTCAGCGGCAACCGGGACGCGAAGAAGATCGCCTACGAGATGAGTGACATCCCCGTGGTGCGACAGCCCTCGAAGCCGAGGGCGAAGCCCAAGCCCAAGCCGAAGCCGGCGCAGGAGCCGAAGGTGGTGCAGCCGAGGGCCGACGAGCCGAAGGCCGAGCCGGCGCAGGCCCAACACGCTCCGCCCCCGCAAGCGCAGCCAGAGCCGACGCGCGAGCCGGAACCCCGCGAGCCGGAACCGCGGGAGCACGAGCAGCGGGTCGAACAGCAGCGGTCGGAGCCGGATCGCGAGCCCGAACCGCGGCGCGAGCCCGAGCCTCGCCGCGAGCCCGCGGGGCCGTTCGGCGCGCCGTCGGTGAACCTGATCGATCTGACCGGCAACGGTCACACGTCGGAGGTGGATGCGAGCACCGATCGTGAGGAGCCGACACCGGCGCGCAACGGTGATCAGCCTCGCCCGGCGGACCGTGGTGCCGCGCCGAGCGGTTCCCGTCCGGACGCACCGAACCGCCCCGACGCGCCGGCCACCTAGCCCGGCGTCCTCAGAACGAGCTGGGGTCCGGCACCGTGCCCGGCGGCCAGCCGGGATAGTTCTCCGGGAACTGGTCGAACTGCCCGTACGTCTTCACGCGCACGCCGGTCACCGAGGGCGGCCGGGGCTTCGCGGAGAAGTCGAAGACGTGCTCGAAGTTGTGGGTCGAGGCGATCCGCTTCGTGAGGTACGAGAGCCCCCAGTTGTCGGAGATGAACTTCAGTGGGCTCGAGAACTCGCCGGTGAGGTCGTCGATCACACCCCGTCGCGCGTACGGGCTGATCGTGAGCATCGGCACGCGGAAGCCCAACCCCACCGGGTCCACGGCCTTCGGCTCGACGTGGTCGTAGAAGCCACCCCACTCATCCCACGTCACGAAGATCGCCGTGTGCTCCCACTGGTCGCTCTTCATGATCGCCTCGACGAGGCCGCTCACCCAGTTGTGCGTGAACGCCGAGCTGCCGGGCGGGTGATCGGACAGCTCGAACCGCGGCGTGACCCAGGTGACGGACGGCAGGGTTCCCTTCTCCGCGTCGTTGATCACGTTCGCGACGTCGCGCGAGTGCTCGTTCCACAGTTCGGTGTGGAAGACCTGCGACACACCGTTGTACGCGTTCCAGAAGTAGCCGGGCACGCCCGGCGCCGCGCCGTAGAACGCCCAGTCGACGCCCTTGCTCGTGAGCTGCTCGCCCACCGTCGGGAAGTCGAAGCACGAGGAGTGCTTCGCGAGGTGCGCCTCATCGTCCAGCGTGAACACGAAGACGTCGTCACCCACCGCGTCGCAGCCCCAGCTCTTGAACGTCATCCCGTTGTCCATGGCGCTCGTTCCGATGTTCTCGGGGTTGTCGATCGAACCGCCGGACGTGCCCGCGATGAAGAAGAAGTGGTTCGGATACGACGGTCCCAGCACGGAGGCGAAGAAGTGGTCCGACAGCGCGTACTCCCTGGCCCAGTGCCAGTAGTTCGGGACCTCGGTGCCGTCGAACTGCGTGTACGCCCAGGGATCGCCGTACGCCCCGGTGTTGAACCCGTCGAGCTTCCCACCGTTCAGGCAGTTGAGGGCACCGGCGCGATCGTGCGGGAGGTCGCCGGGGAGCCAGTCGGGGCACCGCTTGAGCGGCACCTCCTTGCCGTCCATCACCCCGATCCGGGTGCCCTCCACGCCGGGGAACCTGCCGAACAGGTTGTCGAAGCTCCGGTTCTCGAGCATCAGGTACACGACGCGCTTGATCGGCCAGCGCGTGTCGACCACCGAGGTGCTGTCGGAGACCTTCGGGATCGTCTTGCCGCCCGTACAGGCGAACAGCACCCCGCCGGCCACGGCCATCGCGGAACGCTCCAAGAACCGTCGCCGGCTCAGGGGCAGCGGGTGGCTCGTGGAGTCCCGCCGCTCATCGTGCGCCGGATGGAGCGGGTATCGCGCGGGCGTCATCGAGTGCCGGGTTCCTTCCTTCGATCGTGGGGACCGCTCGAGGGTACCGGCCGGTATCCTCCCAGAGCCCTGCAACCCGTTCGGAGCCATCCGTTGCGAAGGTTCATCATCCGCACCGCACCGATCCTCGCGCTGGCCGCGGTCCTGGTCGCCTGCACCGGCGGTTCCAAAGCGTCGATCCCGAGTCCGCTCGCGACCCCGCCGGGCTCGACCGCGCCGCCGACGCCGCCGGCCCTGCCGGCCACGGCGCCGCCGACGGCGGGTGCGGCGACGGATACCTGCCAGGGGGGCTGGGTCACGCCGACGAAGGGCTCGCCGCTGTGGGACCGACCCCTGCAGCTGATCGCGCGGACGACGGACGAGCGCGCGGCGCTGACCGTGGTGGACATGCGGACGTTCGCCGGGCCCGAGTCGCCGCCCGACGACAAGAACTACCTGCAGGGCATCCGGCGCTGGTACGTGAAGCTCTACGCGAAGGCCGACCTCGCGTTCCAGGGGCGCTTCCTGGTCGAGCAGCGGCGGTTCGGCTCCGGCGTCGTGGCGGTGGCGCCATACGACACGTCCGGGTTCGTTTCGCCCAACTGGGTGGGTTTCCAGTTCCGTTCCGAGGACACGGACCGGCTCTCCTATCCGGGGCTGCCCGGCATGTGGGAGGGGAAGGCCTACGACTTCGTGGACGGCGGAGCGGGACTGAACATGCACGGCCTGCCGAGCGAGATGGCAGGCTGCATGGACGGCACCTGAGCTACTCGGGCCATCCCGCGTACGCATCCGGGCCGCGCTTGGTCAGTTCGTTCGCCACGATCGTGCGCTGGATCTCGGAGGTTCCCTCCCAGATCCGGTCCACGCGCAGTTCACGGTACAGCCGCTCGACGGGCTGCTCGCGCATGTAGCCGCGGCCTCCGAAGATCTGCACCCCGCGGTCCACGATCCGCCCCGCGGTCTCGCTGCACACGAGCTTCACGGCGGCGGCGTGCGCGTGGATCCGCTTGCGGCCCGAGCCCCCGCGAGCCGCCTCCCAGCACGCGCGGTACAGCAGGGACTTCGCGGCCATCAGCTCCGCCGCCATGTCGGCCAGCATGAAGCTCACCGCCTGGAAGTCCGCGATCGGCCGGCCGAACTGCCGCCGCTCGCGGGCGAACGCCGTGCTGAGCTCGAGCGCCCGCGTCGAGGCGCCCACGGTCCGCGCGCCGATCATCAGGCGCTCCTCCACGAACCAGTCGCGCGTCAGCTCGATCCCCTCGCCGACCTCGCCCAGCACGCGATCGCCGTCCACGCGGACGTCCTCGAACGCGTAGATCGGATGCTCGAAGACGAACGTGTGCATGTACGCGGGCGTGCGCACCAGCCGGACGCCGGGCGTGTCCTTGTCCACCAGGAAGATGGTCGCTCCCGCCGGGTCGCCGTCGACGTGCGCGTGGACCAGGAAGTAGTCGGCGACGTCGCCCGAGGTGACGTGCCACTTCTCCCCGTTCAGCACCCATCCGCCGCCGTCGCGGCGGGCGGTGGTGGCGACCATCGCGACGTCCGAGCCGGCGCCCTCCTCGGTGATCGCGTACGCGTCGCGCCGCTCGCCCCGGCACGACGGACGCAGGTACCGTGCCTTCTGGTCGGGTGTGCCGCGCGCCAGCGGGATCGACGGGCGCCACGGGATGTCCCACAGCGCGCCGGTCACGCGGCCCCACTGCTCCTCGATCAGCATCTGCTGGAACAGGTCGAAGCCTTGTCCACCGTCTTCCTGCGCGTGATTGATCGCGTTGAAGCCGCGATCGAGCACGGCCTGCTTCGCCGCGGCCGCCGAGGAGGGCGTGAGGCCACCGTGCTCCTCGCACTCGTCCTCGAGTGGTTCGAGCACCTCGTCGGCGAACGACCGCGCGCGGCGCGCGAGCGCCCGATCCTCCTCGGTGGGTCGCAGGTCCACGGCGGGGGTCCTTCCGTATAGGGTTCGCGCCGGAGTCTAGGGGTGGGAGGAGCGACCGGATGACCAGGACGGTGTTCACGGGCGGCCGGATCTTCGACGGGACCGGCGCGCCGCTCGCCGACGGCGACGTCGTGACCGAGGGCGGCCGGATCGTGGAGGTCGGCTCGGGCCTCGACGGCGACGAGGGCGTCGACTGCGCGGGGAAGGCGTTGCTGCCGGGCCTGTTCGACTGCCACGTCCACCTGGCCGGCCGCCACGAGGATCTCGACGAGTACCGGGTGATGAACGAGCCGTTCAGCCTGTCGTTCTTCCGGATGGCCGAGAACCTCCGGTTGACCCTGGCACTGGGGATCACGTCGGTCCGCGACGCGTCCGGCGCCGACGCCGGTCTGCGGATGGCGGTGCAGGAGGGGACCCTCGCGGGCCCGCGGATGCAGATCAGCGTGACGATGCTGTCGATGACCGGCGGCCACGCCGACGCCTGGATGCCGAGCGGCACGATCGGGGTCTACGGCGTCGACTACCCCGGCATGCCGAGCGGGCTGTGCGACGGGGTCGAGGGCGTGACCCGGAAGGTTCGCGAGGTGATCCGCGCCGGGGCCGATGTGATCAAGATCGCGTCCTCGGGCGGGTTCCTGTCGCCGAGCGACGATCCGATGCAGCCGAACTTCTCCGAGGAGGAGGTCGCGGCGATCGTCCGGACGGCCGCGGACCTCGGCCGGCCGGTGATGTCGCACGCGCACGGGCCCGAGGGGATCAAGCGGGCGGTGCGTGCCGGCGTGCGCTCGATCGAGCACGGTACGTACCTCGACGACGAGGCGATCGGGCTGATGCTCGAGCGCGGGACCTGGCTCGTGCCGACGTTGACGGCCGGCGACACGACCGAGGCGATGGCCGCCGACCCGCACCTGCCCGACGCGATCCGCGCGAAGCTCGAGGGCCTGGGTCGGCCCGAGCTCGATGCGTTCCGTCGGGCGGCCGAGGCGGGCGTTCGTGTGGCGATGGGCACCGACTGCCCGGTCGCCCCGCACGGCACGAACCTGCACGAGCTGGAGCTGATGGCCGGCGCCGGGCTCTCGCCCGAGCAGGCGTTGGTCGCAGCGACGTCCAGCGCCGCCGAGCTGCTCGGCTGGGAGGATCGGCTCGGCACGCTCGAGGCCGGCAAGACGGCCGACCTCGTGGTGGTCGACGGCGATCCGTTCGACCTCGCCACGCTGAGGGATCGCGTCGAGCAGGTCTGGAAGGACGGCGCCCGGGTCGTCTAGCCCGCGGCTCGCAGCGCGCCCAGCACGTGGGCGGCCGCGGCGTGCGCGCTGGAGATCGCTCCCTCGATCCACCCGGCGCCCTCGCTCGCGATGTCGGAGCCGGCGAAGGCCAGCCCCGGCTCCGGGTCGGTGAGCGCCGCGAACGTCCCGTCGCTGGTCCAGCCGGGTGGGATCGCGAGCCAGGTCCCCTTCGCGTGGGGATCGGCGACCCAATCGTGGGTGGCCGTCGCCTCGACCCCGGCGTTCGGCGCGAACCGATGCACGGCGTCGCGTACCGCCGCCGGGTCGTCGCCGTCGGGCGGCTGCATCGTGCCGAACCCGGTCAGGAGGACGCCGCCGCCCGGCGTGTCCTTCGTGGCGATCACCTCCAACGGCAGGCCCCATCCGACCCCGACGAAGCCGGGCTCGATCCCCGTGGCCAGCGCGAGGACCTTCGTGATCGTGCCCGCCTGCCCTTGCGCGGCCGCGCGGCGTTTCGGATCGGCCAGCGGGGGATCGAACGCGACGTCGGCCCAGACGTTCAGCGGCAGGGCGACGACGGCCGCGGCGGCGCGCACCGTGCCGCCGCCTCGCAGGTCGACCGCGACGTCGCCGTCGGCGTGCGTGACCCGTTCCACGATCGTGCCGAGCCGGACGTCGAGGCCATCGCCGATCGCCGTCGCGAGGCTGACCGTCCCGTCGGTGAAGCTCTCGCCGATGTCCTCGAACGCCGACGCGAACGTGTAATCGGCCTCGACGGCGTCCAGGACGAGGGGCAGCATCGACTGGGCCGCCGGCGGCGAGCCGCCCATCGTCGCGGCGAACGTCAGCAGGTACTCGCGCGCCGCCGTCGACACGTCCTGCCGCGCGACCCACTCGGCGATGCTCACGTCCTCCGAAGCCGCCGCGGCCGGGTCGCCGCCGGCCAACAGCTCGCGCACCCGCTGGCTCGTCGCGGCGAGCGGCGCGCTCAACTCGCGCATCGCGTCCGCCCATCCGGCCCGGACGTCGTCCCCCAGGCGGAGACGGCCCTCGATCAGCCAGGCGTAGGTGCGGATGTCCGGCGGGGTCACCGCCACTCGGTACCGGGCGATCTCTGCCGCGAGGTTCGGCTGAGCCTCGCGGGAGAACCAGGTCCCCCCGAACTCTGCGAGCACGTCTGTGCCGGGGATCGGCGCGGTCCACGTGCGGCCGCCGAGCCGGTCGCGCGCCTCCAGCACCACGACGGACCGGCCGCGCTCCGACAGGTCGCGCGCGGCGGTCAGTCCGGCGAAGCCGGCTCCGAGCACGATCACGTCGGTGTCCATCCGCCCCTCGTTTGCGACCGCGGAAGGGCTAAGGCTAGCCTCCGGCCGTGGGCGCGCACCAGTACGACGTGATCGTCGTCGGCGGCGGCCACAACGGGCTGGCATGCGCGGCGTACCTGGCGCGGGCCGGGCGCGACGTCCTGGTCCTGGAGCGCCGGCCGATCCTCGGCGGGGCGGCCGCGACGGAGGGCGCCTGGGACGGGTATCGGATCTCCTCGGCCTCCTACGTGGTCTCGTTGATGCCGGACCGGATCGTCGAGGAGCTCCAGCTCCGCCGCCACGGGTACGAGGTCTCGATCATCACGCCCGACTACTTCGTGCCGTTCCCCGACGGCACGTCGCTCACGCTCTGGGGAGACCTCCGGCGCGACGTCCGCAACATCGCGGCGCTGAGCCCCCACGACGCCGAGGCGTACATCGCGTTCGACCGCTCGTTCGAACGGGTCGCCGAGCTGCTGAAGTCGCTCCTGTTCGTGATCCCGCCCAACATGCGCGTCGGCGACCTGCCGGGATGGATCCGCGCCAGCGCGAAGCTGCGCCACCTCAGCGGCCGGGACATCCACGAGCTGGTCCGGTTGTTCACGATGAGCGCCGCCGATCTCCTCGACGAGTGGTTCGAGGATCCACGCGTCAAGGGCGCCCTGGCGACGCAGTCGATCGTCGGCGGCTGGAACGGGCCGATGACGCCGGGCTCGGCCTACGTGCTGCTCCACCACTGGATCGGCGAGGTCGACGGCCACTTCGGCGCGTGGGGCTGGGTGCAGGACGGGATGGGCGGCGTCTCGGCCGCGATGGCCGCCTCCGCGCGCGCCGCCGGCGCCACGATCCGCACCGACGCCGACGTGGCCCGGATCGCGATCGGCTCCTCCGGTCGCGCGGTCGGGGTCGAGCTGCGCGACGGGACCCTCCTGCGCGCCGAGCAGGTCGTCTCGAACGCGCATCCGAAGACCACCTACCTCGACCTGGTCGGTGCCGATCGGCTGCCGACCGACGTGGTCCACGACGTCGAGCGGATCCGCACGCGCAGCGGCTCGGCGAAGCTCCACGTGGCGCTCTCGAAGCTGCCGACGTTCCCGAGCTGGGACCAGGAGGGATCGGTGCATCGCGGCCTGATGGCGGTCTCGCCCTCGATGGAGTACCTCGAGCGGGCGTTCGACGACGCGAAGTACGGCGCGCCCTCGCGCCACCCGTACGCCGAGATCGTGTTCCCGACCGCGCACCAGCCGGAGGGCCTCGCGCCGCCCGGCAAGCACCTGCTGCTCGCGTTCACCCAGTACCTGCCGATCGAGACGCCGAACACCCAGCGCACACGAGACGCCTGGGCGAAGAAGGTCCTGGCCGAGATCGGTGCGTTCGCGCCGGGCATCGAGGACCTGGTGGAACACGTCGAGGTCCTGACGCCGAAGGACCTCGAGGACCGGTTCGGGCTGCTCGGCGGCAACATCGCGCAGGGCGAGCTGGTTCCGGACCAGCTGTTCTCGTTCCGGCCGATCCCCTTCTACGGCGACTACCGCACGCCGGTGAAGGGGCTGTACCTGTGCGGGGCCGGCACGCATCCGGGCGGCGGCGTGATGGGCGTGCCGGGCCGCAACGCCGCGACCGTGATGCTTCGGGACGCCCGCGTCGCACGCGCGACCGGCCGCGTGACGGGCCTCGTCCGACGGAGCTGACCGTGGACTGGTGGGAGGGGTTCTTCGAGCTCGGCGCCTGGCAGGGGGTGCAGCTCGGCTGGGACTCGCTGGAAGACGCCGAGCAGCAGGTCGACCTGATCGAGCGCGCCCTTCGCGTGGAGCCCGCTGCCCGGATCCTGGACGTCCCCTGCGGCACCGGCCGGGTCGGCAGGAGGCTCGTCGAGCGCGGCTACGACGTTGTCGGCGTGGACATCACGGAACGGTTCCTGGAGGAAGCGCGCGAGGCCGGCCTCACCGTGGAGCACGCCGACATGCGCGAGCTGCGGTTCGAGGAGGAGTTCGACGCGGCGATCTGCATGTGGGGGTCCTTCGGGTACTTCGACGACGCGGGCAACCTCGCGCAGGCGCGGGCCGCGGCGCGCGCACTGAAGCCGGGCGGCCGGTACCTGATCGACACGCCGGCGCTCGAGTCGATCTATCCGCGCTTCCGCGACCGGACCTGGTTCGACGCGGGCGACACGCTGGTCCTGAACGAGACCCGGTTCGTGCTGGACGAGGGGCGGGTCGAGACCGACTGGACGTTCGTGCGGGGGGCGGAGCGGGAGACCTTCCGTTCCTCCATCCGCGTCTACACGCTCGCGGCGCTCACCGACCTCCTGCGCGAGGCCGGCTTCACCGCGTTCGAGGCCCGCGACGACGAGCTCGAGCCGTTCGAGCTGGGGTCGTCGCGGCTGTGGCTCGTCGCGACCCGCTGAGCGGTCACGCCGCGAGGTCGCGGCGGGTGAAGCCGACGAACGCGATCGCGTAGCCGACGGCCGCGATGCCGAGGAGCACCGCGGCGTTCGCCGGATGGAAGCCGGTCACGAGCGGATCGGGCTCGAGGTACCACCGGAACGGCGACAGCGGACGGAGCGGCTCCAGGGCGGAGACGGTCGGCGCGACCGCGTTCAGGATGTACGTGACCACCGCGATCCCGGCGGCGACCGCGATCGCCCAGACCCTGCGTCCGGTCGTGGCGCCGACCGCCAACGCGATCGCGCCGAACGCACAGGCCAGCGACGCGAGCATCAGGCACGCGGCCGCCAGGTTCCCGACCGCCACGTGGAGCTGGAAGACCGGCCCGAGGATCGCCAGGACCACGAACAACGCGGCGCCGAGCGCCACCGCGATCGCGACCGTGGCCAGTGCCTTGTCGCGGAGCACCTGGGAGCGCCGCAGCGGTGTCGACAGCAGCAGGTCCAGCGAGCGCGCCTCCTCCTCGCCGGCGATCGCGCGCGCGCCGGCGCCGATCGCGTAGATCAGCAGCAGGATCACGCCCATCGAGCTGAAGATCTCGCCGCGGAGGTAGCCGGCCGGCGACGCGTAGTCGGTGCCGAGCACGTTCTTCAACGCGTCGGGCAGCTTGTCGATGTACGACTGCAGGTCGGCCGAGCTGGCCTTGATGCTCGGGAACAGCGACGCGTAGAGCAGTGCGATCGCGACGATGCCGATCATCCAGCCGGTGGCCGCGCGGCGCTGGTCGCGGACGCTCTTCGCCAGGAAGCCGCCGGGATGCTCGAGCGCGACGGTCGCGGTGCTCACGACGCGCCGCCGTCCTCGTAGAGGTTCAGGAAGATGTCCTCGAGGGTCGGCTCGCGGGTCGTGACGTCGACGACCGTGTGGGCCGCCGCCTGCTTCACGACCTCGTCGAGCTCACCGCGGACCGTCAGGCGGACCGTGTCCCCCAGCGCCGTGGCGGTCACCACCGACGGCAGCGTCGAGAACCGCTCGGCCGGCACCTCCTCGGCGAAGTGGAACTCGATCGTGCGCAGCGCCTTCGCCTTCAGGTCGCCGATGTCGTCGACCGTGATCAGGCGGCCCTCGCGGAGGATCGCGACGCGGTCGCAGATCCGCTCGACCTCGGGCATCACGTGCGAGCTCAGGAAGACGGTGCCGCCGCGGGCGCGCGCCTCGGCGATCATCGCGTAGAACTCCTGCTGCCCGAGAGGATCGAGGCCCTGCGTGGGCTCGTCGAGCACCAGCAGGTCCGGCTCGTGCATGAACGCCTGGATCAACGCGACCTTCCGCTTGTTCCCGTGGGAGAGCTCGTGGATCCGCGTCGCGAGGTCGAGCTTCAGCCGTTCGGCGTACCCGTCGATCCGCTCCCGAGGAAGCCCGCCGCGGAACTCCGCGAAGTCCTGCAGGTACTCGGCGCCGGTCAGCCGCTCGTACAGGCCGAGCTCGCCGGGCACGTAGCCGACCCTGCTCCGGATCGCCGGGCCGTCGGCGCGCGGATCGAGGCCGAAGACCGCGATCCGGCCCGCCGTCGGGCGAAGGAAGTCGAGCATCGTGCGGATCGTGGTGCTCTTGCCGGCCCCGTTCGGCCCGAGGTACCCGAAGACCTCGCCGGCGTGGACCTCGAAGGACAGGTCCACCACCCCGCGGGTCGTGCCGTAGGACTTCGTCAGCGCCTCGGCCAGGATCGGTGCATCCCGCCGCATACGGCCATGTTAGGGCCCCAGCTCATAGCCGAGGCGCCGGGGGAGGCTCGCGACGAAGCCGGTGAGCGGATCGGGACGTCCGCCACGGTCCTGCGCCTCGTCGACACGGACGATCGCGCCCTGCACCACGGCCGCCCCGACCGAGAGGAACGGCTCCGGCGGGAAGCGCCGAGGCTCGCGTTGGACCAGCGGCAGCGTGGTGTGCTCGTCCTCGATCCCGAGGGCGAGCGCCGCGAGGATCTTGCCGCCGAGGTGGCACGGTCCGACGCCGCCGCCCGTGTAGCCCGCCCCGATATGCAGCGCCCCGCCAGGGAGCGTTCCGAAGAACGGCTGGTGCAGCGCGGTCACGTCCATGGGGCCGCCCCACGCGGCCTCGAACCCGACGCCGTCCCACGACGGGAAGAACCGCCGGAGATCGTCGATCAACTTGACGATCGTCTGCGGGTCGTAGCGCAGGCGCGATCCGAGCCCGGTGCCGGCGCCGGCGGTCGCCGCCGCCGCGCCGAACGCGATCCGTCCGTCCGGCGTGGTGCGGAGGTAGTGCAGGGCGGTCCTGAGGTCGCCGATCCCCTCGCCGCCGGTCCAGCCGATCGCCTCGAGTCGCTCGGGCGCCGGCTCGGTCAGCACGATCGAGGTGCCGCGCGGCACGATCGTCCGGTGGAAGGCGGGGAGGGATGCGGTCCACGCGCCCAGGCCGAGCACGCCGCGTTCGGCGACGACCTCCCCTCCCGGCGTCTCGACGCGGACCGGCGGTCCGGCGGCGAACCGGGCCACCGGGCTCGACTCGAAGATCCGCACGCCGCGGCGGAGCAGCTCGCGACGGAGCCCGAGCGCCAGGCGCGCCGGCTGCAACGTCGCGCCGGCCGGCTGGAGGTACCCCGCCCCGAACACCGGGGAGGCGCACCGGGCCGCCACGGCGTCCGCCTCCAGCTCTTCGAACCTGCCCCCGGCCACGCCGAGACGGTCGGCCTCCTCGAGGAGCTCGCGCCACGCGCCGTCCTGCGCGGGCGACGTCGCGACCGTGAGGAACCCGGCGCGGGTGAACCACGCGTCGACGTCGTGCTCGCCGAGCCACGCCTCCAGTTCGTCGACCGAACGTTCGGCGGCGCGGGCCATCCGGAGCGCGTCTTCGTCGCCGAGGTACCGCACGAGCGCCGGCAGGTCCTCCCACATCCCGTAGCAGAAGCCGCCGTTGCGTCCCGACGGACCGTTGCCGCAGCGTTCGTCGGCCTCCAGCAGGACCACGTCGAGCGAGGGCTCGTGCTCGCGCAGGAACCACGCGGTCCACATCCCGGTGTAGCCGCCGCCGAGGATCACGACGTCGGCGGTCGCGGACCCGCGCAGCGGCGGTCGCGGCTCGGCCTCGAACGCGGGGTCGGCGAGGGCCTCCTCCATCCACCACGACACGTCGGCCTGCCGGGGGAGCTCCCGGGCGGACCGGCGCGCTCGGGTCACGGGCCCAGGTTGTAGCCGAGCCGCCGCGGGAGCTTCGCCACGAAGTCCACGAACGGGTTCGGGTCGCGGTCCTCGTCGAGCGAGACGTCGCGGCGGTGGATCGCGCGGTTCGCGACCATCGCGCCGACCGAGCGGATCGGCTCGGGTGGGAACCGGCGCGGCTCGACGTCGACGTTCGGCAGCGCCAGCACGTCGTCGTACTTCGCCAGGGCCCGGTGGGCAAGGATCCGCCCGCCGAGGTGGCTCGGCCCGACGCCGTTGCCCGTGTAGCCCAGGCCGTAGTGGACGTTGCCGTTCTCGAGCGTGCCGAAGAACGGGACGTGGTCGCCGGCCACGTCGATCGGCCCGCCCCAGGCGGCCTCGATCGGCACGTCGCGGAACCCCGGGAACATCCGATGCAGGTCCTCGATCGCGACCCGGATCGACGCGTCGTCGTAGGCGAACCGTGGATCGATGTGCCGCGCAAGGTCCGGCTGCATCCCGCCGATCCCGAACGCGATCCGGCCGTCCGGCGTGGTGCGCAGGTAGTGGAGGGCCGAACGGTAGTCCGACACGCCGATCCCGCTCGTCCAGTTGGTCTCGGCCAGGCGGTCGGGCGCCGGCGCGGTCATCACGATGTAGGAGCCGCGGACCGTGATCGCCCGCTTGAACCGCTTCCAGTGCTGCGCCCACGCGTTGATCGCCAGCACCGCGGCCCCGGCGCGCACCGTGCCGCCCGCCGTCTCGGCCACGGCGGGCTCGCCCGTCCCGAAGCGCGCGACGTGCGTGCCCTCGAAGATCCGCACGCCGCGCTCGAGCACGGCCTCGCGGAGCGCGCGCGCCAGGCGGGCCGGATGCACCGTGGCGCCCTTCGGGGTCAGCACGCCGCCGCGGAACACGGGCGAGTCGACCAGCTCACGTACCTCGTCGCGCCCGAGCGTCCGGAACACGTCGCCGAGTCCCAGCCGGTCGGCCGTGATGATCAGCTCGGCCCACGCACCGACCTGGGCGTCGGAGGACGCCACGCTGAGGTCGCCGTCGTGCGCGAACCATCCGTCGACGCCGCGGTCGTCCAGGAAGGCGCCGATCGCTTCGACCGAGTCCTGGCCCGCCTCGCACAGCCTGAGCGAGCCGGCCTCGCCGAACCGGGGGACGAGCTCGTCCAGATCGCCCCAGAACGAGTTCACGAAGCCGCCGTTGCGGCCGCTCGGGCCGCCCCCGCAGATGTCCTGCTCCAGGACCACCACGTCGGCGTCGGGCTCGAGCTCCTTCAGGAACCACGCGGACCACAGGCCGGTGTAGCCCCCGCCGAGGATCAGGACGTCGGCGGTGGTGTCGGCCGCCAGGGGCGGGCACTCGTCGCCGGCGAGCTCCGGCAGGGCGAGCGCGTCCCGCAGCCACCAGCTCCGCCCGGCGTCGGGCGGGATCGCGATCTCCGGGGTGGTCACGGCGGGGCAGTCTACGGGTCGGGCGCGCGCCGCGGGTTGGTACCGTGGGTTCCCCCAGGCCGACCCGAGGGAGGTTCGTTCGATGGCAGACGGCACTCGGGGCCGACCCCGGAGCTGGGAGGTCACCGAAGGTCCCCAACGGGCGCCCGCGCGGGCGATGCTGCGGGCGGTCGGGTTCTCCGAGGACGACTTCGGCAAGCCGCAGATCGGCGTCGCCTCCTCCTGGAACGAGGTGACACCCTGCAACTACCACCTCGACAAGCTCGCCGCGCTCGCGAAGGAAGGCGTCCGCCAGGGCGACGCGGTGCCGGTCGAGTTCACGACGATCGCGGTCTCCGACGGCATCGCGATGGGCCACGAAGGCATGAAGGCCTCGCTGATGAGCCGCGACCTGATCGCCGACTCGGTCGAGCTCGTGATGCATGCCGAGCGGATGGACGCGTTCGTCGGCATCGCCGGCTGCGACAAGTCCGAACCGGGGATGCTGATGGCGATCGCGCGGATGGACCTGCCGGCGGTCTACCTCTACGGCGGCACGATCCTGCCGGGCACCTACAAAGGTGTCGACGTCACGATCCAGGACGTCTTCGAGGCGGTGGGCGCGCACGCGAAGGGCAACCTGTCCGACGAGGACCTGCTGGGGCTCGAGCGCGCGGCCTGTCCGACGACCGGCTCGTGCGCCGGGATGTACACCGCGAACACGATGGCCGCGGTCGGCGAGGCGATCGGGATGTCGCTGCCGGGCTCGGCGAGCCCGCCCGCCGTCGACTACCGCCGTGAGGTCGCTGCCCGCGAGACCGGTCTGGCGGCCGCCCGCGCGGCCCAGCTCGACCTGCGGCCGCGCTCGATCATGACGAAGGAGGCCTTCGAGAACGCGATCGCCGTCGTGATGGCGCTCGCAGGCTCGACGAACGCGGTCCTGCACCTGCTCGCGATCGCGCGTGAGGCGCACGTCGAGCTGGAGCTCGAGGACTTCGACCGGATCAGCCGTTCGGTGCCGCACCTGGTCGACGTGCGCCCGGCGGGGCGGTTCGTGATGAGCGACCTCGACCGCGTGGGGGGCGTGCCGGTCGTGATGCGCGAGCTGCTCGACCTCGGGCTGCTGCACGGCGACTGCATGACGGTCACCGGCGCGACCGTGGCCGAGAACCTCGCGGCGCTCGATCCGCCCGCGCCCGACGGCGACGTGGTCCGCGCCGGCGACGCGCCGATCCACGCGGAGGGCGGCATCGCGATCCTCCGCGGCTCGCTCGCGCCGAACGGCTCGGTGATGAAGATCGCCGGGGCGGCCTCGCTGGAGTTCCGGGGCCGTGCGCGGCCGTTCGACTCGGAGCAGGCGGCGTTCGAGGCGGTCACCGGCGGCCGGATCGAGCCCGGTGACGTGATCGTGATCCGCTACGAGGGCCCGAAGGGCTCCCCCGGCATGCCCGAGATGCTCGCCGTGACCGCGGCGGTGGCCGGGGCCGGTCTCGGCAAGGACGTCGCGCTGATCACCGACGGCCGCTTCAGCGGCGCCACGAAGGGGTACAGCGTGGGCCACATCGCGCCGGAGGGGTTCGTCGGCGGCCCGATCGCGCTGGTCGAAGAGGGCGACGAGATCGTGATCGACGCGGAGGCGCGCCGGATCGACCTGGCGATCGACGACGCCGAGTTCGAACGCCGCCGCACCTCGTGGACGCAGCCGGCGGCCCGCTACACGCAGGGGGCGCTCGCGAAGTACGCGAAGGCGGTCTCGGGCGCCGATGTGGGAGCGGTGACCTGGTGAGTCGGGCGTTCACGTCGCCGGCGGCGCTGCAGTGCCGGATCTGCGGCCAGCAGTATCCGGTCGAGCCGCTCACGATCTGCGAGGAGTGTTTCGGGCCGCTCGAGCCCGCCTACGACCTCCAGTCCCTCGAGGGCGACCAGGTCCGCAAGCACGTCGAGGCCGGCCCCGCGAGCCTGTGGCGGTACGAGGACCTGCTCCCCGGCGGCCCCGGGATCGACCGGGTGGACCTGGGCGCCGGGTTCACGCCGCTGCGCCGCGCCGACAACCTCGCCGCGCGGCTGGGCCTGGGGACGCTCTGGATCAAGGACGACTCGGTGAACCCGTCGAACTCGTTCAAGGACCGCGTCGTGAGCGTCGCGATCACGATGGCGCGCGCGTTCGGGTTCGAGGCGATCTCGTGCGCGTCCACCGGCAACCTCGCGAACGCGACCGCAGCGCACGCCGCGAAGGCCGGCATGCCGTGCTACGTGTTCGTGCCCGACGACCTGGAGCGCGCGAAGATCCTGGCCACGGAGGCCTACGGCGCGAAGGTCGTGGCGGTCAAGGGGAACTACGACGACGTGAACCGGCTGTGCGCCGAGGTCGCCGACGCGCTGCCGTGGGCCTTCGTGAACGTGAACATGCGGCCGTACTACGCGGAGGGGTCGAAGTCGCTCGGGTTCGAGGTGGCCGAGCAGCTCGGCTGGCGGCTGCCCGACCACGTGGTCGTCCCGATCGCCAGCGGCGCGCTGCTGACGAAGGTCCACCGGGCCTTCAGCGAGCTGATCGCGGTCGGTGCGATCGAGGAGAAGCCGTACCGCGTCTCCGGCGCGCAGCCCGAGGGCTGCCGCCCGGTCGCCCAGGCGTTCCAGGACGGCGCCGAGGAGGTCCGGCCGGTGAAGCCCGATACGATCGCGCGCTCGCTCGCGATCGGGAACCCCGCGGACGGGATGTTCGCGATGCAGGTCGCACGGCAGACCGACGGGCGGATCGCGTGGTGCACCGAGCGCGAGATCATCGACGGGATCGAGCTGCTCGCCGAGACCGAGGGCGTCTTCACCGAGACGGCCGGCGGCGTCACGATCGCGGTCCTGCGCCGACTGGTGGAGCAGGGCGCGATCGGGCCGGGCGAGGAGACCGTCGCGTTCATCACCGGCAACGGGTACAAGACGGTCGAGGCGCTCGAGCCCTACCTCGAGCCGACGTTCCACGTCCCGCCCGACCTCGACACGTTCCTCGACGCGCTCGGCTGAGCGCGCCGACCCGGGGCTTCGCCGCTCAGCTCGCGGGAAGGGGTGCCGGGGGAGCTCCGTTCGCTCCGAACGGTTCGTAGAGGGCGTTCAGCGTCGCGGGGCCGAACGTCGCGGCCGTCCCGTCAGGATTGTCCGCGACGAGTCCGATCGTATGCGTCCCTGGACCGACGGGCCAGGCGACGTTCGTGGCGCAGTCCTGGTCGTACAGGGCGTTTCCGGGGCTGATGCTGACGCTCCGCGAGGTCGTCGAGAGCTTCGTCCCGTCGAGCGTGAGCCAGCACGACAGGGTGCCGTCGACCGCACCGAGGCTGTCGTCGATCGCCGAGGACGCGTCGATCACGAGGTAGCCCTTCTTGGGGGTCTTGATCGACGTCGACGTCACGGTGGCCGTCGTCAACGGGTTGACCCCGCCCGTCGTCCGCTTCGAGCTCACCCGGATCAACTGATTGGCGGTGTAGCCGTTCAGTCGCTGGGCGTTGACCGCCGCCGCGACCGCCGCGGTCCCGCCCGCGGCGACGGTCGCCGTGACGAACGCGACGACGATCGTGCCGAGGTGCCGCTTGATCCGCTCCATCGTTGCCTCCGATCTCCGGGTCCGGCCGACGGTCGAAGCTAGTCCGGGCATCGGCCGTGAACAAGCATCCCGCGCTGCGTCCGTCCGGTAGGGTCCGCACCATGGCGTTGCCGCTCGAGGACTACGCGTTGATCGGCGACACCCATACGGCGGGACTCGTGGGCCGCAACGGCTCGATCGACTGGCTCTGCCTGCCGCGGTTCGACTCGGGCGCGTGCTTCGCCGCCCTGCTCGGCAACGAGTCGCACGGCCGCTGGCTGCTGGCGCCCGCGGTGGTGCCGGCGCGGACGCGCCGCCGCTACCGCGAGGACACGCTGATCCTGGAGACCGATCACGCGGTCGACGACGGGCTCGTGCGCGTGACCGAGTTCATGACGCCCCGCCGCGGGCAGGCCCGGGTCGTCCGGCTGGTCGAGGGGATCCGCGGGGTGGTGCCGATGCGGACCGAGCTCGGGCTGCGGTTCGACTACGGCCTGGCGGTGCCGTGGCTGCGGCCCGGCCGCCGGACCGTCTCCGCGGTGGCCGGCCCCGACGCCGTCGAGCTGCGCACCGACGTGCCGGTCGACGTCGCGACCGGCACCGTGACGGCGGACTTCGAGGTGCGGGCCGGCGAGCGCCTCGCGTTCGTGCTGGTCTGGCACCGATCGTTCGAGCCGCCGCCCCCGAAGATCGATCCGTGGGACGCGCTGCGCAGCGCCACCCGCTACTGGCGGGAGTGGGCCTCCGCATGTACCTATGAGGGCGAGTGGCGTGAGGCGGTCCTGCGTTCGCTCGTGACGCTGAAGGCCCTGACCTACCGCCCGACCGGCGGCATCGTCGCGGCTCCGACGACGTCGCTGCCCGAGGACCTCGGCGGCGCGCGCAACTGGGACTACCGTATCTGCTGGCTCCGCGACGCCACGTTCACGCTGTTCAGCTTGCTGATGGCCGGCTACGAGCGCGAGGCCGAGGCGTGGCGCGAGTGGTTGCTCCGTGCGGTGGCCGGCGACCCGCGCGACCTCCGGATCATGTACGGCCTCGGCGGCGAACGGCGGCTGCCCGAGCTCGAGCTCGCGTGGCTGCCCGGCTACGAGAGCTCGCTCCCGGTCCGCGTGGGCAACGACGCGTCGCGCCAGTTCCAGCTGGACGTCTACGGCGAGGTCCTCGACCTGCTGCACCAGGCTTCGCGCGAGGGGCTCCCGCATGAGGAGCCGGTATGGGAGATGGAGCGCCGGATCATGGACGTGCTCGAGTCCACCTGGCGCGATCCCGACGAGGGGATCTGGGAGGTGCGCGGCGGCCGCCGGCACTTCGTGCACTCGAAGGTGATGGCGTGGGTCGGGGTGGATCGGGCGATCCGCGACGTGGAGCTGTTCGGGTTCGACGGGCCCGTCGATCGCTGGCGCGCGCTCCGCGACGAGATGCACGCGGAGGTCTGCCGCGAGGGCTACGACGCCGACCTCGGCGCTTTCGTGCAGTCGTACGGCTCGAAGGAGCTCGACGCCGCGATGCTGATGGTCCCGCTCGTCGGGTTCCTGCCGGCGCTCGACGAGCGCATGCTGGGGACGGTCCGCGCGATCCGGCAGCGCCTGCTGATCGACGGGTTCGTCCGCCGCTACGACCCCGGCTCCCACGTGGACGGGCTTCCCGGCGGCGAGGGGGCGTTCCTGCCGTGCACGTGCTGGCTGGCCGACAACCTGAAGCTGCAAGGGGAGGACGAGCTCGCGCGCGAGCTGTTCGAGCGCGTGCTGAGCGTCCGGACCGATCTCGGGCTGCTCTCCGAGGAATACGACGTGGGGCGCAAGCGCCTCGTCGGCAACTTCCCGCAGGCGTTCTCGCACGTGTCCCTGATCGGCACGGCTCGCAACCTGTCGAGGACCGAGGTCGGACCGGCCGAACGCCGGCTCCGGCCGGGACGGCTCTCGGGCCTGCGCAGCCGGATCGGGCCGCGGGCCGCCAGGCGATGAGCCTGGCCGATCTGCGGGAGCGCCTCTCCGCGGCCGCGATCCTGCTCGACTTCGACGGAACGCTGTCGCCGATCGTCGACCGGCCGCAGGACGCCGCGCCCGCGCCCGGCGCCGCCGAGGTGCTGACCGGCTTGGCCTCTCGGGCGGGTTCGGTCACGATCGTGACCGGCCGCCCGTCGGCGTTCGTTCGTGCGGCGCTGCCGGTGCCCGGCGTCGACGTGGTCGGGCTGTACGGGCTGGAGGGACACCCGCCCCTCGACGATGCGGTCCGAGGCGAGGTCGTCGCGGCGGTGGCCGGCGAGGCGGGGATCCACCTGGAGGACAAGGCGGCGAGCGTGGCCGTGCACCTGCGGACGGCGCCCGATCCGCGCGCGGTGGGCGAGCGGATCGGGCCGAGGCTGGTCGCGATCGCCGAGCGGCACGGGCTGGAGCTCTTGCACGGCAAGCTGGTGCTCGAGCTGGCCCCGGCGGGCGGAGGGAAAGGGGGCGTGGTCCGGGCCATCCTGTCTGAACGCGATCCGGCGGCGGCGCTCTACGCCGGCGACGACCTGGCCGACCTCTCCGCCTTCGCGGCGCTCGAGGACCTCGCGCGCCGGGGGGTTCCGGCCGTCCGCGTCGCGGTGCTCGGCGCCGAGACGCCGGAGGACCTGGTAGCGGTGGCCGACGCGATGGTGGAGGGGCCGGTCGGGTTGCTCGCGCTGCTCGCCGGCCTCTGACCTACCGGGGGACGAGTTCGAAGCCGTCCCCGGCCCGGTGGATCGTGCCGGCGACCGCCAGATGCGAGCCGGCCACCACGAGGTCCTCGTCGGCCGCGCGCGCGAGCAGGGCGCGGCGCGTGCGGCCGTTGGTCGGCTCGTCCATGTCCGACGCCGAGGTCCACTCCGGGTGTGGCACGTTCAGCGGGGAGACGAGCGCGTCTCCGCACCACAGGAGCGCGTCGCCCACCACCACGCCGACGTGCCCGGGCGTGTGCCCCGGGGCGGCGATCACCCGGACGCTCGAGGCCGCGGTGGCCTCGCCTTCGATCGCGTCGAGCAGGCCCGCGTCCAGCAGCGCCGCCAGGGCGGTCGCGGCCGGAACCCCCGCGTCGTCCGGCAACGCGGCGGCGGCGGGCGAGCCCCAGAACTCGGCTTCGATCCGCGCGATCACGTGCCGCGCGTCGGGGAAGGCGGGCTCGTTCCCGGGCCCGAGCAGCCCGCCGACGTGATCGGCGTGCCCGTGCGTGATCACCACGCAGCGCACGTCCGACGGCCGCATGCCGAGCTCTGCCAGCTCACCCCGGAGATGGCCGGCGTCGACGCCCTCCGCGAAGCGGCCGAGCCCGGTGAACCGGCCCATCCCGGCGTCGACCAGCACCAGGCCGTCGCCGCTCTCGATCAGCAGCGCCGCGATCGGTCCCCGCAGCTTCCCGTCGGCGTCGAGGTGCTCGCGCACGAACGGCCCCTGGACGTCCTCCGAGTAGCCGCGGAACACGAACCGGGGGGAGACCGACCGCCAGCCGTCGAGGATCACGCGGCAGCGCGCGCCGGCCGCGTCGAACGTCTCCGCTGAGGCTCCGCCCGCTCCCGGCATCGTGGCCGGGAGCCTACGTCCGTCCGCGGTTTGCGTTGCGCGGCTGGTCGGAGCAGACTCCCACCGGTCGCGAGGTGGGAGGGGGATGGATGTCGACGCATGAGGACCAGGTGGCGCGTGACGCCGCCGATCTGGAGAAGTTCGGGTACAAACAGGAGTTGGAGCGGGGCCTCGGCACGTTCAGTTCGTTCGCCGTGGCCTTCAGCTACATCTCCCCGTCGACGGGCATCTTCACGCTGTTCTTCCTCGGCATCTCGGCGCTCGGCGCCCGCCTGTTCTGGACCTGGCCCGTCGTGGCCCTGTTCCAGTTCATCGTGGCGCTGAACTTCGCCGAGGTCACGAGCCACTTCCCACTGGCCGGCTCGGTCTACCAGTGGACGAAGTACCTGGCCGGCCGCGGCTACGCGTGGATCACCGGCTGGTTCTATCTGTTCGCCGGGATCCTCACGGTGTCCTCGGTCTGCGCGACCCTGCCGATCGCGCTGATCCCCGCGCTGAACTACATGTTCGGCTGGCACCTGAACGACGCGCTGGGCAGCGCCGACCAGAAGGTGGTCGCCGTGATCACGCTCGTGTTGATCACGGTGCTGAACATCTACGGCGTGAAGCTCGTCGCGATCATCAACAACACCGGCGTGATCTTCGAGATCCTCGGCATGGTGGTGTTCGCGGTGTTCCTGGCGGCCGTGCACAACCACAACGGCGTGGGGGTGATCTTCGGCTCGCAATACGCGGGGAACTACGCGAACTTCCCGGCCGCGACGACGTTGCCGTTCTTCCTGGTCGGCATGTTCATGTCGTTGTACGTGATCTACGGCTTCGACACGGCCTCGACCCTCGCGGAGGAGACCCGGAACCCGCGCGCCGAGGCGCCGAAGGCGGTCCTCGCGGCCGTGGCCGGCGCGTTCGTGATCGGCGCGATCTTCCTGTGGGGCGTCCTGATCGCGGCGCCGGACATCCCGAAGGAGTCCGCCTCGCTCGCGGCCTCGCCCGGCACGATCATCGCCGAGGTGATGTCGGGAGCCGGCAGCACCCTGTACCTGCTGGTCGTGTCGGCCGCGATCTTCGTGTGCTGCATGGCGATCCTGACCGCGACGATCCGGCTGGCGTTCGGCATGGCGCGCGACGACCAGCTGCCGTTCTCCCGCTCGATGGCGAAGGTCAGCCCGCGGCTGCACACGCCGATCGCGACCTGCATCATCGTCGGCGTCCTGGCGGCGGTGCCGTTCATCCAGTTCGTCGGCGCGGCCGTGATCGCCGTCGGTGCCACGGCGTCGATCTACCTGAGCTACGTGCTCGGGAACCTCGCGGTGCTCCGGGCGCGGACGAAGGGATGGCCGCGCACGCCGGCGCCGTTCAAGCTCGGTGGCTGGGGGATGGTCATCAACGTGATCGCGCTCCTGTGGGGCCTCGCGATGATGCTGAACTTCCTGACGCCGTCGTCCTCGGTGAACGCCTGGGATCCGGGGAGCGCATCGGCCTCGAACTACCTGCGGATCTTCTCGAACCCGAAGCCCGTGCAGTCGGACTACTACGTGCAGGGGCAGCAGCTGCTGAACTTCCACATCGGGTTCCTGAACAAGATCCCCGTGATCTGGACCGTGTTCGTGGTGATCTTCGCCGCGGGCGCGCTCTACTATTGGATCGCCCAGAAGAAGAAGCCGTGGGAGCCGGTCGTGCCCCCGGACGAAGACGTCTCGATGCTGCAGACAACCTGATCGGGTCGGCGGACGGGGCGCGCCACGCCCCGTCCGCGCCCGCGGAACCGTGATGCCGATCAAGCTCGTCACCACCGACAAGGCCGCCGCGTTCATCGCCGAGCGCGGCGGCGAGGCGTGGGTCTGGCTCGACCCGCGCCGCGGTCTGGTCGGCTCGTTCGTCTGGCTCGAGGCGCACACGGAGTCGCCGCGCTCGAGCCGTCGGTCGAGCTTCACCAGAAGCTCCCGGCGGCCACACCGCTTCGACACGATCGAAGGTGACGGCGTCACCGTGCACTTCGATCACGGCAGGCTCGATCCGCCCGAGGAGCTTCACCTGGACGTGAAAGGGTGGCGGAAGGGGACGCGGCGGCTCGAGGCGTACTGGAACGGCTGCGTCTTCGCGGGGCCCGACGTGCCGGTGCCGGAGCGCCGCTGAGCGCGATGCCGGCCGCGGGCGATCCGGCGACGAGCGCCGGCGGCCGGTGGGGACCGTTCCTCCTGTGGACCGTGTACGGGTTCGCGACCGGCTTCGCGGTGTTCGCGGTGGCGCCGGCCGCGCTCCTGCTCGTGCTGCTCGCGGTGGTCGGTCTGGCCGTCCGTCCCGCCCTCCGAGCGGGGGCGCCGGGACTCATCACCGGCGCAGGCGGGGTGTCGCTGTTGGTCGCGTTCCTGCAGCGTCGCGGCCCGGGGACGGTGTGCTGGCACACCGCGACCGCTGTCGGCTGCGACCAGTACTTGAACCCCTGGCCGTGGCTCGTGGTCGGTCTGGTGCTGGTCGTCGCGGGCATCGTGGTCCACGTGCGCGTGATGCGGGCCGCCTGAGCTTGGGTATCGTTCCCGCGGGATGAGCACGGAGGAGACGGGAGGGGCCGCCGCCTCGCTGCCGGGCGTCGCCGTCGGCAAGCGCCGGCTGCGCCGGCCCTCGGGGACGGCGCCGCCGCTGCCGCATCCTCCGATCTGGCGCCGCCTGATCGTCCTGTCGGTGATCGTGGCTGCGATCGGCGCCATCCTTGCCGCATTGATCGATGTCGGCGCGGACTACAACCCGCCGCTCGCCGGCGACGTCCGGATCCTCCGATGGGCCGAGGGGATCCGGACGACCGGCCTGGTCGACGTCGCCAAGGTGTTCAACGCTCTCGCAACGACCGCGGCGCTGCTGGCGATCCGGTGGGTCGCGATCATCGCCCTCGCGTTCTACCGGCGGTTCCGGCACCTCGTGGTTGCCCTCGTGACGTGGGCGGCCGCGGATCTCGCGTTCCTCTTGTTGCACGTACGGCTGCTGCCGCCGAACCAGCTGGTGCCGCCGATCTCCGTGATCGAGGGCCCGGTCGTGGACGGCAAGTTGACGTACTACTTCCCCGGCGCCGCCGTCGTCGGCCTGTCGGTCACGCTGTTCACCGTCCTGTACGCGATGGTGCCGGCCCGCTACCGGTTCCGAGCCAGCTTCGGCGTGATCGCGCTCCTGATCGTGATCGCCGCGGCGCGGATCCTCCTCGCCTCCAGCTACCCGAGCGCGCTGGTCTACGGCATCATCCTCGGCGGTGTGATCGTGCAGCTGATGTTCACGTGGCTCGCGCCGCACGAGTCCTTCCCGGTCTCGTACGCGCGCGGGGGCAACGCCGCGCACCTGGACCTCCACGGCGCTCGCGGCGAGGCCGTGAAGACGGCGATGCGCGAGCAGCTCGCGATCGAGGTGACCGACGTGTGGGCGTTCGGTGACGAGGGCTCGGGCGGATCAACACCACTGCTGATGACGACCGAGGACGGCACGAAGATCTTCGGCAAGATCCTGGCCACGAGCCACGCCCGCGCCGACCGGTGGTACCGGATCATGCGCACGATCCTGTACGGCCAGCTCGAGGACGAGGCGCCGTTCGGTACGGTGCGCCGGCTGATCGAGTACGAGGACTACGCGCTGCGGCTCCTCGACGACGACGGCATCCGCGTCGCGAAGTCGTACGGGATCGTCGAGCTCACCCCGAACGAGGAGTACCTGCTTCCCACGGAGTTCTTCGACGGCTCCGTGACGCTCGGGCACGCCGAGGTGAACGACGAGATCGTGGATCAGGCGATGGCGCTGATGCGCACGCTCTGGGACGACGGATTGGCGCACCGCGACATCAAGCCCGCGAACCTGCTGGTGGTCGAGGGGCGGCTGCAGCTGATCGACGTCTCGGGTCTGGAGATCCGGTCCTCGGCGTGGCGCCAGGCCGTCGACCTGGCGAACATGATGCTGGTGATGGCCCTGCGCACCGACGCGAAGACGGTGTACGAGGCGGCGATGCGCTACTTCACGCCGCAGGAGGTTGGCGAGGCCTTCGCGTGCGCCGTCGGACTCGCGATCCCGACCGAGCTCCAGCGGCACCTGAAAGAGGACCCGCGCGACCTGATCGCGGAGTTCAAGGCCCTGGCGCCCACCTATCCGAAGGTCTCGATCCAGCGCTGGAGCGCCCAGCGGATCGGGCTCACGCTCGCCGCGGTGCTCCTGTTGGTGGGAGTGCTCTCGGTCGCGGTCGCCGTGATCCATACGGGGGTCGGCTGATCGGTCGGGCTTGACACGTGACCATTCGGTCACCTATCCTCCTCCCGTGACCGACGACGACGACCGCGTCTTCAAGGCGCTCGCGGATCCGACCCGTCGTTCGCTGCTGGACCGGCTCTTCGAGCGCGACGGCCGCACGCTCACGGAGCTCGAGGCCGGCATGGGGATGACGCGGTTCGGGGTCATGAAGCACCTGCGGATCCTCGAGGACGCGGGGCTCGTGGTCACGCGCCGCGCGGGGCGGGAGAAGCTGCACTTCCTGAACCCGGTCCCGATCCGGCTGGTCCACGACCGGTGGATCGACAAGTACACGGAGCGGCAGGTCTCGGCGCTCGCCGACCTGAAGCACGAACTCGAAGGAGGCTCGGCATGACGACCGACACGCTGACGACGACCCAGGTGTATCGGGTCTACATCAAGGCCACGCCGGAGGCGATCTGGACCGCGATCACCGATCCGTCGTGGACGGAGCGCTACGGCTACACGAACCGGGCCGACTACGAGCTCCGCCCCGGCGGCGCGTACCGCTCGACCGCGAGCGAGGCGATGAAGCGCGGCGCGGAGGCCGCCGGGATCCCGCTCCCGGAGGTGGTGGTCGACGGTGAGGTGCTCGAGGCCCATCCCCCGCACCGCCTGGTGCAGACGTTCCGGATGCTGATGGCACCCGAGGCCGCCGCCGAGGGGTTCACCCGGCTGACGTACGAGATCGCGGAGACGAAGGGTGGCGTCACGAAGCTCACCGTGATCCACGAGCTCGAGGGCGCGCCGAACCTGGCGCTGATCGTCGGCGGGCAGCAGGAGGAGCTCGGCGCCGGCGGCGGCTGGGCGTGGGTGCTCAGCGACCTCAAGTCCCTGCTGGAGACCGGCCAGCCGATGGACTGGGACGACGGCCTCAAGCGCTGAGGCCGGATCTGCGAGGGAAGGCCGCCCGGGGGCGGAGGCCGCGCGAGCGGGCCTCCGCCCCCGCCTCGCGTCCGCCGTCCGGCGGTCCCTCGACCGGCCGGTTGACCCGCCCGTCACCCGGTGCAACGGTCGGGGCGGAGCCCGGACCTCGGAGGATCGCATGCGACGTATCGCCGTCCTGCTGGTGCTGTGCCTCGCCGCCCTGGTGGTCCCGGCCCGAGCCGCGACCACCTCGACGAAGGTCGGCTTCGATCCGGACGATCGGCCGAGGCTCGGTTCCGACCCCGATCTGCGCTCCACGTGGCGGACGGTGCGGCGCGGTCCGCACGGTCACGGGTGGCTCACCGTCGCCTTCCGCGCGTACGAACCGCTCGGGGTGTTCTGGTTCGTGAACGTCTTCCTCGACACGCGCGGCGGTCCGCGCTGGGACTACCGGATGAACCTCATCGACGCCGATCTCAGCGGCAGGGGTTGCTGGCTCCGGTCGCGCCTCGATCGCTCGCTCAACCAGCGGTCCCGGTTCCGGATGGGTGGGGACCACGCCAGCTGCACCGTCCCGATCGGCTCGATCGTGCGAACGAAACCGATCCGATGGCGCCTGGTATCGCCGAGCGGATCCAACGGCATCGCCGACGTCGCGCCGAACGGCGGCGGCTGGTACCCCGGGGGCTAGCCGGCCTCCGAGGGACCGACGTTCTTCGCGAGCCAGGCGTTCATCGGCTCCGCCGTCCGGAAGAATCCCTCGATGCGATCCTTCGCCCGCTTCGTGCCGAGCCAGGCGCCGGCGGGCCAGTCTCGCCACGCGATCAACCCTTTGTAGCGGAGCAGCTCGATCCTCGGATGATCCTTCGGGTAGCCGCGCGGCGCGGTCTTCAACTCGCCGTGCCCGGCGATCTCCACGCCCGCCTTCCGGGCCTTGGTCGCGATCGCCTCGAGCGTGGCGCCGGAGCGGTCGGCGGCGACGGCCTCCCGGTACCGCTCGAGCTGATCGGAGGCCATCTCCCACATCCCCGCGCCGGCGCCGAGCCCCTCGGCCGTGAGCTGGACGTAGTAGCCGCCGAGCTCCGCGGCGATGTTCGTCTTGTACGGCGACTTGTCCTTGCTGAAGCGCACGTCACGGTACGGACGGAAGATCCGGCCCTCGCCCCACGTGGGTTCGAGTTCGGCGAGCAGCTCCTCCATCGGCGCGCGCACCAAGGTCTCGTACTCGGTCTTGTGCCGCTGCCAGTACGCCTTCGAGTTGTCGGCCGCGAGCCCGTCGAAGAACTCGAGGGCCTCGGCCTGCCATCCCTTGAACGCCATGGCCGTCAGTATCGCGCGCCGCGCCGTCAGCTCGCCGGGATCGACGAGGTCCGGATCAGCTCCTCGCGGGAGGCGATCCCGAGCTTTGCGTAGACGTGCGCGAGGTGCGACTCGACCGTCCGCGGGCTCAGATGGAGCTGGGCAGCGATCTCTCGGGCGGTGAGGCCGCGGCGGGCGAGGGCGGCGACCTCGCGTTCGCGCGGCGTGAGCTCGCCGATCGTCTGGGCGGCGCGGCGTCCGGCGCCGCCCTCGCGGCGCAGCGCCGCGTCGACCCGCGCCTCCAGCGCGGCCGCGGGGAAGGATGCGAACAGGCGTCCCGCCTCGGTCAGGGCGTCCAGACGATCACGTCCCGACGACACCGTTCCGAGGCGTTCCGCGGCGCGTCCTCCCAGCAGCCGGGCTCCGAGCCCGGCTGCCGCGTTCCGGGCCTCCGCGAACCCCGCCATCGCATCCTCCGTTCGCCCCCGTGACCCGGCCAGCAGGCCGCGCACGTACGCCCGATGCGCACCCAGGAACGGATCGGGCGCGGCTCCGATCGCCGCGTCCATCGTCTCGGCGTCTCGTTCGGCGGCGCCGAGCTCGCCGGCCTCGACCCGGACCTCGATCAGGTCCGGCAGGATCTGGGCGAGCACCGGCCACGCTCGCATCGCCTCGAGCCAGGCGGCCGCGCGGGCGAGCCGTGCGGTGGCTCCGTCGAGGTCGCTCGCCAGCCACGCGACCCAGCCCGCGGACCAGCGGTGGTAGGCAGAGAACACGTAGAACTCGCCCTCGCCGTAGATCCGATCCGCGAGCCGCACCCGGGCGGCGGCCTCCTCCGGCCGTCCCATCGCGCCGAGGATCGCGCCCGAGAGCGTGAGCGTCCAGGCGGAGTGGATCGAGGGCGAGATCGGATGCATCGCCCGGATCGCGTCGCAGTCCGTGAGGCCGAGCTCCCACCGGCCGAGGTGCCAATCGAGTCGCGCCCGTGAGAAGTACGCGACGTCGCTCGGGTTCGGGCGGCCCAGGAGCCCGTCGAGCTCGACCCGGGCATCCTCCAGCCGGCCGCCGTTCATCAGCGAATCCGCCAGCGCGCCCGTATGCCAGCCGATCTGCTCGCTCTCGCCCGTTCCGCGCGCCGTCTCGATCGCGGCGCGGCTGGTGATCTCCGCCTCCCGCGTGCGGCCGACCAACCCGAGCGCGTGCGCGTGCGCCCCGCGTGCGTGCATCGCGGTGATCGGGTCGCCGCCGCGCTCGGCCAGTCGGATCGCTTCGCCGCTGCCCTCGATCTGCGCTCGGAGGTCGCCGCCCTCACCCTTGATCCACGCCAGCTCGTTCAGCACCCGGGGGAATTCGTCGTCGAGTCCGCCCGCCGCGATCAGCCGGACCGCATCGTCGGCCGCCGCCGCGGCGCCCTCCAGATCGCCCTCGCCCGTCGCGAGGAACGAGGCGAGCTGACGCCGCAACGCCGCGAGCTCCCGCGGATCGTCCTCGAGCAGCGGCTCGAGCTCCCGGATCGCGGGGATCCCGATCGTGTGGTCGGACGCGATCGCCGCCTGCCAGGCGATCTCCCGCAGGAGCTCCACGCGCGCCGCGTCATCGGTCGGGTCAAGGAGTCGCAAGGCCGCGCGAAGATGCGTGAGCGCTTCACGATGCGATCCCTTGGCTTCGTCGGAGCGAGCCGCCTCGCGCAGGATCGCGACGGCCTCCCCGTCGCCGGGGAGCGCGCCCCGCGCGACGTGGTAGGCGCGGACGTCGATCGGCTCTCGGGCGCCGCGTTCGGCGATCCGTGCGTGCAGGCCGCGGCGGGTGGCCGCGCCGATCCCGTCGTAGGTGGCCTCCTGCACCAGTGGGTGGACGAAGTCGTAGATCACGACGCCGTCGTCCTCTCGGGTCACGAGCAGGCCGGCGCGCACCAGCTGATCGAGCCGCTGCTCTTGCCCGGGATCGTCCAAGAGGGTCGCCGCGGTCTCGAGCGTGAACGCGTGTCCGAGCACCGCGGCCAGCTCGAGGATCGATCGGTCCCCGGCGTCGAGGGGTCCGACGAGGTGCCGCACGCGCTCCTTCACGGCCACCGGCACCTCGCGGACGGCCGGATCGTCGTCGGCGCCCTCGAGCAGCCCGACCGTCAGCAGCGGGTTGCCGCGAGCCCGCTCCCAGATCCATCCGGCGAAGCTGGGGTCGCGGTCGTGGCGCCGCGCGGCGATCAGCTGCTCGACCTCCGTCCGATCGAGCGGCCGCACCGCGACCGATCGGGCCAGGTCGTCCTTCCGCAAGGCGTCGAACAGGGCGGTGAGCCCCGGATCGGACGCCAGGGCCTCGCTGCGCGCGGTGGCGATCAGCAGCGCGCGGGCGCTCGGAGGGTTGCGGGCCAGGTAGTCGATCGCCTCGCGCGTCGACGGATCCGCCTGATGCACGTCGTCGAGCGCGACGATCGTGGGCCGGTCGGCGGCGATCGCCTCGACCGCGGCCGCGACCGCATCGAGGACGGCCAGGCGTGACGGCGCCGCCTCCGGTCGCGCCGCAACGGGCAGCGACGGCGCGATCCCGGCCAGCCCGCGACCGCGGCCTCGCGCGAACGCATCCAGGTCGTCCGCCGGAAGCCGGCGCAGCGCCGGATCGAGGGCCTCGACGAGCAGCCCGAACGGGACGGCCGCGCCGCGGGCCGAGCCACGTCCCAGGAGGAACCGGGCTCCGAGCGGCGGCCGCGCGCCGAACTCGGTCACGAGCCGGGTCTTCCCCACCCCGGCGTCCCCCGTCACCAGGACCGTGGCGGCGCGGTCGGTGGCGTCGCGGAGCGCCCCGCCGAGCGCCGTGAGCTCGTCGTCCCGCCCGACCAGCGGCGTCGAGGCCATCCGGGCATCGTAGTCGCGGCTCCTCGGGTCCGGTTCCGTAACCGGTTCCGTACGCGTCACCGATGGCGCCGGCGCTCGCAGGCGCGAGGCTGCTCCGGAGGCCGCGGGCGGCGCGGCGGAAGGAGGGAGGCCATGCCGGTGCTGGTGCAGATGCGGGTCGAAGCACCCGATGTCGAGCGGTTCGTCGCGACCGCGAAGCGGTTCGAGCCGCGGTTCGCTGAGCGCGGCGCGCGCGAGCAGTCCGTCTACCAGACGGACGGCGACTCGGGCGAGGTCGCGGTGTTCGCGGAGTGGGATTCCCACGACGTGATGCACGCGGCGACGGAGGAGCTCGGCGAGCGGTTCAACGAGGAGGCCGGCACCGCCGGGCTCACATGGGAAACGCGGATCTGGCGCCGGCGCTGAGCCGGGGATCCGCACGAGGCGGGAAGGAGCAACAGATGCCGTTCATCCAAGTGAAGGTGATCGAGGGTGTGTTCACCGACGACGAGAAGCACGAGATCGTCGAGCGGCTCACCGACACGATGGCCTCGATCGAGGGCGAGAGCCTCCGCGAGGTCACGTGGTGCGTCGTGGAGGAGGTTCGCAGCGGCGACTGGGGGATCGCCGGCAGGTCCGTGCGGACCGAGGACGTCCTGGCGAAGCGACGCCAAGGCGCGTCCGTCGGTTGATCATCCGTCCCGCAGGGGATCCGAGCCGAGGCCCGGATCCCCTGCGGCCGACGGCCGCATCCCCCGGCCGACGGGTTGACACCGGAGGTTCGGCCCCTAGACTGACTTGACCATGTCGACCACGGCTGTGACCGGACGCAGCGTCCTCGTACTTATCGCGTAGGCGCGGGCAGGGGCGATACGCCCCGCCGACCCGCGCCAGATGCCCCTCGCCACGCGAGGGGTTTTTCTTACCCCGGATCCAGCCGAACGGGAAGTGAACGGGCCCCGACCCACGCGGGGACCCACGGCCAAGGAAGGAAGGCACCCGATGCGCTACGAGTTCGAACGCGACGGAACGGTGGTGGCCAGCGTGCTGTGGGAGGGTCCCGGCCAGGTCCAGGTCGAGGCCGCCGACCAGAGCACGAGGGGCGTCGTCGACCGCTACCTGTCCTCCGAGGTGGTGTATCTGGGCGCCGGTTTCGACGTCGGCGAGGCCGGCGACACCGAGATGCTGCAGTCGCGCCGGCGCGACTGGACCCCCTGGGAGTTCGAACGGGCCTGCCGGAACCTGGCCCACCGTCTGCAGGCCACGGTCCGCAGGGTCCAGACCGGTCCGGTCGAGGATCGCGAGGCCGCGGCGCGATGAGCATCACCGGTGCCCTGTCGGTCCTGAAGGCCCTCGAGGCCGAAGGGGTGGAGGTCGTCTTCGGCATCCCCGGCGGTGCGAGCATGCCGATCTACGACCCGCTGGTCGACGGCTCCACGATCCGGCACATCCTGTGCCGCCACGAGCAGGGCGCCGGCCACGCGGCCGAGGGCTACGCCTGGGCGACCGGCAAGGTGGGCGTCTGCATGGCGACCTCGGGTCCCGGCGGAACGAACCTCGTCACCCCGATCGCCGACGCCAAGATGGACTCGGTGCCGATCGTCGCGATCACCGGCCAGGTCCCCACGCCGGTGGTCGGCAACGACGCGTTCCAGGAGGCCGACATCACGGGCATCACGATGCCGATCACGAAGCACAACTTCCTCGTGAAGGACCCGGCGCTGATCCCCGAGACGGTGCACGAGGCCTTCCACATCGCGTCGACCGGCCGCCCGGGCCCCGTGCTGATCGACCTGCCGAAGGACGTCCTGCTCGCCCAGACCGAGTGGTCCGCGCCCGACCGGATCGACCTGCCCGGCTACCGGCCCACGACGAAGGGTAACCAACGCCAGATCGTCGAGGCCGTGAAGCTGATCATGGCCGCCGAGCGACCCGTGCTGTACGTGGGCGGCGGCGTGATCAAGGCCGACGCGACCGAGGAGCTCTTCCGCCTGGCCACCGCCGGGCGTCTGCCGGTCGTGACCACGCTGATGGCTCGCGGCGCGTTCCCCGACTCGCACGAGCTCTGCCTTGGCATGCCGGGTATGCACGGCAACTACACGGCCGTGACCTCGATGCAGCGCGCCGATCTGCTGATCGCGCTCGGCACGCGGTTCGACGACCGGGTGACCGGCAAGCTCGCCGCCTTCGCGCCGGACGCGAAGGTGATCCACGCCGACATCGATCCTGCTGAGATCGGGAAGAATCGCCGCGTCGACGTTCCGATCGTGGGCGACGCGAAGGACGTGATCGAGAAGCTCGCCGCCGAGTTGGAGAAGCGGCAGGCCGACGCCGGCGCGCCGGACCGCTCGGCATGGCTCGGGCAGCTGGCCGACTGGCGCCGGCGCTACCCGTACCGGTACGACCAGCAGCCGGATGGACCCCTGAAGCCGCAGTTCTGCGTCGAGCGGCTCCGCGACCACGCCGACGAGGACACGATCGTCGTCGCCGGGGTCGGTCAGCACCAGATGTACGCCTCGCAGTACTGGGCGTTCGAACGGCCGCGGCATTGGATCAACTCCGGCGGCCTGGGCACGATGGGCTTCGCGGTGCCGGCCGCGATGGGCGCGAAGGTGGGGCAGCCCGGCAAGCGCGTCGTGGCGATCGACGGCGACGGCTGCTTCCAGATGACCGCGCAGGAGCTCGCGACCAGCAACACGGAGAAGATCCCGTTCATCACGGCCATCCTGAACAACGGGTACCTGGGGATGGTGCGCCAGTGGCAGGAGCTCTTCTTCGACGAGCGCTACTCGGGCGTGTACCTGAACCCCGACGTCCCCGACTACGTGAAGCTGGCCGAGGCCTACGGCGCGGTCGGACTGCGGGCCGACAGCCCCGAGGAGGTCGACGCCGTGATCGAGAAGGCCTACTCGGTGCAGGACCGCAGCGTGGTGATCGACTTCCGTGTCGACCCTCGCGAGATGGTCTTCCCCATGGTGGCCGCCGGCACGTCGAACGACGAGATCATCCTGGGGCCGGAGCAGGTGGCGCCGACCGCCGATCCCACGGAGGCGCCGATCGTATGAGCAACGGAGCGATGCACACGATCTCGGTCCTGGTCGAGGACAAGCCCGGCGTGCTCACGCGCGTGGCGGGGTTGTTCTCGGCGCGGGGGTTCAACATCGACTCGCTCGCCGTTGGACCGACGGAATCCGCCGGCCTGTCGCGGATGACGATCGTCGTCAACGTGGAGTCGAAGACGCTCGAGCAGGTCACGAAGCAGCTCAACAAGCTGATCAACGTGATCAAGATCCTCGAGCACGAGGCCGGCTCGGCCGTGGAGCGCGAGCTGATGTTGGTGAAGGTTCGCGCCTCCGGCGACGACCGGGCCCGCGTGATGGAGATCGCCGAGGTGTTCCGCGTGAACGTCGTCGACGTGACCCACACCACGCTGACCCTGGAGGCCACCGGCAAGCCGGAGAAGCTCGAGGCGCTGCTGTCGCTCCTGGAGGACTTCGGCGTCGTCGAGCTGTCGCGCACCGGGCGGATCGCGCTCGGCCGCGGTGAACGCGGGATCCGTGAGCGCGTCCTTCGCGCCGCGAACGACTGACACGGGAGGGATCACCGATGGCCACGATCTATCACGAGGACGACGCGGACCCCGGGGTCCTGGCGGATCAGAAGATCGCGATCCTCGGGTACGGCTCGCAGGGGCACGCGCATGCGCAGAACCTGCGCGACTCCGGGCTCGACGTCCGGGTCGGGCTGCGGCCCCGCTCCGCGAGCCGCGCGAGGGCAGAGGAGGTGGGTCTGCGGGTCCTCGACACGGCCGAGGCGGTGGGTGAGGCCGACGTCGTCATGTGCGTGCTGCCGGACACGTCCCACGGCGCCGTGTACGCGGCCGACATCGCGCCGAACCTGAAGGACGGCGACATGCTGATGTTCGCCCACGGGTTCTCGATCCACTTCGGCACGGTCGTGCCGCCCGCCGGCGTCGACGTGACGATGATCGCGCCCAAGGGACCGGGCCACCTGGTTCGTCGGACCTACGAGCAGGGGATCGGCACGCCGGCGCTCGTCGCCGTGCACCAGGACGCGACCGGCAACGCCAAGGAGCTCGCCCTCGCGTACGCCAAGGGCATCGGCTGCACCCGCGGTGGCGTGATCGAGACCACCTTCAAGGAGGAGACCGAGACCGATCTCTTCGGCGAGCAGGCCGTGCTCTGCGGCGGCGCCAGC
>DATHCP010000112.1:0-27675 GCA_035490535.1 Actinomycetota bacterium
CCGACCTGGACGTTGTTGAAGCTGACGTAGTAGCGATCGGCCGGACCACCCAGCACGAGGCGGTCATAGTCGATCACCTTGACGCCCTTGGACTCAGCGTTCTGCTCGATCGCCGCGCCGCTCGCCGGGTCGATCGGGTCGATCAACAGCACGGTCGCACCCGCGTTGATGTCGGCCTCCGCCTGGGACTGCATCGTGGTGGTGCTGCCCTGGGCGTTGTCGATCTTGAAGTCGGCGTCGGTCAGGCCGGCGGTCTCGAAGGCCTTCTTCAGGAGCGGCGCGTCGTACTGCACGTACCGCGTCGACGTCGTCGTGTCGGGCAGCAACACGCCGATCAGCCCGTGCCCGGCCGCGGCGACGTCTTTGAGCTGGCTCATCACGGCGAAGTCGGCCGTGAACGCCCCGGCGTCGATCGCGGGGACCGTGACCGAGCCAGAGGCAGCGCCCGAGCTCGTGCTCGACTTGTTGCTGCACGCCGCCGCCACGAGCGCCACCGCGAGCAGCATGCTCACGCCGGCGAACGATCTCACCTTTCCGTTCATGAGGTTCCATCCTCCTCCCGGCCCTTCCGGGCCTCCGTGATCCCCGTGATCGGTCCGCACCTCCGTCCCCGATCATCTCCCTCCGGAGCCCGATGGGCGGCTCCACCGCGCGCCGCTGTGCGCGGCGACAACTCCTTATACGGTGCGGGGCCGTCGATCCGCTTCCATGGGCCATCCGGCAGGGGTCGTGCGGGCCGTACGGGCGACCCCTTCCACCGCCCGCGGAGGCCGGAACCCGAGGGGACCACCTGCGGGAACACCGGGCTTCCCCGCGCCCCACGCAGCCGTGGGGCCCCGGTACCATCCGGGCGTGCCCGCCCGCCGTCGTTCGCGTGCCGCCCGCGCATCCGCGTTCGCCCTGGCTCTGGCTTCGGCGTTCCTGACGGTCGCGATCGTCGCGGCACCAGCGGCCCCGACCGTGCCGACCGAGCACGCGTGCGTCGGCGGGCGCGCACGCTGTGGCTCCGTCGCCGTGCCGCTGGATCCGTCGAACCCTGGCCTCGGAACCCTGCACATCGGGTACGAGCGCTATCCGCACACGAACACGGGCCTCTCGCCGCTGGAGCCGATCGTCGCGATCGAGGGCGGCCCGGGCTATCCCACGACCCTCAGCCGTGACTACTACCTGCCGTTGTTCCGGCCGCTGATGGACCGGCACGACCTGCTGCTCGTGGATCTGCGGGGGACCGGCCGTTCCGGCCTGGTGAACTGCGCGTTCCTGCAGCACCTCACCGTGGCGCAGTACGCGACCGAGTGGGTCAAAGGTGTCAAGCGGTGCGGCCACCAGCTGGGCCGCGCCTCCGATCTCTACGGGTCCGCGAACGCCGCCGACGACCTGGCCGACGTGCTGGACGCGCTCGGCGTCGCCCGGGTGGACCTCTACGGCGACTCCTACGGCACGTTCTTCTCCCAGGTGTTCGCGATCCGGCATCCGGCCCGGCTCCGCACGTTGATCCTGGACGCGGCCTATCCCGTCGAGCACTGGGATCCCTGGTGGCGCGACCTCGCGCGAGCCGCGCGCGCGGGCTACCGCCTGGCCTGCGCCCGCGATCCGGGATGCGCCGCGATCGGCGGCGATCCCGTGGCGCGGCTGGCACGCCTGGACCGCCTGGTGGCGAGGCATCCGATCGTCGGGAAGGCTCCCGACGCCGACGGCGTGATTGGCACCGCCCGGATCGATCCGAGCGCGTTGATCTCGATGTTCGGCTCCGGCGGCTACCTGTTCGGGCCGTACCGCGAGCTGGACGCCGCGGTCCGCGCCGCGCTGCGGCCCCATCCCGACGACCTCCCGCTGCTCCGGATCGCGCGCGAGCAGCTCGACCTCGGGAACTTCGGCCCCGTGAACGAGTACTCGGTCGGCCTGGCCGTGGCGGTGGAATGCACCGACTATCCGCAGCTCTACGACATGACCGCGGCACCCGCGGTCCGTCTGCGCCAGTTCCATCGGGCGGTCGCGCGGCTGCGCAGGACGCACCCGAACGCGTTCGCGCCGTTCACGATCCCGCAGTTCGTCCACTCGGCCGATGAGGACCTGGACACGTGCGTCGGCTGGCCGGCGCCGAAGGATCCGCAGCCGCTGTTGCCGCCCGGCCACGTCTATCCGAACGTCCCGACCCTGGTGCTGGTCGGCGACCTCGACTCGGTCACGTCGGCTCGGGGCGCACGCCGGGTGGCGAACAGCTTCCCGAACTCGACGTTCGTCGAGGTCGCGAACATGATCCACGTGAGCGCCCTGGACGACACGAAGGGCTGCGCGGCCGGCATCGTGCGGCGGTTCGTGCGAACGACGTCGGCCGGGAACACCTCGTGCGCTGCCAGGTATCCCGAGATCCATGTCGTGGACTCCTTCCCCGAGCGGGCCGCGCAGGTCCGCGGCCCCGTCCCCCACCGGGCGGCCACGATCGCGGCCGACACGATCGGGGACGTGCTGGCCCGTTGGGAGACGATGACGGGGGCGTCGGGCGTCGGCCTGCACGGCGGGACCTTCTCCGCCGGCGGCGACGCCGTCCGGCGCTGGACGCTCCATGGGGTGCGCTGGGTGCCCGACGTCGCCGTCAGCGGCTCGGTGATCCTGCACGCGCACGCCGGCGACCTGCGTGCGACCGTCACGCTGTCCGGAGGCGGGGTGCCGGCGTCCTCGCTGACCCTGCGCTGGAACACGTGGGCGCGGTCGGCGAAGGCGCACGTGACCGGAACGGTCGGGGGACGGAGCGTGTCGGTCGTGGTGGCGGCCGGCTGAGGCCGGGCTACTCGGCGGGCTCGGACAGCGCCGCGGCCTCGGCCGCCATCTGCAGCCGGTCGGCCAGCATCGGCTCGAGCTCCGCGTCCGGCAGCGGCTTCGCGAACAGGAAGCCCTGGCCGAGATCGCACTGGAGCTCCAGCAGGCGCTGCAACTGGTCGGCACGCTCGATGCCCTCCGCGACCGGCCGGAGGTTCAGGATCGAGGCCAGCTCGATCACGGCGGCCGTGAGCGCCGAGGACTCGCCACCTTCCGTGACGCCGTCGATGAAGGACTTGTCGACCTTCAGGATGTCGACCGGGAATCGGCGCACGTAGTTCAACGACGAGTAGCCCGTGCCGAAGTCGTCGATCGCGAGCTGCACGCCCAGCGCCTTCAACTCGGTGAGCCGCGCGATCGCGAGGTCCATGTCCTGGATCATCACCGACTCGGTGATCTCCAGGATGAGGGTCGAGGGGTCGAGCCCGGTGTCCGTGAGGATCTCCCGGACCTCGTCGACCAGCTCGGTCCGCGCGACCTGGCGCGCGGAAAGGTTGACCGCCATGTGCAGCGGCTCGGCCAGCGGATAGCGGCCCTGCAGTTCGGCCGCGTAGCGGCAGGCCTCCTTCAGGACCCAGTGCCCGATCGGCACGATCAGGCCGGTCTCCTCCGCCAGCGGGATGAAGTCCAACGGCGGCACCATCCCGCGCTCCGGGTGGAACCAGCGGATCAACGCCTCCACGCCCGAGACCTTGCCGGACTCGAGCTCGATCACCGGCTGGTAGAAGAGGCGGAACTCGTCGTGCTCGAGCGCGCGCTGCAGCGCGGCCTTGAGCTCCAGGCGCTTCAGCGCGGTGTCGTGCATCGCGGGCTCGAACAGCTGGTAGCGGTTCTTGCCCTTCTCCTTCGCGAGGTACATCGCGACGTCGGCGTTGCGCAGCAGCTCCTCCGCGCTCTCCGGCACGTCGCCCGGCTCCGCCACCGAGATGCCGATGCTCGCGCGGACGAACACCTCGGTGCCGTCGAGCAGGAACGGCTCGTCCATCATCGAGAGGATCCGCTCGGCGACGTCCGCGGCCGTCATGCCCTCCTCACCGCCGTCCTCCAGCAGCACGGCGAACTCGTCCCCGCCCAGCCGCGCCGCGGTGTCGGCGGTCCGCAGGTTGCCCAGCAGCCGCACGCCGATCTCGCGCAGGACCTGGTCGCCGGCCGCGTGGCCGAGGGAGTCGTTGATCGTCTTGAAGTCATCGAGGTCCATGAACAGGACGGAGACCGGCCGGCCGTCGCGGAGCTGACGATCCAGCGCGTGCTGCACGCGGTCGGGGAACAGCGCGCGGTTCGCCAGGCCCGTCAGCGCGTCGTGCAGGGCCTGGTGCTGCAGCTCCTCCTCGAACTCCTTGCGCTCGGTGACGTCTCGGCTGTTGAGGACGATGCCCTTGACGTTCGGGTCGTGCATCAGGTTCGTCCGGATCGTCTCGACGTAGCGCACCTCGCCGCCCTTCAGGACGACGCGGAACTCGTCGACCGCGCTCATCCCCTGGTCCTCGCTCATCGCGGTCAGGAACGACATCGCGGCGGCGCGGTCCTCCTGGGCGATCAGGTCGGCGAAGCGCATCCCCTCGAGCTCCTGCGGCTCGTGCCCCAGCACGCGGGTGGCGGAGGGGCTCGCGTACGTGATCTCGGTATCGGGCGCGATCACCATGACGAGGTCGGAGGAGTGCTTGACCAGCGAGGCGAACCGCGCCTGGCTCTGCTGGATCAGCAGATCCTCGGTCAGCGCGGCGCTCTCCAGCGCCAGGGCGACCTGCGAGGTCAGCGACTCCAGGGATTCGCTCACCTGGCGCGACAGCTCCGGCACGCTGACCACCAGGATCCCGGTGAGCTCGTCGCGGGTGAACAGCGGCGCGACGAACGCCGTCGCGTGGTCCGCAGGCAGGCCGAGCGGCTCACGCAGCACGCTGTCATCGATCATCACCTGGTAGCCGTGCCCGTCCACGAGCCGCTCGCGGCGCCACTCCTGGAAGGTGTCGAGCGTCAGATCGGTCCGGCCCGTGCTCGCGCGGCCGCCGACCGCGGTCACCACGAGGAGCTCGCCGGAGCCGGCGCCCGCCTCGCAGATCCGCACGGCCGCGGCGTCACCGGCGATCGAGCGGATCGCTCGGCCGGCCGCCTCGTGGATCGACTCGCGGCTCGTGGCGGTCACGAGGTTCGCGCCCGCTTCGCGCAGCGCCTGCTCGCGGCGCAGGTAGCCCTCCTGCTTGCGCATCAGGTCCCACATCCGCACGACCGCGAGGATGAACAGCACGATCGTGGCGCCGATCAGTACCGGGGCGTCGTGCGTGAAGCCGTCCTGCCGCGCCACCTCGTAGGCGATCAGCAGCGGCGCGACCAGGGACGCTCCGGCCAGCAGGACGAGCCGGCGAGCGGACAGACGATGGTCGGTCTCGCGCGCCTGCTCGGACAACAGCCGCATCGACGGATGCAGCGCCGCCACCGCGAACAGCACGTAGAAGGCCATCCAGCCGGCCTCCAGCGGACCCTGCCCCGGCTGGTAGCCGTTGGCCGTGTAGAGGTTCAGCCAGCCGTAGATCGCGTCCGTGACGAACAGCGTCACGATCGCGGAGATCATGAACCAGAACGCCGGCGGCTTGCGACCGGCGCCGACCGCCAGGCGGATCGCGGCGGCGAGCAGCAGGACGTCCGCCATCGGATAGGCCATCGAGGTGAGCTTCACCGCCAGCGGCACGCCGTCGGCCGTCGCCTGCGGCGAGATCAGCAGCACCCACGAGATCGTGCCCAGTCCGATCGACAGCATCAGCGCGTCGACGAAGCTCGCGCGGTCTCGCCCCGGCGTCCGCGCGTGGATCATCACCAGCACGCCCGCGATCAGGAAGACGTAGACGGCCAGGTAGAAGGCGTCGGCCCAACCGGGGAAGGGGGTCAGGCCGTCCGTGTCCAGCGGGAAGAACTTCGGGAAGGCCGAGTTGAACTTCTCGTAGTTGTACGAGATCACGTCGCCGGTGATGAAGACGAACTGCCCGACGGCGAACAGGACCCACGGCAGCCGCTTCTCGGGGCGCCACATCCGCAGGGCCACCAAGATCAAGACCGGCGAGGCCAGCCCGATCAGGTTGAACATGATCGGGGGCCGGTCGACCAGGTACCACACGACCATGGCCAGGATCGCCACCACCGGATACACGGCCCACGCGCGGTTCTTCATGACCATCCAGCTATCGGCCGGTCGGGAGGGGGACATTAGCCCTGGGATGGAGGCGGTCAGGAGGCCGGTCGGGCCCCGCTCAAACCCCGGTGGTGGCCACCTGGTGGAGCTGGAACCGCTCCTTCAAGGAGGTCAGGACCGAGATCAGCTCTTCGATCTGCTCGTCATCGTTCGCGGCCGTCATCTGGATCCGGAATCCGACCTTGTCCCGCGGCACCAGCGGGTAGGCGGCCATCGTCACGTAGATCCCGTGGTCGAACAGGTACCGGCCGACCTCGTCGATCTCCTCGTGGTTGGCCAGCGGCACCTCGATGATCGGCAGACCCGAGGTGTTCGGGGTCTCGATGCCAAGCGTGTCCAGGGTCGCGAGGACCCGGTGCGTCTTGCGCCACAGCTGGTGCCGGATCGCGTCGCCGCGGACCCGGTTCACCTCGAGGCCCGACAGGGTCGTCGCCAGCGAGGCGATCGGGGACGGGCCCGAATAGAGGTACGGCGGCGCGAGCACCTTCAGCGCGTCCTTCAGTGCGGTCGGAAGCGCCAGGAACGCCAGCAGCGACGAGTAGGCCTTCGAGAACCCGGCCACGAGGACCGCGTTGTCGTAGGGGACGTCGAGGTGGCGGAAGACGCTGTTGCCCATCGTGCCGTAGTCGTTCAGCTCGTTCGGGGAGCGCTCGCCGATCACCCCGAAGCCGTGCGCGTCGTCCACGTACAGCAGCGCCTGGTGCTGGGCGGCGAGCTCCGAGAAGCGCGCCAGCTGCGGGGCGTTGCCGGTCATCGAGTTCACGCCGTCCAGCGCGATCACGCGCGGATAGGCGTACATCGAGTCGCTCAGCAGTTCGGCCAGGTGATCGGGGTCGTCGTGCCGGAACCGGACGATCGTCGCGCCGTGACCCGAGGCGTACATCGCACCGTCGTAGATCGTCTTGTGTGCGCGGCCGTCGATGAAGATCGTGCCGTCGCCGACGAGCACCGGGATCACCGACGTGTGGATGTGCGTGATCGTCGGGAGCACCAGCACGTCTTCGCAATCGAGCAGCTGCGTCATCTGCTCCTCGATCTCGGGGTACATCTTCGGATTGCCGAGCAGCCGTGACCACGACGGGTGCGTGCCCCATCGGTCGAGGTAGGGCTGGATCGAAGCGACGATCTCCTCGTCCAGGTCGAAGCCGAGGTAGTTGCAGCTGGCGAAGTCGGCGAGCCAGCGGTCGCCGATCCGGATCCGCCGGCCGTCCTGCTCTTCGATCACCGCGTCCACCATGGGATGCGTGTTCTTGAGGCGCGTGAGGTCCGAAACGGTCGCGACCCAGCGGTCCAGCCATCCGTCATCCGAGCGACGGCGCGGCTTGCCGTTGGGAGACGGCTCGCTCGCCAGGTCGGCGACCCGGCGACGGAACCCTCCGGCGCCGTCGGCGGCGGATGCGACGGAAGCGATGTCGGCCATGCCGATACTCCATCGGGAGAACCCTCGCGGGGCTTAAGCATCTCGCTGGAGCCCGTGCGGGGGTCCCCCTATCGTCCGGCCGTATGCTGCGCCGATGACTAGGCCGCTCGCCGTAGGGGTGCAGGTGCCCGAGGCGGAGCGCACGGTGACGTGGCCGGAGTACGCCTCCATGGCCCGCGCCGCGGACGCCATCGGCCTGGACTCGATCTGGATGGGCGACCACCTGCTCTACCGCGCCGACGACGAGGGGCCGGAGCGTGGACCGTTCGACGCGTGGGCGATCCTGGCCGGGATCGCCGCGGTCACCGAGCGGGTACGGCTCGGTCCGCTCGTGGCCTGCACCGCGTTCCTGGAGCCGGGGATCCTCGCCCGGAAGGCCGCGACGGTGGATGCGATCTCGGGCGGCCGGCTGACGCTCGGGGTCGGCGCTGGCTGGAACCGTCCGGAGTTCGAGGCCTTCGGCCTGGCGTGGGACCACCGCGCCTCGCGCTTCGAGGAAGCGTTCACGATCGTGCGCCGGCTGCTCGCCGGCGAGCGGGTCACCTTCGAGGGGCGGTTCCATCGGACCCAGGACGCGGTGCTGCTGCCGGCGCCCGAGCGCGTTCCGCGGCTGATGGTCGGCTCGCTCGGCGATCGCGTCCTCGCGTCGACGCTCCCGTGGGTCGACGCCTGGAACGCCTGGGGACCGTGGTGCGGCAACACCCCGGACGGCTTCGCCGCGGCGAACGACCGGGTCAGCTCGGCCGTGGTCGCCGCCGGCCGGGACCCCGCCGAGGTTGGGCGGTCGATCTGCGTGTACACCGAGATCGGCCCGACGCCGGAGGACACCTGGTTCGAGGAGGACGCGCCGCCGCTGACCGGAACGCCGTCCGAGATCGCGGACGGGCTGCAAGCCTTCGCCGAGGCGGGCGCCGACGAGGCGATCCTGGTGCTCAACGTCGCGACGGAGGCGACGATCCTCGGGCTCGCGCCGATGCTCGCGGCACTCGACGGCTGACGTGGCGTCGATCGACATCTACCTCGAGGTGGGCACGAAACGCGTGTTCGCCGCCGCCGTGGAGTGGCCGGGCTGGTGTCGCTCGGGGAAGAACGAGGACGCGGCGATCGAGGCGTTGGTCGAGGCCGGGCCCCGCTACGCGCGGGCGCTCGGCCGGGCGCGCTCGGGGTTCGCGGCGCCCGAGGGCTCGGCCGATCTGGTCATCGCCGAGCGGGTGACCGGGAACGCCACGACCGACTTCGGCGCGCCCGGTGTCGCGCCGGCCGCCGATGACCGTCGGCTCGACACCACCGAGCTGGAGCGCCAACGCAAGCTCCTCCGCGCCTGCTGGGCGGCCCTCGACCGAGGCGCCGCCGCCGCCGACGGCGTCACGCTCCGGACCGGGCCGCGCGGCGGCGGTAGGTCGCTCGACGCGATCGTCGCTCACGTCGCCGAGGCGGAAGACGCGTACCTCCGCAAGCTCGGCGGCCGGGCCGCTCCGGACGAAGACCGGCGCGCGGCGATCGAGGCGGCGGTGACCTCGCGGGCCCGCGGCGAGCCACCCGCACGGCCTCCCCGGTCGGGGAACCTGTGGGCTCCGCGGTACGCCGTGCGCCGCACGGCATGGCACGCCCTCGACCACGCTTGGGAGATCGAGGACCGCTCCGCGGACGCCGGCTGAACTCAAGCCGCTCGGCGAGGGCTCCGAAGCTTGGGGAGGAACGGTTCCCCTCACGAAGGCGCCCTCGGGATGGATCCTGCAGAACTGCTTCGCTACGCGGTGGAGCGGCGTGCGAGCGACGTCCACCTGAAGGCCGGCAGCGTCCCGTTCATCCGGATCGACGGCGAGCTGCTGCCCGCCCCGTTCCCCGTCCTGTCCCCGACCGACACCCGCGCGGCGGCCGAGGCGCTGATGCCGCCGCACAAGGCCGAGGAGTTCGCCCGGACGAAGGAGGCGGACTTCGCCTACACGCTGGAGGGCGTGGCGCGGTTCCGGGTGAACGTGCTGCGGCAGTCGGACACGGTCGGGCTCGCGATCCGCTGGGTGAGCCCGAACGACCAGACCTTCGAGGGGCTGCACCTGCCGCCCGCGGTCGGACAGCTGGCCGAGACGCGCCGCGGGCTGATCCTGGTGACCGGGCCGACCGGCGCCGGCAAGACGACGACGATCGCGGCGATGATCGGGTTCATCAACCGGACCCGGCGGGCGCACATCGTCACGATCGAGGACCCGATCGAGGTCGTGCACACCGACGACATGTCGGTGATCCGCCAGCGGGAGATCGGCCGCGACACCGACTCCTACGACGCCGCGCTGCGGCAGGCGCTCCGCCAAGACCCCGATGTGATCTTCCTCGGCGAGATCCGCGACGCCGACGCGGCGCGCGCCGCGATCCAGGCCGCGCAGACCGGCCACCTCGTGCTCTCGACGCTGCACACGATCGATGCCGCCGAAACGATCAGCCGGATCGTGGAGCTGTTCCCGCCGGCCCAGCAGCCGCAGGCCCGCATCTCGCTGGCCGGCGCGCTCCGCGGCGTCGTCTCCCAACGCCTGCTCGAGCGCGCGGACGGCCTCGGGCGGATCCCGGCCGTCGAGCTCCTGCTGAACACCGGCCGCGTGGCCGAGCGGATCCTCGATCCCGAGCAGACCGCCACGCTGACCGAGGTGATCGCGGAGAGCGGGTACGACGGGATGCGGACGTTCGACGCCTCGTTGCTGGAGCTCGTGCGCGACGGCCTGGTGACCGACGAGGATGCCCGCGCGGTCGCGACGAACCCCCACGACTTCTCGCTCGCGTTGAACTCGCTCGAGCGACCCACGCCGCCACAGGACGCAGCCGAGCAGGTCGCCGACGGGCTGGTGCGTCAGGGCGCGTCCGCCGATGCGTAGCGACGTCGGCACCGCGAACGCCGGGGAGCGCTCGGCCGGCACCCTCACCTGCCCCTCGTGCGGCCGGTCCTCCCCCGACGGCGCCGCCTTCTGCGCGTTCTGCGGCGCCGGTCTGGCGCCGCAGCGGGTCGCCTCCCCTCCCGTGTTCGCCGCGATCGCCGCCGCGATCACCGGACGCACCGCCTACGACGTCCTGAACCGCGTCGGCGCGGTCTTCGAGGAGCTCGGCGCGGTCTTCGAGGGCGTCCCCGAGGCACCCGGCACGCTGATCGCCCTGTTCCCTCCGACCGAGGACGCCGCGACCGTGGCCGCGGCCGCCGCCCTGCGAGCCCGCGCGGGCGCGCCGGAGGTGCGCTTCGGCCTCGACGCCGCGGAGGTCACCGAGCGCTCCGATCAGGACGCGACCTGGCAGTTCCTGATCGACCGCGGCGTCCGGCTGCAGGCGATGGCGCACGACGGCGAGATCGTCGCCGGAGAGACGCTGCCCGCGCTGACCGAGGGCGCCGCCGTCGTCGAGGTGCTCGATCCGTCGGGAGGACCGGTGCTGTTGAAGTCGGTCGAGGTGCGGCAGGCATCGCCCGTCGTTCGGCAACCTCCGACCGCTGACATCGAAGTCGCGCACGAACATGAAGTTCAAGAAGGACATGAAGTTCACGAAGTCCATGAGCAACCTGAACTTCAAGAAGTGGATGAAGTTCTGGAAGGACGAGGAAAGCGTGAAGGAGAGGAAGTCCATGAAGTTCAGCCCGTGCATGAGCTTGGGGTCATGGAACTCCAGGACGTGCTCCGCGACATCAACGACTTCCGACGCCGAGCGAACGTCGTCGCGCTCATCGGCGATCCCGGCACCGGCAAGACCGCGGCCCTGACCGCGTTCGCGGCCGGCTCCGACGGTCCTGCCATGGTGCTCCGCGCCGGCGCGGGCGCCCGGGAACCGTGGCCCCTGGAGGCGCTGGTCCGCGCGATCCTCGCCGAGCAGGACGCGGGCCCCGACGATGCCCGCGAGGCGCTCGAGCGGATCCTGGCCGGCTCGCCCGACCGCGACCGGGTCATCCGACGCCTGGCGCACGTGCTGGGGCTCGAGGGCGGCGAGGCTGCCGCCGACGAGACGGCGTGGGCGTTCCGGCGCCTGCTGGCGGCGGCGTTCTCGCAACCCGTGACGATCTGCGTCGACGACGTCGACCGCATCGCGGCCGGGTTCACGACCTTCCTCGCCGGGGTCGCGCGATCGGTGCGAGACCTGCCGGTGTTCGTGGTCGTCACCGCGGTGAGCACGCCGGAGGGCGCCGAAGGGACCGTCCAGATGCGGACAGAGGTCGTCGAGGAGATCGCGGCGGCTCCCGAGCCGGAGGCCGAGCCCGTCCCCGAGGACATCCACGAGACGGCGTCGATGGAACCGGGGCCCTCGGTGGAGGAGCTGCTCGGCGAGGCCGCGCGGGCGGCAGAGGTCGGCGATACCGCCGGTGCGGCGGCCCTGGAGCGCCGGGCGGTCGGCGCGCTGGTGCCCGGCGATCCCCGCCGCGACGAGCTGGTGTTCCTGGCAGCCTCGCACCTGGCCGACGCCGGCCTGCGCCGGGAGGCGGAGGCGGCGATCGCCGATGCGCTGGCCGCCACGAACGGCGACGACGCGGTCACGTGGCGCCTGCGCGTCCTGCGCGCGACGCTCCGCGCCGCCGACGGCGAGGAGATCGACACCGCGCGGGCGATCGCCGACGAGGCGTCCACGCGGTTCACGGACCTCGGCGACCCGTGGGGCATGGCGCGGGCCGCCTCCCTCCGCGCCCTGGTGCACCGTGCCCGAGGACACGCCGCGGCCGAGGTCGAGGACCTGTGTGCCGCCGCCGAGCACGCGGCGGCCGCCGGCCGCCCGGCAGAGCGCGAGGTGGCGCTGCGCGGCGCGGCCGCGGCGCTCCTGGAGGGCCCGCTGCCGGTCACCGACGCGATCGCGCGCTGCGAGGCGATCCAGCTCGACGGCGACGGCACGCGAACGACCCAACAGGACCTGCGGAGCGCCCTGGCCGTGCTGCTCGCCCGGGCCGGACGCGACGAGGAGGCCCGGCCGATCGCCGCGGCCGCGGTCGCGACGCTCGACGAGCTGGACGCGCGGGAAGATCTCGCGCTCGCGCTGCACCGGGCGGCGATCGTCGCCTGGCTCGGGGGGCGTGCCGACGAGGCGCTCAGCGCCCTCGAGCGCGCGGCCGAGGTGACCCGGAGCGATCCACGTGCCGCCGCGATCGACGCGATGCGCGCGAACCTGCTCGCCGCGAGCGATCCCGACGCGGTCGAAGGGACGATCGCCCTCGCGGACGAGGCCGCCGAACGGGCGCCGGCGACCGACGTGGCCACCGGCGTCGGCTGGCGCACGGCCCGCGCACGAGCCCTCGCGCACGACGGCCGCCACGCGGAGGCCGACCTCCTCGCGCGGCTTGCCGTCTCGCAGGCCGAACAGACCGACTCGATCGTCCTGCGGGCGGACGCACTCCTGGCGCTCGCCGAGGTCCTCGACCTCGGTGCACGGCCCGCCGAGGCCGCGTCGTTCCGGGCGCGGGCGGGGCGCCTGCTCCGCCGCAAGGGGGCGCGACCGACGATCGCGCCGCCGCCCGACCCCGCCTGAGTCGGTTCCGGTAGCGTGCGGCCGTGAGCCGCATGCCGACCGTCGAGGACGTGCGGGCGGCCGCGTCGCGGATCGGCGGCGCGGTCCGGCGCACACCGTCCTGGTCCTCCGAGCGGCTCGACGACGCGCTCGGCTGCTCGGTCGTCCTGAAGTGCGAGAACCTGCAGCGCGCGGGCGCCTTCAAGATCCGGGGCGCCACGAACGCGATCCGCGCCCTGGTCGCCTCCGGACCCGAGGTTCGCGGGATCGCCGCGCACTCCTCCGGCAACCACGCGCAGGCCGTCGCGCTGGCCGCCCGCGAGCACGGGCTGCCCGCCGCGATCCTGATGCCGGCCGACGCCCCCGAGGAGAAGCTCGCGGCCACCCGCGCCTACGGCGCGGAGGTCGTCCTGTACGACCGCTATCGCGAGGAGCGCACGACGCTGGCCGAAGGACTGGCCGAGGAGCGTGGGTTCGCGTTGATCCCGCCCTACGAGCACCCCGACGTGATCGCCGGCCAGGGGACGGCGACGCTCGAGCTGCTCGCGGACGCGGGGGCGCTCGACGCCCTGGTCGTGCCCGTGGGCGGCGGCGGGCTGCTCGCCGGCGCCGCGCTGGTCGCCGAGGCCGAGGCGCCGTCGATGCGGCTCGTCGGCGTCGAACCCGAGGTCGCGGACGACGCGCGTCGTTCGTTGGAGGCCGGATCGATCGTCGAGCTCCCCACGGCCCCGACGATCTGCGACGGCCAGCAGGCGCCGATCGGGGAGCTCACGTTCGCGGTGATCGCACCGCGCGTCGAGCGGATCGTGACGGTTCCCGACGACGACGTCCGCGCGACGATGCGGTTGCTGTTCGAGGCCGCGAAGCTCGTGACCGAGCCGAGCGGCGCGTGCGGCCTCGCCGGGCTGCGGCGATCGATCGACGAGCTCGAGCTGCGGGACGCACGCGTCGGCGTGATCCTGTCCGGCGGCAACGTCTCGGTCGGACGGTTCGCGGCGCTCACGGGGCCGACGTGACCGACGTCGCGGTGATCGGGGCCGGTGTGATCGGCCTTTCCTGCGCCCGCGAGCTCGCGCGCGACGGTGCGCGGGTGACCGTGCTGGAGGCCTTACCCGCCGTCGGGCACGGCTCGTCGGCGCGGGCCAACGGCGGCTTCCGAGCCCAGTTCACGACCCCGGTCAACATCGGCTTCTCGCTGTTCTCGATCCCGGCCCTGGTCGAGCTCGAGCGCGTGCACGGCGGCCTCGGCCTGCACCAGACCGGCTACCTGCTGCTCACCGGAACCGAGGACGGCGAACGCGCACTGCGGGCGGGCTTCGAGCTGCAACGCTCCCTCGGCGCGCCGAGCACGTGGCTCTCCCCCGACGAGGCGCTGGCGCACGCGCCCTTCGTCCGGCCGGACGGGATCCGGGCCGGCACGTTCTGCGCGATCGACGGGTTCCTGGATCCCGCCGGCGTCGTGGCGGCGCTGCGTGAGGATGCGCTGGCCGCCGGCGCCGAGATCCTGACCGACGCGGCGGTGACCGCGGCTGCGGACGGACGCGTGACGCACGCTCGGGGCGAGGTCGCGGCCGACGCGGTCGTGAACGCCGCCGGCGCGAACGCTGCCGACGTCGCGACGCTGTTCGGCTCCGATCTGCCGGTCGCGCCGGTCCGGCGGAACCTCGCGCACGTGCTCGACGATGCGGCCGGCGGCGAGCTGACGCCGATGACGGTGGATCTGGACACCGGCGTCCTGGTCCGCCGCGAGCCGGCCGGCGGCTGGATCGTGGCGTATTCGAACCCGGCGGATCCACCGGGATGGGAGACGTCCGTCGACCCGCGCTTCCTCGACGACCTCGCGGAGCGCGTGCCGGAACGATTCCCGTTCCTGGCCGAGCTCCCGATCGACCCGGGACGCTGCTGGGCGGGGCTCTATCCCGAGACGCCGGATCACCACGCGATCGTCGGCCAGGACCCCGCGGCCCCCGGGCTCTTCCACTGTGCGGGGTTCGGCGGCCACGGCGTGATGCATGCGCCGGCGGCCGGGCGGGCGATCGCCGAGCTCGTGCTGCGCGGGCGCTGCGAGGCGTTCGACCTTCGGCCGCTCCGCCCGACGCGGTTCGCCGAGGGGGATCCTGTCGTGGAGACGGCCGTCCTGTAACTCAGAACCGATCCGTGGCGAACGGCGCCAGATCGACGCCGGGATCGCCGTCGACGATCGCGCCCGCGACCACACGCCCGGTGACGGGCGCCAGCGTGAGACCGAACATGTTGTGGCCGCTCGCCACGACGATCCGCGGATGCCGGGGCACCGCGCCGATCAACGGAAGACCGTCCGGCGTCATCGGCCGTGGGCCGACCCATTCCTCGGTCCGATCGGCCGGATCGACGCCGGTGAGCGCCGTCCGCAGGCCACGGACGATCGCCTCGACGCGGCGACGGTCGAAGCGATCCATCGTGCCGTCGAACTCCATCGTGCCCGCCACGCGGAGCCGATCGTCCATCGGCGAGGCGACGACGTGCACGTCCTCCAGGAACAGCGCGTGGCCGGGCAGCCGCTCGGGATGCAGCGCGAAGCTGTACCCCTTCCCGGGGAGCAGCGGCACGCGCAGGCCGAGGCCGGCGCACAGCTCGCGTGTCCACGCGCCCGCGGCGAGCACCACCCGCGCGCCGTGGCGCCGACCGGCCGGCGTCTCCAGCTCGATCTCGTCGTCCAGGTCGTGGATCGCGCGGACCGGAGCGCCGGTCTCGATCCCGACGCCGGCGGACCGCAAGCCCGCCTCGAGGTCGTCGACGAGGCGCGAGGGATCGATCCAGCGTTCGCCCGGCAGCTCGAACCCCGCGACGACCGCGTCGGACAGCAGCGGCTCTCGCTCGCGCAGCTCGGATCCGTCGAGGATCGGCCCCGGCCCGCGGCCGACGCCGAGCTCCGCCATCCGGAGCACCAGCCCGCGCTCCCCGGCGGCGGCCTCCGCGTCCCGGTGCGCGAACAGGTAGCCCTCGCGGCGCGCGTGCGTACCGATCCCGGCCGCCGCGAGGTCGTCGTACGCGTCGAACGCCGACCGGGCGAGCCCGGCCATCGCGGCGAGCCCGCGGGCGTACGCCTCGGCGGTCGCCGCAGCGGTGAAGCGCGCCAGGAACGACGTCATCCGCGGGGCGTACCGGGGGGCGACGTACAGCGCCGCCTCGGGCCGGCGCAGATCGCCGAGCGCTCGGCGGATCATGCCCGGGGCCGGCAGCGGCTCGGCCACCGAGGGACAGATCGCGCCCGCGTTGCCCCGCGATGCGCCGGCGCCGACCCGGTCCGCCGCCTCCAGGACCGTCACCTCCGCGCCGGCGCGCCGGAGGAACCAGGCGCACGACAGGCCGACGAGACCACCGCCGACCACCACGACGGGACCGTCCGGTCCGACGCCGGTCACGGGTGCTCAGCCGGTCGCCGGAGGAGGTTCCGGTTCGGATCCCGGTTCGGGTTCGTCCGGCGTCGCGAGCGTCTCGGCCGGATGATCCGGCTCGGGCTCCGGCGTCGAGGCGGCCGCCGCTTCCGTCGAGGCCTCGGGGGCCGCCGGCATCGGCGGCGCCGGCCCTGCCGCCGCGGACGTCTCGGCATCGGCCACGGGCTCAGCGGCCGCCTCGTCGCTCACCGGCGCAGCCGCCGGCCGGTTGCGCCGCGACACCACGATCAGCAGGCCAACCACGAGGGCCAGGACGACCACCGCGATCGCGATCCAGAGCCATGGACCCGTTCCGCCGCTCGCGATCGCGCTTCCGGTCGCCTGGATCTCGGTCTTCTGGCCGAGCTTCGGCGTCCAGGTCACGGTCTTCCCGTCGATCACCCCACCGGGGCTCGCGGAGCTGACCGCGCCGGGGAACGTGATCTCCACGCTGATCTGCGCCGAGGACAAGGCCTGATCGGCGCCGGGGAGCGTCGAGGTGGCCGAGCTCAGGTCGAGCGTCCCGTCGACCACGAACGTGTCGCCCTGATGTGTGATCGTGAGCGAGCCATCCTGGGAGTTCCCGTTGAACCGGTCGAGCGGAACACCGGAGAACGTGTACCGCTTCCCCTGGAACGTGCCGTCGTCGTAGTCCGAGGTCTGCACCGGGACGCCGCTCGGAACGGCGGACGTGCCGCCCGTCAGGTCGCCGAACGACTTGCCGGTCGCCTGCAGCAGCTGCTTGTTCAACGCGAACACCACGGTCCCGTCGACCGTGTCGTTCGGCTTGAGCGTCAGGTTCATATCGAGCTTGATGCAGCCCGTCATCAGGACCGCCAGGACGCACGCGGCCGTCAGGCGTCCGATCGTTCGGAAGCTCCCTCGCATGGGTACCCCCCTCATCCGACGGTCAGCGTACCGACCATCGTGGCCGGATGGGCGTAACAGTCGAACGTGTACGTGCCGGCCGGCAACGCGCCGACCACGTACCGTGCCGTGGCCGGCCCGGTGATCATCGCGTTCCCGGCCGGAGCGAACACCGGCGTCCCGGTGGCCACGTCCCCGGGGAAGATCTGCACGTTGTGCTGCACGCCCGGATCGGTGTTGCGGAACACGATCGTGATCGGGCTGCCGGCCGGCGCGGTCAGGGTTCCCGTGGAGAAGCCGTCGAACGTCGCCCCCTTCGGCGCGGAGATCGCGAGACGGACGGGCGGTCCCGACGGCGGCGGGGTCGCCGAGGAGGTCGTGGCCGAGGAGGTCGTCGCCGAGGAACATCCGACCAGGACGATCGCCGCGACGAGCACGAACGGGCGCCGCACGGCTCGATGCTACGCGGCGACCGGACGAACGGCGGCCGGTGATAGGGTCCGCGCGTGCCGCACGTCACGGTGGAGGTGGGCGTCGTCCGGATCACCGCCCTGCTCGACGCGGATATCGACGGCGGTCCTATGGACGAGGCGTTCCCCGGCCTCGCGCCGGAGCGGCTGCGGGCCGAGACCGAGCGCTCCCCGGGCGAGACGACCGGCGACTCCTGGCATCTGCGTGTGCGCGCCTGGCTGCTCGTGCATCCCGCGGGGGTGCTCCTGTTCGACACGGGCCTCGGACCCGCGACGGCGCCGGCGGCCGAGTGGGCGTCATCCCCCGGCGCTCTGCTCGAAGCCCTGGCCGAGGTGAACACCACACCGGAGCACGTCGACCTGGTCGCGCTCAGTCACGTGCACGACGACCACGTCGGCGGCGTGGTCACGGAGACCGGTGATCCGACCTTCCCCCGCGCGCGGTACCTGGTGCAGCGCGCCGATGCCGAGTGGCTGGCCGAGGACCCCGACAACGCGCAGATCCGCGAGGTGCTGTTCGCGCCACTCGAACGGGCCGGCGTCCTCGAGCTGCTCGACGGCGATCACGGGGTGAGCGACCGGCTCGAGCTGCATCACGTGCCGGGCCACACGCCGGGCCACCAGATCCTCCGCGTCGCCGGGGACGGCGATCGCGCCCTGCTGTCGGCCGACACGTGGAACCACCCGATGCAGCTGTCGTCCCCCGACGTGCCGAGCGGCCCCGATCACGACCGGGCGCTCGCGGCGGCCGCGCGCCGGACGGTCCTGGCCGAGGCGTTGAACCATCCCGGAACGCTGATCGCGCCGACGCATTTCGCCGATGCCTTCGGCCGGCTCGGGACGGCCGGCGACGGCTCGCTGCGCTGGGAGCCCCTCGAGGACTGAGCTCAGGGGAACCCGACCGCCGTCTGGATCAGCCAGCCGGCCGCGCCGCCGAACAGCAGCACCGTCGCTGCGCTCGCCACCGGCCACGGGAGCCGCCGCCACCGGGCCACGACGATCGCGAGCGCGAGCCCGACCACCGCGACGAGGACCTTCCATCCGAGCCAGGTCGGCGGATCGTTGATGATCGCGGAGGGACTCGTGCACACGTGGAACACGGGCGTGAGCTTGTAGCCGACCGGGCAGTGGTACGTGGGGATCAACATCGCGATCGTGATACCCGCGAACGCCACCAGCAGACCCTCCGCCCGGGTCCAGCCGGACAGACCGACGGCCTCGTCGACCGGCCGACGGAGCCCGCTGACCAGCGCGACCGCTCCGGCGAGGATCGCGAGGATCCCGAGCATCACGAAGACGCCGCCGACGCCGGTCATGTGCTGACAGATCGCGCGCCCCTCCTCACCGCCGAGCGGACAGGTGAGCTCGGCCCACGCCGAGACGATCATCGCGACGCCGGCGATCACCAGGCAGCCGCCGGTGGTGAGCGCGGCGGCCTTCCCGCGGCGGGACAGCGGCTCCAGCTGCGAACGGCGCGCGGCCGACGGCGACGCGCCCACCGCGCTTCAGCTCGCCAGCGCTCGGATCTGTCGCAGCGCGACCGTGAGCTGCGAGAGGTCGGTCACCCCTTCGAGGGCGAGCGACCGCATGAACCGCTGGAGGCGGCCGACCGGCTCCGCGCGCCGGTCGAGGAAGCCGTCGACGGTGGCGTCGACGGGGCCGTCGGAGCCGGCCAGCGCGCGCTCGCACAGGAGCCGCCGGACCGCGAGGAGGTCGTCCTCCATCGACTGCTGCGCCCACCGTTGCCAGCGCGTGCTGGCGGGAAGCTCCTCGAGCTGCGCCTCGAGCCAATCGAGCTCCAGCCGGTCCCCCAACAGGAAGAACGCCCGCGCCACCTCGAGCGGAGCTCGGCCGGTGGCGTGGGAGACCGCGATGATGTCGGGTGCGTGGACCAGCTCGCCTTGGAACGCGTGCCGGCGCGCCAGCGCCTCCGGCACGCCCTGGGCGATCAACCGCTGCGTCGTGAGCTCGTGCTCCTCGCGCCACGGCCCTGGCCCGATCTGATCCAGCGCCGCCGACAGCTCCGCGAACGACGTCCGCGCGGCCGCGATCGTCTCCGCCAGCGGCTCCGAGGTCCCCTGCACGAGGTACCAGCGCGACGTCGTATCCACGAGCCAGTCGACGCCGGTCATCAGCTCGTTCTGCAAGCCGGGGTCGACCACGCCGTCGAGGCTCTCGATCTCGGCCCATCGCTCCTCGGCACCGGTCACGTCGCGTGCGATCCGGTAGGCGCGGGCCACGTCGGCAGGATGGGCGCCCGTCTCGGTCACCATCCGGGAGACGAAGGTCACGCCCTGGGAGTTGACGATGTCGTTCGACGCGATCGTGGCGATGATCTCCCGCCGCAGCGGATGCTCGGACAGCACGTGCCCGAACCGCTCGACGATCCGAGGTGGGAAGTACCGCGTCAGATCCGAAGCCAGGTACGTGCTGTCCGGGAGCTCGCTGGCCAGCAGCGCCGCGTAGACCGAGCGCTTCGCGTACGCGAGCAGGACCGACAGCTCCGGACGGGTCAGGCCCTGGCCGCCGGCGCGCCGTTCCGCCATCTCCTCGGTGTTCGGCAGGAACTCGACGTCGCGCTCCAGCTCGCCGTCGGCCTCGAGCTGCTGCATCAGGTCCTCGTAGACCTCGATCCGCTGCGCGGAGACCGCCTCCTCCTGCGAAAGGATCTGCGCCTGCAGGTAGTTGTCGTACAGGACGTGCTGCACGACGTCGGGCGCGCACTCCTGGAGCAGGGCGGTGCGGCCCTCCAGCGTCAGCTCGCCCCGCGCGATCGCGAGACCCAGCAGGATCTTCCAGTTGACCTCATGGTCGCTCGTGTCCACGCCGGCGGAGTTGTCGATGAAGTCGGTGTTGATCCGACCGCCGCCGCGCGCGTACTCGATCCGGCCGCGTTGGGTGAAGCCGAGGTTGCCACCCTCGCCGACCACGGTCGCCCGAAGGTCGCCGCCGTTGACCCGAACGCCGTCGTTCGCGCGGTCGCCGACGTCGGCGCTCGTCTCGCGCGCCGACTTGACGTAGGTACCGATCCCGCCGTTCCACAGCAGATCGACGTCGGCCTTCAGGATCCAGCGGATCAGGTCGTTCGGCGTCATCTCGGTCGGCGCCGAGTCGGGGATCGCCAGCGAGGCGCGGACCTCCGGCGAAGGGGTCACGCTCTTGGCCGAACGGGGATGGACGGCGCCGCCCGGCGACAGCACGGCCCGGTCGTAGTCGTTCCAGGACGAGCCCGGCACCTCGAACAGGCGCTTGCGCTCGGCGAAGGAGCGCGCGGGATCCGGATCCGGGTCGAGGAAGACGTCGCGGTGGTCGAACGCCGCGAGCAACCGGACGGTGTCCGTGTAGAGCAGCCCGTTGCCGAAGACATCGCCCGACATGTCGCCGACCCCGACCGCCGTGAACGCGTCACGATGGACGTCGACCCCCAGCTCGCGGAAGTGTCGCTTCACCGACTCCCAGGCCCCCCGGGCGGTGATGCCGAGCGCCTTGTGGTCGTAGCCGGCCGAACCGCCGCTCGCGAACGCGTCCCCCAGCCAGAAGCCGTAGCGGTCGGCGATCGCGTTGGCCGTATCGGAGAACGTCGCCGTCCCCTTGTCGGCGGCGACCACGAGGTAGGCGTCGGGACCGTCGAGGACCCGCACGCCGTCGGGGTGCACGATCGCTCCGTCGACGAGGTTGTCGGTGATGTCCAGCAGCCCTTCCATGAAGGTCACGTACTGGTTCACCACCTCCTGCTTCAGCTCCGCCGGCGTGAAGGGCATCCGCTTCAGGATGAACCCGCCCTTGGAGCCGTCCGGCACGATCACCGCGTTCTTGACCCGCTGCGCCTTCATCAGACCGAGCACCTCGGTCCGGTAGTCCTCCTTGCGATCGGACCACCGGATCCCGCCTCGCGCCACCATGCCTCCACGCAGATGGATCGCCTCCATCTGCGGCGAGTAGACGAAGATCTCGAACAAGGGGAACGGCTTCGGCATCTCCGGCACGTCGGCCGAGCGGAGCTTGAACGAGAGGTACGAACGGTCCGGCAGGAACGCGTTCGTTCGGACCGTCGCCTCGATCGTGCCCAGGAGCGACCGGAGGATCAGATCCTGGTCGAGCGAGGCCACCTCGCGGAGCGCGTCGAGGATGTCGCGCTTCAGCTGCGCGATCTCCCCCGCGGAGGGCTCGCGCGAGGGATCGAACTTCGTGTCGAACAACCGCACGAGGGAGGCGGAGATCTGCGGGTTCGCCGCCATCGCGTCGTTGCGGTACTCCTCGGTGAAGCGCGTCGACACGCGCATCCGGTACTTCCGGAGCGCGCGGAGGACCTGGACCTGCCGCCACGTGAGCGCCGAGAAGATCACGAGGCGGTTCAGGGAGTCGACCTCGGCCTCGCCGCGCCACATCGCGCCGATCGCCTCCCGCACCATCGCGGCCTCGGTCTCGAGATCGAGGACGACGCCACGGGGATCCAGGACACCGAAGTCGTGGATGTAGATCCGGCCCTCGCCCTCGAGATGGACCGGCACCTCCTCGACGACCCGTAGACCGAGCGACTCGAGCAACGGCATGAAGGCCGACAGGTCGACCTTGCCGCCGGTCCGGTACAGGCGGACGCGGGTCAGGCGCTCGCCGGAGGTCTCGTTGCCGATCCCCACCACGAACCCGTCGGGCGAGGTCGTCAGCGCCTCGAGGTTCGTCACGTCCTCCACGACGAGCGCCCAGTCCGTGTCGACGGTCTTGTAGTAGTCGGGGAAGCGCGCCGCGTAGGTCCGGGCGAGCACCTCCCCGTGCTCCTCGCCGAAGCGCGACTGCAGGGCGTCCAGCAGGTCGTCGTCCCATGAGCGGGCCAGCTGCTCGACCTCGGCCTCGAGCTCCTCGTACGGGATCTCCGGGATCTGCACGCCGGGCTCGACGTGGACCGTGAAGAAGATCTTCGCCGACTCGGTCTCGCCGAGGGACAGGTGGTAGTCCACGCCGGTGCCGTGGAAGCGTTCGCGGAACATGTCCTGCAGACGCTTGCGCAGCGCCGCGCTGAAGCGTTCGCGCGGCAGCGCCACGACCACCGACACCTGGCGACCCAACAGGTCCTTGCGCACCAGCACGCGGATCCCGGCCTTCTCCTCCAGCTGGAGCAGGCCGACGACGAGGCCGCGCAGCTCCTCCGCCGTCCCCTGGAACAGCTCGTCCTTCGGGAACGACTCGAAGAGCTCGACGACCTCCTTGTAGTCGTGGGAACCCGGGATCAGGTCCTCGGCCGCGATGATCTGCTCGAGCTTGTGGTGCAGCAGGGGCGTCTTCGCCGCCGGCTCCATGTACGCCTTGGAGGTGAACAGGCCGAGCAGCCGTGCCTCGCCGACGATCGAGCCGTCGGGGCCGACCTTCCGCACGCCGATGTAGTCCATCGGGGCTCGCCGGTGCACGGTCGAGTAGGCCGACGTCTTCGCGTTGACGAGGAGGTCACCGTCCTCGATCCGGCTCCGGATGTGCTCCGGCAACGTCGACAACAAGGTGGGCTCGGCGAACGTGCTGCGGCCGATGTCGGACAAGATGCCGAGACCCGAGGCGGGGGTCGCCCTGATCGCCCGGCCCTCCGGCGTGTCGAGCAGGTCGTACTCCCGGTAGCCGAGCAGCACGAAGTTCAGTTGCAGGAGCCAATCGAGGAAGTCGACCGTCTCGCCCACCTCCTGCGGCGAGTAGCGGACCGCCGCGTGGCGCGCGAGCTCCATCATGTGGGTGACGCGGTCCTGCATCGGCTCGAAGTCGCGCACGACCAGCCGGACGTCGTGCAGGATGTCGCGGACCTTGGCCTCGAGGTCGTCGCGCTCCGCGTCCGTCAGGTGCCGCTCGATCTCGATGTGCAGGACCGACTCCCGGTGGGACGCGTCGCGGCCCGACATCACGCGTTCGAGGCGGCCATCCTCGTCGCGCGCCGTCCCGACGACCGGGTGGAGCAGGCTCCGGACCCGGAGCTCCCGGGCGGCGAGCTCCTCGCTCACCGAGTCGACCAGGAACGGCGAGTCGTCCGTGTTCGTCTCGAGGATCGTGCCCGGGCAGGTGTAGCCGTCGCGGTCGAGGGTCGGCACGAACACGCGGACCGCCGAGGGGTGGTTCCCGCGGGAGTCGGTGAACGCGAAGGCCGAGCGCGTCACCGCCAGCCAATGGTCGGTGCCGAGCTCCTCGAGGTCGTCGTCGGAGATGCGCCGCAGGAACGCACGAGCGAACGCGAGGACCGCGTCGCGGCGTTCGACGGCCTCGTCGGCGGTGATGCGCCCGAACAGCGCATCCAGGACGGGCGGCAGCGTGGCGTGGCTCTGTTCGGCGGTCTCGGACACGGCTTCCGGTGGTGTCGGTTCGGGCGGATGCGCCCGGCGCACCATCGTAGCCCGTGGGATGACGGGGTGGTGACCCCGCACTCAGATCGCGCGGGCCGCCTCGACGACCTCGGCGGCCCTGTCGTAGCGGCCGAACTGGGGCATCACGTAGATCCCGGCGACGCCCTCGCGCCGCAGCGACGCGATCAGGTCGACCGCCATCGCGAACCCCTCGCGCCAGGCCGCCTCCGGATCGTCGGGCGCCCGGTGGAGCCGGTCCCGGGCGTCTTCCGGGATCTCGATGCCCGGGACCTCGTTGTGCAGGAAGTCGGCGTGCCGCGCCGACACGAGGGGGAGCACGCCGGCGATCAATGGGACGTCGAGCGGCGACCTCGCGACCTTCTCGTACGTCTCCCGCAAGGCGACCAGCGGTCCCACCGCGTAGAACGGCTGGGTCAGCAGGAACCGGGCGCCCGCGTCCACCTTGCGCTTGAGCAGGCGCGCTTCGCGCTCCAGGTCCGGCGCGCCCGGCGCCACCGCCGCCCCGGCGAAGAACGACGTCGGCGCGCCGATCGAGGTCCCGGCCCGGTCGACCCCGGTATTGAACGCCTCGGTGATCAGCGCCAGAAGGCCGGTCGCCGTGACGTCCACGTTGTCCCCGCCGTGCGGGTAGTCCCCGATCGTGACCGGGTCACCCAGGCACACGAACAGGTTGCGGATCCCCAGAGCGTGCGCCCCCAGCAGGTCTCCCTGGAGCCGGAGCAGGTTCCGGCCGCGGGTCGGGAAGTGCAGCACGGTGTCGACGCCCACGTGTTCCTGGACCAGCCGGCACGCGGCCCAGGCGCTCATCCGCATCTTGGCCATCGGCGAGTCGGCCACGTCGATCGCGTCGGCGCCGGCGTCGGCGAGCGTCTGCGCGGCCGCCACGAGCTCGGCGGCGTTGAACGAACGTGGCGGCTCCATCTCGACCGTGACCACGAACGCGCCACGCTGGATCCGTGCCTGGAGCTCGGTGGGCGGCGCGGCCGGCTCGCGCGGGAGCTCCACCGGGCGTTCGGACTCCAGGACCGGTTCGGCGTGGACGACCGTCGCACCCGTCGACGCGGCGGCGATCGCGCCGCCGATCGCGGCCGTGTGCGCCGGTCCGGTGCCGCAGCACCCGCCGAGCACCGCGACCCCCTCCTCGAGCATCGCGCGGGCGATCCTGCCGACGTACTCGGGCGTCGCCGGATACAGGAGCCGCCCGCCAACCTCGGCCGGGCCGCCCGCGTTCGGCCGCGCCAGGATCGGAACGCCGGCGGCGCGTGCGAACGGACGCATCGCGCGGACCACGCGGAGCACTTGAGCGGGCCCCTCGCCGCAGTTCACGCCGATCGCGTCCACGCCGAGGCCGGCGGCCGTGGCCGCGACCTCCTCGGGCGCGGATCCGAGCAACGTCCGGTCGTCCCGCGTGAACGTCGAGCTGGCGATCACGGCGAGCTCCGGCGCGGCGTCCCGTGCGGCCAGCACCGCGCGTTCCAGTTCGCGGACGTCGGTCTGCGTCTCGATCAAGAGCACGTCCACGCCTGCCGCGGCGAGGGCGGCGGCCTGCTCACGGTACGCGTCGAACGCGTCCTCGGGTCGCACGCGACCGTAGGGCTGCAACCGCACGCCGAGCGGGCCGATCGAGCCGGCCACGACCTCGGCCCCCGCGTCGCGGGCCAGCGGCACCGCCGCCATGCAGAGGGCGGCGACGCGACCCGCGAGCCCGTGCCGCTCCAGGCGGTAGCGGTTCGCTCCGAACGTGTTCGTCAGCACGAGCCGGGCGCCGGCGCCGACGAACGCGGTGTGGATCGCCGCCACCCGCCCTGGCTCGCGGACGTTCGCCTCCTCCATGCACGCGTCCACGGGCATGCCGCGTTCGATCAGGGACGTACCCATCCCGCCGTCGGCCAGCACCGGTCCGGCGGCAAGCAGCGCTCGGAAGGCGACCGGATCCATCCCGGTCAGTGTCCCACTGCGGCAGCGGAGGACCGCTCAGGAGGCGTCGTGCAGCTCGACGTCGTGGGTCAGCCGCACCACCGGCCGGAGCGTCGCCGCGACCGAGCAATGCTTCGACTCCGCCAGCTCGACGGCGCGCCGGGCCTTGTGCTCCTGCACCGAACCGATCAGGACGAACCGCAGATGGATCGACCGGAAGGTCCAGGGCGGGTCGGGGTCCTGCTCGAAGCTGATCACGACCCGGAGCTCACGGAGCCCCTGGCGCTGCTTGCGCAGGATCTCCACCACGTCGTATGCGGTGCACGCCGCGAGGGACAGGGGAAGCAGATCCGAGGGCTTCGCGCCGGGACCCTCGATGTTGCCGCCGACGAGGATCGCGTCCCCGTATCCCGTCTGTCCCACGAACTGGAGGCGGTCACCCGTCCACGCAAGCGTGACCTCGCCCATCTGGGCGCGAGTCTATCCGGCCTACGATTGTGGGCTCATCGGGCCATTCCGGGCCGACTTCCGCACGTGGCTCGGCCGGAGGTGCCAAGGTACGCTACGAGCGAACCGGGGCCCGGGGGACGCGGCCGGAAGGCTGCTGAAGGGGGATATCGATCGAGCGGCTCCGCATCGTCGTGGGCGAGGGGGAGTCCCCGCGCAAGGGACTCCTGCGGTTCGTCCTCGAGGGCGAGGGCTTCGAGGTGGTCGGCGAGGCTGCGACCGCCGCGGAGCTCGCGCGCGTGCTCGCCGTGCGCAGACCCGACGTCGTCGTGCTCGATGACGGCATCGGGGCCACGGCCGTTCAGATGACCCACGAGGTCGCCCCCGCGGCCAAGGTGGTGTTGGTGTGGCCCTCGGCGGTCGTCCCGATCGGCGGCGACGCCCGCGTGGAACCCGGCGAGGTCCTCCACGGCCTCGGCCCGGCCGTGGGCCGCGTTGCCGGCATCAGCGCCGCAGCCCTTGCCGCGATGGAGCGCCCGCCGTGGGTCGACCAGGTCCGCGGCGACCCCGCCGCCCTTCGAGAGACCTTGCAGCGCCGCGGCGTGCCCCGCCATCCCCCGAGCGTTTCCGAACTGCAGCGACGCGGCCAGCGCCTGCACCCCGCGGCAACCGGCGGCCCTCCCCACGCAGCCGTCCCCCCGATCCCCGAGGAGGGCGCGGCAGCAGCCGCGGCAGCGGTCGTGATGCTGCCCGCATCAGCGGCTGCCGTTGCCGGCACCGGAGCGGGTGGGGCGGCGGCTGCGGGTGGAGCGGCGGCCGCCGCCGGCGACGCCACGGCTGGCACCACCGGCGGAGACGCGGCGGCCGCCGGCGTCACCGCCCTGACGTGGAACAAGCGCCTCGGCTCGTTGGCTCTCGCCGGCGCCGCCGTCGCGGCCGCGGTGGTCCTGGCCTTGGCGTTCGGTGGGAACCGCGGCATCCACGGGAGCCTCGCCTCGGACCAGATCCACACCCCGACACCGACGTCCGCGCCGACCAGCAAGCCCCCCTCCGGAGGTGGTGGCGGTGGCGGAACGTCCGGTGGAGGACATCACGCCCACAACAACCACCCGGGAAAGGGCAATAACGCCGGCGGCGGCTCGCCCGGCACCTCGAACGGCGCGCCCGGCGGAAGCACGAACGGCAGCACCGGCGGAACACCCTCCGGTGGAGGAACGGGCGGATCCGGCGGCAGCGGCAGCGGCGGCGGGAGTGGAGGAACCGGTGGTGGCGGCGGAACCGGTGGTGGCGGCGGCGGAACCGGTGGTGGCGGCGGAACCGGCGGCGGCGGCGGAAC
>DATHCP010000113.1:0-2397 GCA_035490535.1 Actinomycetota bacterium
TGCTGAGGCGGGGCGCGAGCACGATCGCGAGGAGCGATCGTCCGAGCGCGGCCGCGAAGGTCACGGATCGGCGGGGTCCGGCGCGGTCGAGGATCGGCACGATCAGCGGCCCGGCCAGGGCGAGCGGCAGCATCGTCAGGCCCAGGAACAGCGCCACCCGCACCCGCGACTCCGAGACCGGCACGTGGAAGAACACCGAGTCGGCCAGGGCGATCGCGAGCAGCGCGTCACCGGCGACGCTCGTGAGGTGGTTCAAGGCGTACGCGTCGATCGGATCGGGGGAGGTCCACATCCGCGTGAGCGGATGCGTCACGAGACCCTGGAACGCTCGGACCACGCCCAGCACGACGAGCCGCCACGCCGGGATCCGCTCCGGCGGGTGCGGGGCGCTCCCCACCGGGAGGCGTTACCCCCGGAGGCGTTCGCGCAGGAGCTCCTGCGCGAGCTTCGGATCGGCCGAGCCGCCCGCCTTCTGCAGCAGCTGGCCGACGAGGAACCCCAGCACGCCCTCCTTGCCCCCGCGGAACTTCTCGACGACGTCGGGATGCTCGGCCAGGACCTCATCGGCGAGCCCGCCGAGCGCGCCGGCGTCGGCCACCTGTCGCAGGCCACGCGCCTCGACGATCGCGGCGACCGGCTCGCCGGTGTCGAACGCCGCCTCGAGCGCCTGTTTCGCGCCGGCGCCGGAGAGCGTGCCGTCGGCGCGCAGCGCCACCACGTCGGCGACGTGGGCCGGGGTCAGCTCGCCGTCGTCGCCGGCGGCGTTGCGCAGCGCCGCGACGTCCTGCGTGATCCAGTTCGCCGCGGCGGTGGGATCGGCGCCCAGCGCCGTGGCGCCCTCGAACAGCCGCGTCGCGCCGGGGTCGGCCACCAGGACGCGCACGGTCTCCGGCCTCAGGCCGAGGCCCTCGTAGCGCGCGCGCCGCGCGCGTGGCAGCTCGGGCAGCGAGGCACGGATCTCCCCGACCCAGGCGTCGCTCGGCTCGATCCCGGGGATGTCGGGCTCCGGGAAGTACCGGTAGTCGAACGCCTCCTCCTTCGAGCGCATCGACGTCGTCACGCCCGCATCCTCGTCCCAGTGCCGCGTCTCCTGGACCAGGGCCTCGCCGGCCTCGAGCGCCGCGATCTGGCGCTCCGCCTCGAACGTCAGCGCCCGCTCCAGCGAGCGGATCGAGTTCATGTTCTTGATCTCGACCTTCGTGCCGAACCCTTCCTCGCCGGCCAGGCGGACCGAGATGTTGCCGTCGCAGCGCAGCGACCCCTCCTCCATCTTCACGTCGGAGACGTCGAGGGCCTCGAGGGTGGCGCGAAGCTCGCGCAGGTACGCGGCCGCCTCGGCCGGTGAGCGGAGGTCGGGTTCGCTCACGCACTCGACGAGCGGGACGCCGGCACGGTTGAAGTCGATCAGCGCGTGGCTGGCGTCGTGGATCCGGCCCGAGGCGCTCCCGTGGGTCGTCTTGCCCGTGTCCTCCTCCATGTGGACACGGGTGATGCCCACGCGCTTCATCGAGCCGTCGGCCTGCTCGACGTCGAGGTGGCCGCCGACGCAGATCGGGAGGTCGTACTGGCTGATCTGGTAGTTCTTCGGCATGTCCGGATAGAAGTAGTTCTTCCGGTGGAACAGCGAGCGCGGGGCGATCCCGCAGTCGAGGGCCAAGCCGATCTTCACGATCCGCCGGATCGCCTCGGCGTTCGGCACCGGCAGCGATCCCGGCTGGCCGAGGCACACCGCGCAGGTGTTCGAGTTGGGCTCGGCGCCGAAGCCCGTGCGGCAGGGGCAGAACATCTTCGTGCGGGTGTCGAGCTCGACGTGGCACTCGAGCCCGATCACGGTCTCCCAGCCGGCCATCGCGGCCTAGCCTAGCCGACCCCCCGGACGCGTCCGCCGGGGTCCGTATCCTGTGGCGCATGTCGTTGCCCGGCGGCCCACATCCGAGCGCCGCGAAGACGTGGACCGCCCTCGGCGCCCTGTACTTCGTGTGGGGCACCACCTACCTCGGGATCCGCGAGGCGAACCGCTCGATCCCTCCGCTGATCGGGGCGGGCACCCGGTTCCTGATCGCCGGGGCCGCGTTGTACGCGTTCGCGCGCCTGCGCACCGGCGAGCGCCCGGTCGCAACCCAGTGGCGGGGAGCGGCCGTGGTCGGCGCGTTCCTGCTCTTCGGCGGGAACGCCGGGGTCGCGTGGTCGGAATACCTGGGCACACCGACCGGGATCGTGTCGCTGCTGATCGCGCTCGTCCCGCTATGGCTCGCGCTGTTCGACCGGGTGCTGCTCAAGAGCGCGCCGCTCGGCTGGCGGGTCGTCGTGGGGCTGATCGCCGGCTTCACGGGCGAGGCGATCCTGGTGGGAACCTCGGCGGCACGGGGCGACGTCCCGCTCGGCGGGATGCTCGTG
>DATHCP010000114.1:0-13951 GCA_035490535.1 Actinomycetota bacterium
GCGGTCCGCACGATGGGGGCGCTGCTCCGGCGCGAGGTGGAGCGCTTGGCGCCGGCGGGCACGTTGGCGGAAGCCCGGGGCCGCGGATTGCTGCTCGGGTTCGAGACCGCCCCCGGCGTGGAGGCCGCCGCCGTCGTGGAAGGGCTGCGCGATCGCGGCGTGCTCGCCTCGACCGCCGGCCCGGCCACCGTGCGCTTCACCCCGCCGTTCACGATCGCGGCCGACGACGTCGACGTGGCCGCGAAGGCGATGGCCGGAGCCCTCGCGGGAGCCGCGGCGTGAGCGCGGGCAACGGCGCGGTGAAGGCCCGGCGGCAGCAGGCGATCCTGGACCTCGTCGACCACGAGCGGCTCGGGAGCCAGGGGGAGATCCGGGACCGGCTCGCCGCGCGGGGGATCGAGGCGACGCAGTCGACGATCAGCCGCGACATCGAGGAACTCGGGCTGGCGCGGGTCCACGCGCCCGAGGGGATCCGCTACGTCCAGCCCGGCGGCGCGAACGGCCGGGCGCCGGTCGGTCCTTTGCAGCGGCTGCTCGCGGAGTTCGCGCTCACCTTCACGCGGACGGACGCCGGCCTCCTGGTCCGCACCCCGCCCGGCGCGGCGGCGGCCCTCGCGGAGGGCCTGGACCGGGCGGGCCTCCCGGAGGTCGCCGGCACGATCGCTGGCGACGACACGATCTTGATCCTGGGCAACGAAGGCGTGCGGGCCGCGGCGTTGGAGACCGCGCTCGCGCAGATACGGGAAGGCGGCGTGCGATGAGCGGGAGGGCGGTGCTCGCCTACAGCGGCGGGCTCGATACATCGGTCACGATCCGGTGGCTCAGCGAGCAGGGCTACGACGTCCACGCGATCGTCGTGGACGTCGGTCAGCGGGAGGACTTCGCCGCGATCGCCGAGCGCGGGCGTCGCGCCGGCGCCGCCGAGGTCCGGGTGGTCGACGCCGTGGACCGGTTCGCGTCGGACTTCCTGACACGGGCGATCGCCGCGAACGGCCTGTATGAGGGGACGTATCCGATGGTCTCGGCGCTCGCTCGGCCGTGCATCGCGGAGGAGATCGTGCGTGTGGCGCGCGAGGTCGGCGCCGACACGCTCGCGCACGGATGCACCGGCAAGGGGAACGATCAGGTCCGCTTCGAGCTGTCGTTCGCGGTGCTCGCGCCGGACCTGCACGTGATCGCGCCGATCCGCGACGCCGGGATCGCGCGCGAGAAGGCGCTGGCGCTGGCCGCCGAGTGGGGGATCGAGATCCCGGCCGTCGCCACGACCTACTCGGTCGACCAGAACCTCTGGGGCCGCACCGTGGAGTGCGGGCCGCTCGAGGACCCGTGGGTCGCGCCGGCCGAGGACGCCTTCGAGCGGACCGCGTCGCCGGCGGATCGGCCGCACGAGCCCGACGAGCTCGTCCTCGGCTTCGAACGGGGCCTGCCGGTCTCGATCGACGGAGAGGGCGCCGGCCTCCCGACGATCGTGCGGACGTTGGACGTGCGCGCCGGCGCGTACGGCTTCGGGCGGGTCGACATGATCGAGAACCGCCGGGTCGGCATCAAGAGCCGTGAGCTCTACGAGGTGCCGGGAGCCCTGGCGATCATCGCCGCGCACCGCGCGCTCGAGGATCTGACGCTCGAGCGCGAGGTCGCGCACCACAAGCCGGCGATGGAGGCGCGGTGGGCCGATCTCGTGTACGACGGGCAGTGGTTCGGGCCGCTGCGACGGGCGATCGACGCGTACGTCGAGGCCACGCAGACGAGCGTCACCGGCGAGGTCCGGCTGCGGCTCGAGCCGGGATCGTGCACCGTGGTGGGCCGCCGTTCGGCCGCGTCGCTCTACGACCTGTCCCTCGCGACGTACGGGTCGGGCGACGCCTTCGACCAGTCGGACGCGCGGGGCTACCTGCGCCTGACGGGGCTGCCGCTGGCCGTCTGGGCCGCGAAGCAGGCGGCGCCGGCGGACGGATGAGCCGGTGAGCGGCTCCGGCGCGCTCTGGGGCGGCAGGTTCTCGGCATCGCCGGCTCCCGAGGCCCACGCCCTCGGGAGCTCGATCGCGTTCGACCGGCGGCTCGCGCCGCAGGACGTGGCGGCCTCGGCCGCGCACGCGCTCGCGCTGCGCGACGCCGGGCTCCTGTCGGCGGACGACGCCGATCGCCTGATCGCCGCGCTCGGAGAGGTCGGCGCCGAGATCACCGCGGGGCGCTTCGTGTTCGATCCGGATGACGAGGACGTGCATTCCGCGATCGAACGCGGCGTGACCGATCGACTCGGCGACCTGGGCGCGCGCCTGCACGCCGGCCGCTCCCGCAACGACCTCGCGATCACGGATCTGCGCTTGTGGATGCGCGACGCGGGGGAGCGGGTGAACGCCGCGTGCGCGGACCTGGCCCGCGCCGTGGTGGATCGCGCCCGCGAGCACGCCGAGACGGTGATGCCGGGCATGACCCACCTGCGCGCCGCGCAGCCCGTGACCCTCGGGCACCACCTCTGCGCGCACGCCTGGGCGCTGGCGCGCGACCGTCAGCGTCTGTGGCAGTGGGCGGCGCGATCCTCGGTGAGCCCCCTCGGCGCCGGCGCGCTCGCGACCTCGACGCTCGGGTTGGATGCGGCCGCGACCGCCGAGCGGCTCGGCTTCGCGGCGGCGTTCGCGAACTCGCTCGACGCCGTGAGCGACCGCGACGTCGTGCAGGAGTTCCTCGCGGTCGCCGCGATCATGGGGACGCACGCGTCGCGGCTCGCGGCCGACCTCGCGCGCTGGACCGACCCGGCGCTCGGCTGGGCCGAGCTGGACGAGGCGTTCGCGACGGGCTCGAGCATGATGCCGCACAAGCGCAACCCGGACACCCTCGAGCTCGCGCGGGCGAAGGCGGCCCGCATCGCCGGGGACCTGGCGGCCCTCACCGCCGTGCTGCAGGGGCTGCCGCTCGGCTACGCGCGGGACCTGCAGGAGGACAAGGAGCCGGTGTTCGATGCCGCCGACACGCTCGAGCTCGTGCTCCCCGCGCTCGCCGGCGCCGTGCGGACGCTGCGGTTCGACGAGGAGCGGATGCGCGCAGCGTGCCGAGACGACGGCCTGTACGCGACCGATCTGGCGGAGGAGCTCGTGCGCACCGGCGTGCCGTTCCGCGAGGCCCATCGTCGGACGGGGGAGCTGGTGCGGCGCCTGGGGGAGGAGGGCCGCGCGCTCGGGGACCTCACCGATCCGGAATGGGAGGCCTACGGACTCGCCGGTGGGGCTGGGCTCCTCGATCCGGACCGATCCGTCCGGGCACGCGGTGGACCCGGCGGTCCCGCGCCGGTGTCGGTCACCGCGCAGATCGCGGAGCTGGCGGAGCTCCTCGAGGGCGAGGTCGGTCCCGACTAGACACGGAGGCGTCGCAACACGGTCGTTCCGACCGCGATCATCGCGAGGGCGAACACCGCGAGCGCGATCAGGTCGGACGCGATCGCGAGGAGGCCCGCCCCGGCCAGCATCACCTCGCGGAGCGCCCGCACCGCGTAGGTCATCGGCAGGAGCTTCGAGATCCACTGCAGCGGCGGCCAGAGCGTTCGGATCGGCCAGAACAACCCGCAGAGGAACACCTGCGGGAGCAGCACGAGGGGGATGAATTGGATCACCTGGAGCTCGGTGCGCGCCTCGAAGGACAGCGCGATCCCGAGGTTCACGGTTCCGAGGACCAGGAGGATCAACACGGCGAACACGAGCCAGATCGGACCCGCGACCTGCGCATGCAGGACGAGCGTCGCGTAGCCGAGCACGATCAACGCCTGGATCGAGGCGAAGGGGACGAATCCCAGCATGTAGCCCGTGAGGATCTCGCGAGCGCGGATCGGCGATGCGAGGAGCCGCTCCAGCGTGCCGGAGGATCGCTCCCGCAGGAACGAGACGCTCGTGATCATGAAGGTGAAGAGGAAGCCGAAGACGGTGATCATCGCCGGTGCCGCGTAGCTGATCGTCGAGGGCCGGACGTTCGATGGCAGCGAGACGCGCTCGACCGCGATGCCGGGGAGGTCCCCGGGCGTCAGCGACACGCCACGGACCTCGGCCGCCGCCGACGCGGCGGCGAACGCGATCGGCGTCTCGACCTGGACGTCGAGGCCGGGCGTCACGACCGTGATCGGACCGAGCGACGCGGTCGGTCCGACGCCCGTCGCCTGCGCGAGCACCAGCCCGTCGAGCGAGCCCGCTCGCACGCCGGCCCTCCCGGCGGCCTCGGACGGCACGTCCTCGACCTCGATCCCGGGTCGGTGGGCGAGCCGATCCTGGAACGCGAGGACGGGGGCCGCCGCTCCGCCCGGCGTGATCGCGGGCACCACGACCCCGATCCGCAGCGCCTGCTTGCCCGAGTCACCGACCAGGTACCCGATCAACGCCATCACGATCAGCGGGACGATCACGATCAGCCCCAGCGTGCGACGGTCGTGACGGAACGTGCGAACGATCCGCAGCGTGAGCGCCCCGATCCGTCGGCCGTTCACGAGCCCGCCGCCCTCCGCAACGCGAGGAACGCCTCCTCGACCGTGCTCGCGCCGGCTCGCTCGCGCAGCTCGCGAGCCGTCCCGACGTCCAGCACGCGCCCGTCGGCCACGAACGCGACCCGGTCGCAACGGTCGGCCTCCTCCATCACGTGCGTGGTCACGAGGACCGTCGTGCCGGTTCCCTGAAGGTGCGCGAACTCCCTCCAGAGGCGGTGTCGCAGCTCGGGATCGATGCCGACCGTGGGCTCGTCGAGCAAGAGCAGCTGGGGTTCATGCACCATCGCGCACGCGAGGTTCGCGAGCTGTCGTTGGCCGCCCGAGAGCTGATGGACGGGCCGGTCGACGTCTGCGGTGATCCGGAGCAGGCGCACCAATCGGTCCGTGCGCTCGTGCACCGTCGACCGGTCGAGCCCGTAGACACGGCCGAAGAACGCGAGGTTCTCCCGCACCGACAGGTCGTCGTAGAGCGCGGCGGACTGGGTCATGTACCCGATCCGAGCGGCCACGGCCATCCCCGGTGATCGACCGAGGACCGCGATCGTCCCGCGGTCGGGCGAGAGGAGACCCGCGACGGCCCGGATGAACGTGGACTTCCCGGCGCCGTTGGGCCCGATCAGACCGAGCACCTCACCGGTTCGGATGCCGAGCGTGAACCCATCCAGCGCGCGGACGGTCGCGAAGGTCTTGCCGAGTTCCTTCGCGTCCACCGCGAGGCCCGTCGCGTGGTCGGTCATGCCCCCATCATCGACGAGACCGGGCGTCCCTCAGACGTGACGGGGGGCCCGCCGTTGGCGGGCCCCCCGTCAGATCGTGATGTGCTCGCGGCTCAGACGATGCGGACGTTCGCGGCCTGCGGGCCCTTCTGGCCCTCGACCACATCGAACTCCACGGCCTGCCCCTCCTCCAGGTTGCGGTACCCCTCACCCTGGATCGCGGAGAAGTGAACGAAGACGTCGGGACCACCCTCCTGGAGGATGAAGCCGAACCCCTTCTCCGGGCTGAACCACTTCACGGTTCCGTTCGCCACCAGCGTTCCCTCCTTCCTCGGCCCGTACGGACGTGGTGCGGGTGCATGTCCGCCGGCCTCCGGCGCCTCCGGCGCCGTGAGGGAACTGCTCGAAGCTCGATGTTCGATACTCGCGATGCGGAACCCTCGGCAGGAACGATACCGGAGACACGGGGTCGGGGCCACCGTCCTGGGCTAGGCTCGGGGCGTGGATCGGACCTTCGGGAGCGCGCTCGTGCTGTTCGCGCACCCCGACGACGCGGAGTTCATGTGCGGCGGAACCGTTGCGCGCTGGGCACGCGAGGGGTGCGAGGTGCACTACGTCGTGGTGACCGACGGCTCGGCCGGATCCAACGACCCGGGCGTCACCCGCGAGGAGCTCCGGCCGATCCGGGAGCGTGAGCAGCGCGACGCGGCGGCGATCCTGGGTGTCGCGAGCGTCACGATGCTCGGCGAGGTCGACGGCACGCTCGAGGTGAACCTCGACACGCGCCGGAAGGTCTGCCGGGAGGTACGGCGCCTGCGGCCCGAGGTGATCGTCGCCCCCGATCCCTCCCGGCTGTGGACCGGCAACTACGTGAACCACTGGGACCACAAGCAGGCCGGCCTGCTGGCGCTCACGGTCGTGATGCCCGACGCACCGACCCGGCCGATGTTCCCCGAACTCCTCGAGGAGGGCCTCGAGCCGTTCGAGGTGCCGGAGCTGTGGCTGGCCTCGGACGGTCCGGACGCCTTCGTCGACATCACCGACACGATCGAGACGAAGCTGGCGGCCCTCGCCGCCCACGTCTCGCAGGGCACGGCCGAGGCCGAGCCGTGGGTGCGCAAGCGCGCGGAGGAGCTCGCCGCGCTGAGCGGCCTCGGATGCACCTACGCGGAAGGGTTCAAGGCCCTGCGGTTCGTGGACGACGAAGAGGACCAGGGATGAACGAGTTGCCGCAGGACGACGGCTCCGGTCAGCTCTCGGAGCAGGAACGCCGCGACATCGCCGCCGATCTCCGGGATCTGGCGCGGATGTTCGACGCGTTCGCGCCGCAGGGCGTCAAGGGCGTGGTGATCGCGTGCCAGGACTGCGGCGAGAACCACTTCTACGAGTGGGACCTCCTGCGGGAGAACCTCGAGCACATGCTCGATACCGGCGAGCCGCGGATGCACGAGCCGGCGTGGAACATCCACGAGGACGAGTACATCCAGTGGGACTACGGCAAGGGCTACATCGACGCCATGGCCGACGCCGGGCTCGAGCCCGACCGCGCGATCGAGATCACCTCGTGCCCGTGGTGCCAGACGCCGTTCGATGCGGGGTACCGCTTCTGCCCGCGCTGCGGTCGCCAGCTCGGCGCGATCCGCCTGTACCGGGAGCTCGTCGACCGTGGGGTCGAGGAGCGCGAGGCCCGGGCGATGCTGGTCCGCGCCGGCTACGACCCGTTCTGAGCTCCGGCGGGCGTATCCTGTCCCGCCATGTACTACCAGTGGATGTTGCTGCTGCACATCCTGTCGGCGTTCGCGCTGCTCGGGACGCACGGAACCTCGATGGTCGTGCTCTATCGGATCCGCGGCGAACGGGACCGGCGCAAGATCGTCGACCTGATCAGCCTCTCGGGCGAGATGGCGATCCCGATGTACGTCTCGATCGGGGCGATCGTCCTGACCGGGATCCTGCTCGGACTGAAGCTCAAGGTGTTCTCGCACTGGTGGATCTGGGTCGCGATCGGCCTGCTCGTGCTGACGATCGCGCTGATGACCGCGGTGGCGAAGCCGTACTTCCGCCGGGTGAAGGAGGCCTGTGAGGTCCGGCCCTCCGGGGTCCCCCGGGTCTCCGACGAGGAGCTCGGGCAGATCCTCGCCTCTCCGCGTGCGCACGTGATCACGCTGATCGGCGCGGTCGGGCTGCTCGCGATCGTCTACCTGATGGTGTTCCAGCCCGGCGCGGCCTGAGCCGCTACGCGGGCGGCAGCGGCCGCGCGGCCGGCCCGTTCACGACCTCGCCGCCGGCGGAGAACCGCGAGCCGTGGCATGGGCAGTCGAACGTCCGCTCGCCGGGGTTCCACGCGACCGTGCACCCCATGTGCGTGCAGCGCGCCGAGAACAGGTGCTGGGCGCCGCCCTCGTCGACGAACACGGCGAGCTTCTCGCCGCGGCGCTCGATCACGCCGCCCTCGCCCGCGGCGAGCTCGGAGGCGATCTGCACGACCGTGCGGCACAGCAGCACGTCGCGGTCGGCGCGCTCGACGACCGTCTCGGGAACGGATCCCAGCAGGTAGCCCTTCGCGCCTTGGAGGCCCTTGTTCCCGACGACCACGAGGTCGGCGGCGACCTCCTCGGCGGCCCGGAGGATCTCGTCGCCGGGCCGTCCCTGGACCAAGCGCACGTCGGTCTCGATCCCGCGGCCGTAGACCTCGATCGTGTCCTGCATCACGAGCTCGCCGGTGCCCGGATGCCCGACGAACAGGAGCGTCACCGCCGCGAGCACCTCGCGCGCCAGGTCGAAGCCCTTGCGGGCGGCGCGGTCGGCCGTGGCCGAGCCGTCGCTCGCGATCAGGATCCGGCCGTACGGCGCGTGCGGATCGCGCGTTCCCGGCGCGGCGATCAGCAGATCGCACGGCGTGTGGCGGACGAGCCAGCGGGTCAGGTCCGACAGCGGCTGGGCCGCGCCCCGCGCGACGACCACGAGGCCGGCGTCGCGCTCCTCGGCCAGGCCGACCAGGACGTCGCCGGCGCGTCCGGGAACGGCGACCGCCTCCATCTTCTTGCGGCGCATGCCGGCGGCCTCCGCCGCGTCGAGCGCGGCCGCAAGATGGTCGGGCGCGCCGGGCGAGGCGATCGTGCCGCTGGCGGCGATCAACCGCGCGGACGTGGCGCGGGCGACCTCCGTCGCGATCTCCCCGGCGTAGACCGCCGCCGGCGAGCCGTCGGTGCCGAAGACGATCGTTCCCCACATGGCCGGTGAGCCTACCGGGCACCGCGCTCAACGCGCGGCGCGGGACCGTTCGAGCACGCAGTCGGCCGGCAGCTTGTCGGGCCGCAGGCGCGCGAACACCGGCGCGCGCATCTTGCCGGTGCCCTTCGTGATCTCGAGGTACGTGACCTCCACGACGACCTCCGGCCGGACGAACGTGGCCCCCCGCACCCGCGCGAGCTCGGCATCGTCGATCGGCGGATCCGGGCGCTCGAGCGGGGCGAGGAGCTCTTGGACCGTCGCGAGCATCCCCTCGGTGAAGCCGCTGCCGACCTGGCCCACCCAGCGGAGCTCGCCGCCGTCGTAGGCGCCGACCAGCAGCGCGCCGAACGACGACCCGCGGCCGCCCTGGCCCGGGGTGGTGCCGAGGACCACGCAGTCCTGCGTGTTCGTGAGCTTGATCTTGCGCCACGTGTCCAGGCGCCGGCCGGGGACGTAGGGGCTGCCCCGGCGCTTCGCCACCACGCCCTCGAGGCCCTGCGCGCGCGCCGCCGCCACGAGCGCGGTGCCGGCACCCTCGACGTGCGTGATCACCTGGAGCCGGTCGTCCTGCTCCACGACCAGCTCGAGGAGCTCGCGCCGCTGCTCCAGCCCCAGGCCGGTCGTGTCCCGCCCGTCGAGCCACAGCAGGTCGAACGCGACGAGCGCGACCGGGATCCGGGCCCGGGCGCGCTGGATCTCTCGTGGGTTCTGCAGGTTCATCCGCTGCTGGAGCGCTTCGAAGGAGTTCGTGCCGTCCGCGTCGAACGCCACGATCTCGCCGTCGATCACGGCGTTCACCTGATCGACCAGCTCGTGGACCATGTGGATCTCCGGATACTGGGCGGTGGCGTCGCGCCCGGTGCGCGTCCGCAGCACGGTCTCGCCCGTCGACAGCTCCGCCAGACACCGGATCCCGTCGAACTTCGGCTCGAACCACCAGTCCGCGTCGTCGAAGGCCTCCCAGCCGCCGTCGGCGAGCATCGGTGAGAACCGCGGCGGGACCGCGATCAGCGGCGCGCTCTGGTTCGAGGCCAGGAAGGCGAGCCAGTCGGTGCGGGTCTTCACGAAATGGAACTCGAGCCCCGGATAGCGGCGGCCGTGGAGCCGGAACGAGACCTTCGTCTCCGTCCACTCCAGCGGCTCGTACCAGCCGTCGTCGAAGATCCGAACCTCGCCGGCGCCGTAGTGGCCCTCGGGGATCGTGCCCGAGAACCGGCCGTACTCGAGCGGATGGACCTCGGTCTGCACGGCGAGCCGCTTGTCGCCCTTCTGCGTGGGCAGGCCCTTCGGCACGGCCCACGACGGCAGCCCGCCATCCCGTTCCAGCCGGACGTCGTAGTGCAGGCGCGTCGCGCGGTGCTTGTGGATCACGAACGAGTTCCCCACGCCGGCCTCGTCGCCGGGCGCCGGTTCGCTGGTCCCCTCCGGGCCGAACTCCCGGCGGCGCACGTACTCCATCAGCGCCGGGTCCTTCGAGGCCAAGGCGATCTCGTCGGCGGTCTTCGTCGCGACGCTCGGGGCGGCGGTGCGGGGCAGCGGCGCGTCCGTCTCGTCCTCTTCGACCTCCACGCCGAGGGCGTCGAGCGCGGCTTGCACGTCGGCGGCGGGCCCGGTCCGCACGCCGTCCCAGAGGTCGCCGACCGCCGCGAACCGCTCCCACACGTTGTCGATCCGGAAGTCCTGTGGCTCGAAGCCGCCGGCCTCGACCTCGTCCCAGGTCAGCGGCGTCGAGACCGGGGCGCGCGGCTCGGGTCGCAGGGAGTAGGCGGCCGCGATGTTCGCGCCGCGGCGGTTCATGTTGTGGTCGATGAAGATCTTCCCGGAGCGATCGGCGACCCGCCAGGCCATCGTGACGCGGTCGGGGTCGGCCTGCTTGATCAGGCTGCCGCACGCTCCGACGAACGCGCGCGCCTCCCCGTAGGTCGCCGAGCCCGGCTCGAGGCGCACGAAGATCTGCAGGCCGGTCGCGCCGGACGTCTTGGGGTGGCCGGTCATGCCGAAGCCGTCCAGGAGCACCCGGATGTGCCGCGCGACGGCCAGCACGTCGTCGTAGGTGTACGGGGGGAACGGATCGAGGTCGAAGAACAGGTAGTCGGGATGCTCGACGTCCTCGCACCGCGAGTGCAGCGGGTGCATCTCGATCGCGCCGAGGTTCGCGACGAACAGCAGCGTCGGCAGATCGTCCACCGTGAGGTAGTCGATCCGGCCGGCCTTCGCCTCCCCGCTCAACACGGTGCACCGGTGGACCCAGTCCGGCGTGTGGGACGGCGCGGTCTTCTCGTAGAACGCCTCGCCGTCGACGCCGTCGGGCATCCGCTTCATCGTGAGCGGCCGGCCCCGGAGGTGGGGGAGCAGCAGGTCGGCGACGTTCGCGTAGTACGCGATCACGTCGCCCTTCGTCACACCCTCGGCCGGCCAGAAGACCTTGTCGAGGTTCGACAGGCGGAGCTCGCGTTCGGGAAGGTCCAGCCACCATGCGTCGCGATCGCCCTTGCGGACCTCGAGCGGGTGCGGCAGCGACACGGTGAAGGCGGGACCCCCCGTGCCGCGCTTACGCGTCGGCATCGACCGATGGTAGCCGGGGTGGTCGTGCCAGCGGGCCGGGCGTACGCTCGCGGACGTGCCGACCGTCCGCGCCGCGATCGTCCAGCGTGCCCCCGTGCTGCTGCATCGCGACGAGACGATGGAGCGGGTCCTCGCCGGGCTGCGGGAGGCGGTCGACGGCGGCGCGCGGCTCGTGGTCTTCCCCGAGACGTACCTGCCCGGATATCCCGAGTACATCTGGCGCCTGACCCCCGGCGGGGACTACGACCTGTCGCGCGAGATCCACGGGCGGCTGCTGGCCAACGCGATCGACCTCGACGCCGGCGACCTGGACCCGCTCGCCGCGGCCGCTCGCCGCGCCGGCGTGACGGTCGTGATCGGGGTGCACGAGCGCGACGGCGCGTTCAGCCGTGCCACCCTGTTCAACACGGTCGTCACGATCGGTCCGGACGGTCAGGTCCTGAATCGCCACCGCAAGCTGGTCCCGACGAACCCCGAGCGGATGGTCTGGTCGCCCGGCGACGGCGCGGGCCTGCGCGTCCTCGAGACGCCGCTGGGCCGGCTCGGCTCGTTGATCTGCTGGGAGAACTACATGCCGCTGGCCCGGTTCGCGCTGTACGCGCAGGGCGTGGAGATCTACGTCGCGCCGACGTGGGACGACGGTGACGCGTGGATCGCGACGATGCGGCACATCGCGAGGGAGGGCCGGTGCTGGGTCCTCGGCGCCGGGTGCGCGATCGCCGCGACCGACGTGCCCGAGGACTTCCCGGATCGCGCGCGGCTGTATCCGGACGCCGAGGAGTGGCTGAACGACGGCGACTCGGTGATCGTCGATCCGAAGGGCCAGATCGTGGCCGGCCCGCTGCACCGGTCCTACGGGGTGCTCGTGGCCGATGTCGACCCCGAGGCGTCCCGGGCCTCGCACTACACGCTGGACGCGGCCGGGCACTACAACCGGCCGGACGTGTTCCGCCTGCAGGTGGACCGTACGCGCCGGCGGCAGGTCGCCTTCGAGGACGGGCAGGCGCCGGAGCCCGCCGGAGACCGCGCGGACGTCCTCGAGATCTGAGCTCACGAGCCCGCGCGTTGCAAACATCCCGTTCGGGGATCCATGGTGCGTCGTGGACCTTTCGCTCAACGACCAGGTGCCGCTCGTGGCCGGGGAGGTCTCGCGCGCGGAGCCGGTGCCCTTCGAAGGGTTCTTCGCCGAGGAGCACGCCCGGCTCTTCGCGGCCTTGACCGCCGTGACCGGCAACCGGCAGGAAGCGGAGGAGATCATGCAGGAGGCGTTCCTGCGGCTGTGGGAGCGCTGGGAGCGGGTCTCGGGTCTCGATGACCCGGTCGGCTACCTCTACCGCACGGCGATGAACGTGTTCCGCCAGCGGCTGCGCCGGGCCAAGGTCGCGCTCCGCCGGACCGCTCGGCTGCTCGACCGAAGCGACGCGTACGAGGCGGTCGATGCCCGGGAGGTCGTGATCCAGGGGTTGCGGTCGCTCGCCCCGCGGCAGCGCGCGGCGGTCGTCCTGACCTCGCTCTACGGGTTCCGATCCGCTGAGGTCGCCGAGATGCTCGGCCTGAGCCCCGCGGCGGCCCGGATGCTCGCCACGCGGGGGCGGGCCTCGATGCGGAAGGCGGTGGAACCGTGAGCCGTCCGCGGGAAACGAACGTCCTGACCCGGGTGTTCCCGCCGCCCGACGACGCCTTCGGCCGCCTCGTCCGGCGGAAGGAGCGGAAGGTTCGGGCGCGCAGGGTCGGGACGACGATCGTCGCGATCGTCGTCGCCGCGATGCTGGTGGCCGGATTGGCGCTGACGCTCCTCGCGCGGGAGCCCCGCACGGAACCGGGGAACGGCACGATCACCACCGCGAACGTCGGCTCGCTCGGTCCCGCGTGGTGGAGCCGCCCCGGCCGGGTCGGGGGCACGATCCAGCCGATCCTCGCCGGCGGTCACGTGTACGCGATCGACGGGTCGGAGCGGCTCCGGGTCTACCCGGTGTCCTGCGGGACACCGTGCGAGCCCATCTCCACCGAGCGGATCGGCCCGCCGACGCGATGGGGTTGGGGCGCCCCGGTCGCGGCCGGGGACCACGTCTTCGTCGGCACGTCCGACGGCACGCTCCTCGCGTATCCGATCTCGTGCGGAGGAGATCCCTCCTGCGCGCCCGATTGGAGCGCCAAGCTGGGCGACGACATGTCGAGCGCGTCGCCGATCGTGGCGGACGGGGTGGTCTACGTCGCATCCGATGCCAGGGGGGCCGGCCTGATCGGTGCCTATCCGGAGACGTGCGTCCCGGTCGAGAGGACCTGCGGGCCCTTGTGGACGGGACGGCTGCCCTTCGGGTTCCTCGGCGCGCAGCCGGCCGTCGCCGACGGCGTCGTGTTCGTCGGCTCGCAGGATGGAGTCCTGTCGGCGTTCTCGACGACATGCGCCGACGACGGAGGGCGCTGTCAACCGCTCTGGCGCGCAACGATCGGCCGAGGCGGCTCGGGCGGATGGAGCTCCATGCCCGCGCCGATCACCGCCGCCGGCTCGACCGTGTACGTTCCGGCGAGCTCCGCGATGTACGCCTATCGGGCTCGGTGCACGCCCGTCCACGGGCGATGCCGGCCGCTCTGGGTCGCCGAGCTCGATTCGTGGATCGACGACACGGCGGTCGGCAGTGGCTCGGTGTTCGCCTCGACGTACGACGGGGCGATCAACGTGTTGCCGCGAACGTGCGGCCGCACCTGCCGGCCGATCGCCTCGATCGAGGACGGCGGCGACGGGAGCCCGACCGTCTCCGGCGAGCTGCTCTACGTCGCCGGGAGGGACGGCCTTCGGGTCTTCAACGCCGCATGCGGGACGACGGCCGAGCCCTGCGCCCCGCTGTGGTCCTCGCCGATGTCCATCGGGGCGTTCAACAACCATACGAGCGTCGCCGGCGATCTCCTGCTCGCGAGTCCGGTCGACGGCACCGTCTACGCGTTCACGCCCGGAGGATCGGCCCCGTTG
>DATHCP010000115.1:0-22681 GCA_035490535.1 Actinomycetota bacterium
CGAGAGGTGCCACACGTTCGGCGTCTCCAGCAACACGGGCTCCGGATCCCAGGCGAGCTCCGTGCAGAGCGGGCCGAGCACCGCCGCGACGTCCTCGACGACGAGCCGGTGCTCCTCGCGGTCCTTGGCCGAGGCGGCGAGCTCCTCCGCGAACGCCCGGTCCTGCGCCGGATCGCCCGCGCGCGGAGCCGAGCCGGCGAGGGGGTTCGCGCGCACGGCCGGGCCGCTGCGGGACACGAGGAGCTCGGGGGATGCTCCGACGAGCGTGCCGCCCGGCACCGGGACGGCGAACGTGTAGGCGGCCGGGTCGACCGCGCGCAGGCGGTGCGCGAGCCGGCGCGGATCGAGCGTCCGGCCGGCCTCGACCTCGATTGTCCGGGCGAGGACCACCTTGCGGAGCTCGCCGTCCTCGATCCGGTCCAGCGCATCGCGGACCGCCGCCCGGTAGTCCTCGGCAGCGGGCAGCTCGCGCAGCTGCGGCTCGGCGAACGCCGCCGCCGGTGCCGCGCCTGCGGAACGGCTCGCCGCCGTCGGGCCGGGCCCGATCCGCTCGACCCCCGCTGGGGTCCGGCGTGCGCCGGCCGCCGGGATCACGAGCGTGCCGTCGCCGGCGAACGGCAGCGCACCGATCGCGACGGCGTTCGGCCCGACCGTGCGCAGGCGGGCGGCGACGTCGGCGGCGCCGATCCACTCGCCGCCCGGCGAGGCGGTCGCGCCCTCGCCGGCGTGCTCGACGTAGGAGCCGCCGTCGGGATCGTAGGCGGCGAGCAGGTCGAACGCGCCGCCCAGACGTTCGGCGCTCACGCGCGGATCCCGACGTAGAGCTGTGTGATCCCACCGGAGAGCTGGAGGCGGCGCGCGGTCGGGAACCCCGCCGATCGCAGCTGCTCCAGCAGCTCCCCCGGTGGCGGGAGGTAGGCCATCGAGCGCGGGAGGTACGCGTACGCATCGCGATCCGACAGGAGGCCGCCGATCATCGGGACCACGCGCTCGAAGTAGACGGCATGGCCGGCCCGGAGCACCGGGTTCTCCGGCCGGCTGGCGTCGAGCAGGGCGATCGCGCCGCCGGGCCGAACGACCCGGCCGAGCTCCGCGAAGAGGTCCGCCAGCGACACGACGTTCCGCAACGCGAAGCCGCACGTGACGCCGTCGGCGGCGGCGTCACGCACCGGCAGCCGCAGGACGTCGGCCTGCACGAGCGGCGCGTCGGTCCTGGCGTTCGCCAGCATCCCGAAGGAGAAGTCGAAGCCGATCGGCCGGTGGCCGGCCCGCGCCAGCTCGATCGCGAGGTCGCCCGTGCCGCAGGCCAGATCGAACACGCGGCTCCCGGCCGGCAGCCGGAGCTCCCGGACCGCGCGTCGGCGCCACCCGACGTCCATCCGGAGCGTCATCACCCGGTTCACCAGGTCGTAGCGGGGCGAGATCGTGTCGAACAACCGGCGGACCGAGCGGGCCTTCTCCTCGCCCTGCGGGAGCTCGCTCACGCGTCGATCCGCTCCTCCGCCGCCTCCAGCAGGACCCGCCGGAAGTGGTAGGAAACGAGCGCCGTGACCGCCGGCAGCAGCTCCTGGAAGGCCTGCACGATCTGCGCGGCGGCATCGGCGTCGTCGGCGGACGAGTCGCGGATCGGCTTGCGCACGTGGTCGTCGAACAGCTTGACCGCGCGCTCGGCCAGCTGCCGGAGCGCCCGGTCGGCGTCGCCGGCCAGCGTCAGCAGGTCGCCGAGCGGCAGCCCGAACTCCAGGAGCCGCAACGCCGTCCGCACGAGCTCGATGTCCCCGGCCGTGTATCGGGCCTCGCCGTCCACGTCCCGTCCGATCCGGATCCCCTCGCGCTCGACCGCCTGGATCAGCGAGGCGGGCACCCCGCTCGCGCCGGCGAACGCGTCCAGCGTCAGGAGCTCGCCGTCGTCGCCCGCGCGCTCGCGCGCCTCGGCGACCGCGGCGGCGAGATCGGCGTCGGCCTCTCCGTGCTCGCCGTCAACGACCCGGCCGATCGCGTCCAGGGACAGGCCCTTCCGCTGGAGCTCCCGGATCCGGCGGATCCGCCCGGCGTGGACGTCGCCGTACCAGGCGACCCGGCCCTCACGTTCCGGCTGCGGCAGCAGGCCTCGGGACTGGTAGTACCGGACGGTGTCGACCGAGACGTCGCACGCGGCCGCGAGCTGCTCGACGCGGTACCTCACGACCGCTCACTCTACGAGTCCGTGCTCGCACCTTCACACCGGGCGCTCGAACGGCCGGACCACCCGTCCGCCGAGGGGCGCCGGGCTACGATGCGCCGCGTGAAGCACGCGCGGTCGATCAGCCTCACGGTCGTCCTGGCGTGCGTCGTGGGCACGATGGCCGTCGGAACCGCGATGAAGAGCCCATGCGCCGGCGGCAACTACGACGGCCGGCAGTACCGGCTCCTGTGTTACAGCGACATCGTTCCCTTGCTCGGCACCGAGCAACTGCAGGGGAACCGACTGCCGTTCCTGGACCGCTGCAAGGAGACCGGCAACAACTGTGACGAGTACCCGGTCCTGACGATGTACCTGATGCGGGCGGCGGCCTGGATCTCGGGCGACCATTACGCGTCCTTCTATTACGTGAACGCGCTCCTGCTGACCGTCTTCGCGGCGGGCGCGGCGGTCGGGATCTGGATGCTCGCGGGGAGACGTGCGCTCTGGTTCGCCCTGGCCCCGACGCTCTTGATCTACGGCACGATCAACTGGGATCTGTTCGCCGTGATGCTGATGGTTCTGGCGTTGGTGGCGTTCGCCGAGCGCCGCGACGGCTGGGCGGGAGCGCTGCTCGGGCTGGGCGCGGCGGCGAAGTTCTTCCCCGCGATCCTGCTGCTGCCGCTGTTCCTGCAGGGGCTGCAGGACCGCGAGCCAGACCGTTCGGTCCGCGTGCTCTGGTGGACGGCCGGCACGTGGGCGGCGGTGAACCTGCCGTTCGCGATCGCCGCGCCCGGGGCCTGGTGGGAGTTCTTCCGCTTCAACGGAGAACGGACACCGGACTTCGACAGCCTGTGGTACATCGCGTGCCGCCACGAGCACGCGACATGCATCTCGACCTCGCACGTCGACCTGGTCTCGCTCGGCCTGTTCATCGGGCTGATCGGGTTCCTGCTGCTGCTGCGGCTGGACAAGGACCGGGACTTCCCCCGGTGGACCCTGGGGTTCCCGCTGCTCGTGGTGTTCCTGCTGGTGAACAAGGTGTACTCGCCGCAGTACGGACTGTGGCTCCTGCCGTGGTTCGCGCTGGCCACCAGGAGCCTGCGCCGGTTCGTGCTGTTCGAGATCGCCGACGTGGCCGTGTTCGTGACCCGGTTCTGGTTCTTCGGCGCGTTCACCGGGGCGATGACGTGGCCGAAGCAATGGTGGTTCGAGGTCGCGGTCTTGGTGCGGGCCGCGATCTTGATCTGGTGCCTGGCCGCGTGGGTCCGCGAGGACGCCCCCGTCCGGGCGCTCGGCACACGGGGGTGGCGTCGGGCTCGGTCGCCGGACGAGACGGCCGAGGCGATCGTGGCGTGAGCACCCCGCCGGTCACCCGCGAGGACGCGCCGCGCCTGCGCGACGGGCTCCGGGAAACGCTGTGGGCGTACCTCGGCGCCCGGCTCCTGCTCTGCGTGATCTCGCTGATCGCGGGCGGCGCGCTCTTCCCGTTGCCGAACGGCCAGCCGCCGATGGACTCCGGGTTCCCCCCACCGAACCTCGACCCCGGCTGGCACATGCTGGTCGACGCGACCCAGCGGCAGGACGCGCAGTGGTACCTGCGTCTGGCCACGACCGGGTACCGCGACGACGGCCAGAGCGCGGCCTTCTATCCCCTGTACCCCCTGGCCGTTCGCGCGGTCGGCTGGCTCCCGGGGGTCGGGCCGCTCGGCGCCGCGCTGCTCGTCGCCAACGTGGCCTGTTTCGCGGCGCTGCTGCTGCTGCACGCCCTGACCCGTCTGGAGCTCGGGGCGCCGGCGGCGCGGCGGACCGTCCTGTTCGCCGCGCTGTTCCCCACCGCGTTCTTCCTGATGGCGCCGTACGGGGAGTCCCTGTTCCTGCTGCTGTCGGTCGCCGCGTTCTGGTTCGCCCGCAGGAACCGGTGGGCGCTCGCGGCGCTCGCGGGAGCGGGCGCGGCGCTGACCCGGAGCGCGGGGGTCCTGCTGATCGCCGCCCTCGCGGTCGAGGCGTTCGCGCAGTGGCGCCGCGGCCGCCTGCTCCTGCCCCGCCTCGCCGCCGCGGCGGCGATCGGGATCGGTCCGCTCCTGTACTTCGGGTACTGGCAGGTCCGCTTCAGCGACTTCTGGGCGCCGGTGTCGGCCCAGCGGAGCTGGATGCGGGAGTCCTTCTTCCCGCTCGAGTCGTTCGGCCGAGCGGTGGTGCTGGCCGGCCGCTACCAGACCTGGTGGACGATGGACCTCGTCGTGGTGGTGATCTCGATCGCCGCCGTCTGGGTCGCCGCACGAGCGATCCCGGTCACGTACACGGTCTACGCCGCGCTCAGCGTGCTCCTTCCGATGACGTTCACGTTCGCGAACCGCCCGCTGATCTCGGTGCCGCGCTACTACGCGGTCGTGTTCCCGATCTCGTGGGGACTGGCGGTCGCGGCCGAACGGCGCCGGCCGCCGGAGGCGGCGATCCTGGTGGGGTCGGCGGCCGGCTTCGCGGTGCTCGCGTACCTGTTCATCAACTGGCTCCCCGCCTTCTGAGCCTCGCCTGGGGAGGAAACCGTCTAGGATTGGCCGCGACCGGGCGGGGGGGCCCGGAAGGACGCCGAGGGAGGAGCCCGTGACGATCAGGGTCGCCATCGCCGACGACCACTCGCTGGTCCGTCAGGGGCTGCGACGCTACCTGGACATGGCCGACGGGATCGACGTCGTCGGCGAGGCCTCGAACGGCAAGGAGCTCGTGGAGCTCGTCGACGCCGAGCAACCCGACATCGCCCTGATCGACATCCGGATGCCCGAGATGGACGGCCTGGAGGCCGCTCGGGTGCTCCGCGACCAGTACCCCAAGGTCGGGGTGATCATGCTCACCGCCTACGACGACCGCCAGTTCGTGGTCGAGGCCGTGCGCAGCGGAGCCCGCGGCTACGTCCTAAAGGCCCGCGACGCCGAGCATCTGATCCAAACCGTGCGCCTGGTCGCCGGGGGCAACATGGTGATCGACCCCCAGCTGGTCGTGGCCCTCGCCGAGGAGCTCTCCACGGCGAAGGAGCGCGACCGGAAGGCCGAGACGCTCACGGCCCGCGAGATCGAGGTCCTCCAGCTCCTCGCCTTCGGCCACACGAACCGCGACATCGCCGAGCGCCTCTACATCTCCCCGGACACCGTCAAGACCCACCTCGAGCACATCTTCGAGAAGCTCGGCGCCTCCGACCGCACGGCCGCGGTCGCCGAGGCCCTGCGCCGCCGCCTGATCGAGTAGGCGGAGGCCGCGCCGGTCGTCCCACCGATGACCTAGTCCGTCGGGCCGCGTCTGTCACCTGGCTGGGTGATGGAGGGACGGGCCACGGTCCGGCATCATGGAACGGCCCATGGAGAACGCCGTCCTTCCCCGTCGCACCGCGGGCGTGCTGATCCTGCTCGTCGCCGTGGGGGCCGCCGCGATCGGCGTCTCCTTGCTGACCGAACCCGGCACGACCGCGCAGTCGACGGCCGGCGCAGCGGGTGCCGCGCTCGCCGCCCTGGTCGCCGCCGCGATGATCGCGGGTTCGATCTCGCGCGAAGGCGCGTGGGCGAGCGCGCGCGGGATCGCGTGGGGCCTGCTGCTGATCGGCCTGACCGACCTGGCGTACCTCGGACTGCTCCTCGGATCGGACTCGGCCGCGCGGCCGGGCGCGGCAGACGCGGCGCTGCTGATCCTCGTGATCCCACTCACGATCGCGATCCGCGACGAGCTCCGCGTGCACTTCGAGCCCGGTGACCGGCGCGAGATCGCGATCGACATCTGGCTGATCGCCGCCTCGATCGCGGTGATCCTCTACCTCCTCCTGCTGCCGGTCGGCGCCGATGGGCCCACGGCCGGCACAGCCGCCGTGATCGCGATCTTGGCCGCGGCCCAGTTCACGACGTTCGGCGCGCTCTTCCTCTGGGTCCCGACACGTCCGCACTTCCTCCAGTTCCTCGCCTTCGCCGGCCTGGCGATCGCGACCGCGCGGTTCGGCTGGGACCGCATCGCCGGGGCGGGCGGTACGGGCGACCTGGCGGTCACGACGATCGCGGTCGTCTGCCCGCTGCTGCTGGCCGCGGTCCTCGTCCTGGTTCCGCACGACTTCGCGCCCGAGGGGACACGCCGTCGCCTCGCCCGCCCCATCCTCACCAGCGCATCGGTCGTGGCGGCCTGCGCGGCGCTCGCCGTCGTCGCTCTGCTGGCCCACGAGCGTGGACTCGGCACCGTGTCCTCGAGCCTGATGATCGTGCTGCTGGGCGGCGGCATCGTGGCCCGCGTCCTGTCGAACCAGATGGCCAGCACGCAAGCCACCCGGGAGACGCAGGAGGCGCTCGCCCGCCGCGAGGCGGCGTTGCAGGAGGCGGACCTCGCGCTCGAGCGGGTCCGCGAGACGAACGAGACGCTGCGCCGTTCCGAGGAGCACCTCCGCCTCGTGTTCGACGCGGCGGTCGACGGATTCGTCGAGCTGGACGAGCGCGACGTGATCGTGCGCGCGAACGAGGCGTTCGCGCGGATGGTCGGGATCGACGCCGCCGCGATCGAGGGCCAGCCCTGGTCGGCGCTGGCCGCCTCCGTCGAGGGCGCCGACCCATCGTTCGCGCGGCTGCCCGACTCGGGGCACGCGCAGATCAAACGGCACGAGGGCCAGCCGCTCTATCTGGAGTCGCGGATCTCGCGTGTGCCGACCGACCCGCCGCGCCGTCTGTTGCTGGCGCGCGACGTCACCGCCGCGAAGGTCGCCGACGAGACGATCCGCTCGCTCTTCAAGTTCCTGCAGGACCGCGACGAGGACCGCACGCGGCTGTCCCGCCGCACGAACGCGGCGATCGAGCAGGAGCGGAACCGGATCGCGCGCGACCTGCACGACGGTCCGGTCCAGGGGGTCTCGGCCGCGTCGCTCTCGCTCGAGGCCGCGCTGCTGATGATCAAGGCCGGGGACGTGGAGCGCGGGCTCGACGTCCTGGCGAAGATCCGCCTGGAGCTGGCCGAGGAGGCGGACTCGCTCCGCCGCCTGATGTCCGGCCTGCGCCCGCCGGTGCTCGAGGAACGCGGGCTGATGCCGGCCCTGAAGGAGACGTTGATGCGCTTCGGGAGCGACGCCGGCATCGAGGTTGACTTCACCGGCAAGATCGCGCGGGAGGTGCCCGAGGACCTCGAAACGCTCGCCTACCGCGTGGTGCAGGAGGCGCTGACGAACGTCGGCAAGCACGCGAACGCCTCGCGGGTGATCGTCCACGTCGAGACCGATCAGTCGCAGCTGCGGATCGAGATCGAGGACGACGGCGCGGGCTTCGAGACGACGGAGGTGCGCGACCACCTGCGGGCCGGCCGAGTGGGCCTGGCCTCGATGCGCGAACGGGTCGAGCTGGCGAGCGGGACGTTCGCGATCCGCTCCTCACCGGGGCGCGGCACGGCCGTGTTGGCCTCGATGCCGCTGGACCTCGCGCTCGTCACCGCCGGCGCGACCGGCTAGGGCGCCCGGGCCGGGCTCGCACGCGGACGCGGCGGGAGGATCGCGCTCGGCGAGGGGCCGCCCGAGGGCGACGGGGTGCCGGGAGGGCTCGGCGAGGGCGAAGGGCTCGGCGACGGCGAGGCGCTCACCGAGGGCGACCCGCTGGCCGAGGGGGACGGCGGCGCCGGCGAGTACACCGGCCGCTCCGGGCCGATCGAGTGGCCGGAGAAGTCCGGCGTGGGGAACGGGATCGCGTCCTTGCCGGCCATCGCGGCGGCCATGAAGTCGTGCCAGATCGCGGCCGGGATCGTTCCGCCGTAGACGGACGGCACGCCCTCGATGTCCTGCAGCGGGATCTCGCCCTGCGGCCAGCCCATCCACACGCAGGTCGCGATCTGGACCGTGTAGCCGCAGAACCACGCATCGACGTTGTCGTTGGCCGTGCCGGTCTTGCCGGCGACGGGGTATGGGGGGATCGCGGCGTCGACGCCGGTGCCGCCGCGCACGACCCCTTCGAGCGCCCACGTGACCAGATCGGCATCGCTCTCGGCGAGCACCTGCTGCCCCTGTTCGGCGACGCTGGGGTCGACCTTCCCGCCGGCCGCCTTGACCTGCACCAGCGGCGTGGCCCAGGTCCGCACGCCGCCGTCCGCGAGCGTCGCGTACGCGTTCGTCATCTCGAGCGGGTTCACGGCGACCGACCCCAGCGTGATCGAGCACACCGGCGGCAACGTGGACCGGATCCCGAGCTGGTGGGCCATGTCGACGACCTTCTGCGGCCCGAGCTCCGCGATCACCTGCGCGAAGATCGTGTTCACCGAATGTTCGGTCGCGCCGGCCAGCGTGAAGGTCCCGGCCTCGCCGTCGCCGGCGTTCACGGGATGCCAGATCCCGTCGGGCTGCGTCGGGTCCGCGCACGCGGGGATCGCGATCGTCGACGGTCCGTACCAGTACGCGTTGAGGTCGTAGCCCGCCTGCATCGCCGCCGCCAGGGTGAACGCCTTGAACGCGGACCCGGACTGGCGGCCCGAGCCGCCGGCGCCCGTTGCGAAGTTCACCTTGTTCGTCTTCCAGTTGCGCCCGCCCACCATCGCGAGGATCTGGCCGTTCGAGGGATCGATCGCCACGAGCGCGGCGGCCGGATCGTGCTTCGCGTCGGGGAGCTCCTGGGCGATCGCGTGCTCGGCCTCGCGCTGCATCGCGAGGTCGAGCGACGTGGTGACCTTCAGGCCGCCGCCGTAGACCTTCGCCTCGCCGTACTTCTGGATCAGCGTCTGGCGGGTGTAGTCGACGAAGTACTCGGCCTGGCCGGGGGCGACGATCGATTCGGTGCTGGAGCCCGCGACGGTGCCGCAGCAGGGCTTCGCCTTGAGCCGCGCCTCGGTCGCGGCGTCGAGGTAGCCGTAGCGGACCATCTGATCCAGCGCGTAGTCGCGGCGGAACTTGTTGTCGTACGGACGGTTGATCGGGTCGTAGAGGTCGGGCGCGTGCAGCACGCCGGCGAGCGTCGCCGACTCCAGGACCGTCAGCTCGCTCGCCGGCTTGCCGAAGTAGGTCTCGGCCGCCGCCTGGATCCCGTACGCGCCGTGGCCGAAGTACACCGTGTTGAGGTACTGGGCCAGGATCTGGTCCTTGCCGAGCTCCTTCTCGAGCTTGACGGCCAGGAGCGCCTCGCGGATCTTCTCGCTGACCGACCGCTTGGGCTGGACGTACTCGGTCTCGCCGGTCTGTGGATCCGTCGAGTACGTGCCCGCGTAGACGTTCTTCACGAGCTGCTCGGTGATCGTCGAGGCGCCCTGCACGGTCTGCCGCTTGATCAGGTCGGTGTAGGCGGCGCGCATGATGCCGGGGAGGTCGACACCCGGATGGCTGTAGAACGCGTGGTCCTCCGTGGCGATCACCGCGTCGCGGATGTTCGGCGACATCTGTGCGAACGGGATCACGGTGCGGTCCACCGCGCCGTGGAGCGTGGAGATCACCTTGCCGTTGCGGTCGTACAGATAGGTCGTCTGGATCGGCGGCAGGCGGTTCGGCAGCTTGATCCGCGCGTACGCGACGTAGAGGGCGACCGAACCGACGAACGCCATCACGACCGGGGTCAACAACACGAGCAACCACCAACGGCGACGCAGGAAGGAACGCTTGCCCGAGCGCTTCTTCGCGTTCGCGGGAGCGTGTTTGGGAACGTAGTCCCTGCTGGTGGACGGCTTCGACCCGGTAGCCACGGTGGGGCCGATGCTAGCAACCCCCCGTTCGAAGGATGACGAAGGGTGTGGCGATCGTGTGGGTTCCCAACGTCCGGCGTCAGCCGGCGGCGATCTGCCGGGCGGTGAACGCCTCGCGCAGGTGGTTCCAGCAGCAGGAGCGACAGACCTCGACGACGTAGCAGCACGAGCCGGGGTGCGCGGCGGCCATCCGCAACCCGGTGTCGATCGACCACACGCGACCGTTGTCCTGCTTCAGCCGTTCGCCGTACACGTAGGCCAGCAGGACCAGCTTGTCCTTGCCGCAGACCGGGCAGTCCACCCGCGTGGGCTCACCGACGTGGTGCGCCGCGCGCATCAGCTCGGGGTGCGCATCGCACAGATCGCTGACCGACTGCAGGCCGTCCTGGGCGTCGCGCAGCAGCGCGCGCTTGGCCAGCGTGTAGTCGATCACGTTCAGCTGCGACCGTCCGGAACGGCCGAGCCGCTGCGAGCCGCGTGATCGGGTCATGGTCTGCGGATGGTACACCCGCTCCGCGACACGGGGGCATGGGCCGAACGTCGTGGTCCTCGGGACGGAACGGCTAGCCTGGAGGACGGAGTTCCACGCGGGAGGAGTGCGCCACGGGATCGTCGGATCCGTACGCGATGCTGGATCCGGCCGCGGGCGAGCCGGCCGAGCAACCCCTGTTCGAGGAGGCCAGCGGCTTCCGGGTCCTGCTGCGCGGGCTCGGCCGCCGCTGCCCGCGCTGCGGCGAACGGCGGATCTTCGAACGGCGGTTCACGCTCAAGACCCGGTGCCCGACCTGCGACCTGCGCTTCGAGAAGGAGGAGGGAGGGTTCCTCGGCGCGATGGCGCTGAACTACGCGGTCGCGGTCCTGTTCTGGCTGATCGTGATGGCGGTCGGCATCGCGCTGACCGTGCCGGTGGTGCCGGTGGCGCCCCTGCTGGTCGCAAGCATCGGCGTGCTCACCGTGGTGCCGATCTGGTTCTACCCGCGCTCGAAGACGATCTGGGCCGCGATCGAGTTCCTGGTGGAGCGCGCCCAGCCGGACTACCGGCCGCCGATGCGGCGCGATCCGCGCGCGAAGCACCTCGAGTGAGCGGCCGCCGGGTTCAGGTCGCGATCAGCGGCAGCGGGCGGCCGAGACGGTTCAGCGATCCCGACCGGAACGGCTCCGGGTCGATCTCGGCGTCGCCGTAGCCGGCGCCGCGGACCGCGCGCTCGATCTCGGCCCGACGCGAGGGCGTCGAGGCGCGCGCGAGGTCGTCGGCGGCGAGCTCCACGCGCCCGGTTGTTCCGAAGTGGCGGACCCGGAGCTCGTGGTACCCGAGCGCGCGCACCGCGCGCTCGGCCGCGTCGATCCGCGCGAGCAGCTCGGGCTCGACCGCGGTGCCGTACGGGATCCGCGAGGCGAGGCACGGCGAGGCCGGCTTGTCGGCGCTCGGGATCGCCAGCGCCCGGGCGATCGCGCGCACGTCGTCCTTGCCGATCCCGGCCTCCACGAGCGGATGGCGCACGCCGTGCTGCGCGGCCGCGCGGAGGCCGGGCCGCCAGTCGCCCAGATCGTCGGCGTTCGCGCCCGAGAACACCGCCGGGATGCCCTCGCGCTCCGCGAGGACGCCGAGCGTCTCGTACAGCTCGGTCTTGCAGTGATAGCAGCGGTCGCGGTCGTTGCGGCGGTAGCCCTCGCGCGCGAGCTCGTCGGTGCGGACCACCCGATGCCCGATCCCGATCGCGGCGGCGACCGTCCGCGCGCCGTCGAGCTCCCCGTCGGCGAGCGCGGGCGAGACCGCGGTGACGGCGAGGGCCCGCTCCCCCAGCACCCGGTGCGCCGCGGCCGCGACGACCGAGGAATCCACGCCGCCCGAGAACGCGACGACGGCGCCATCGGCGTCCGCGATCGCCGCCTCGAGCTCAGCCAGGCGCATCGGTCGGCTCCCGGACGGCCTCGGCGAGCGCCTCGGCCCAGATCCGCTTCGCGGGGACGCCCGTTGCGGCCGCGACCGCCGCGCAATCGTCGTGCTCGGGCGCGACGTTGACCACGCGGCCCTCGAGCACGCCGAGCTTGATCCGCACCGGATGACCCCGGACCTCGACTGTCTCGGTCCTGCGCGCCAGCTCGTAGCGCTGCACCGGCGTGACGCGGACGCCGAGCGTGCTGGTGTGCTCGAGCAACGCCGTGGCGACGGCGCGCTCGTCGCCCGGCCGCGCCAGCGCGCTCACGATCACCCCGGGGCGGCCTTTCTTCATCTGGACCGGCACGGTCCACACGTCGAGCGCGCCCGCGGACGTGCATCGCTCGATCGCGTCGGGGATCAGCTCGGGGAGGAGGTCGTCGAGGTTGGCCTCCAGCAACACGGCCCTCGTCGTTCCCGGCGCGGCCTCGGCCGCCGTGCCGATCACGACGCGCAGGACGTTGGGTCGGTCCGGGAGCTCGCGTGCGCCGGCGCCGTAGCCCACCGCGTCCAGCACGAGGGGGGGCAGCTCGCCGAAGGCATCGGCCGCGGCGGCCGCGATCGCCGCCCCGGTGGGCGTGACCAGCTCGGCGGCGACCTCCACCCCGACGAGGGGTGCGCCGCGGAGGAGCTCGAGCGTCGCCGGCCCCGGCACGGGGATCGGTCCGTGCGCCGCGCCGGTGACGCCGCGTCCGTACGGGAGCGGCGAGCACACGACCCGGTCGATCCGAAGAGCGTCGAGCAGCGCGAAGGCGCCGGCGACGTCGACCAGCGTGTCGAGCCCGCCGAGTTCGTGCAGGTGGATCTCCGCTGGATCGGCGCCGTGGATCGCGCCCTCGACCTCGGCGATCCGAGACAGGACCTCGGCCGAACGCTCACGGACGCGGTCCGGCAGATCGGCGGCGCGGACGATCGCGAGCAGGTCCGACGCGGTCCGCACCGCGGCGGGTCGCGTCTCCTCGATCCACACCCGCGTCGCCCCGATCGCGGCGCGCTCGACCCGCTCGATCTCGATCCGAACGTCGACGGCGATGCCGAGCGACGCCGGGAGGTCGGTCAGCGCCGCCGGCGGCCCGCCGGCGTCGACGAGCGCGCCCAGCAGCATGTCGCCCGCCAGCCCGCCGACGCAGTCGAGGTAGGCGACGCGGGTCACGGCACCGCCGCCCGGCGCGCGATCCGGGCCGCGACGCTCCCGGCGCCGAGGCCGTCGTCGATCCCGACGACGGCGAGGCCGTCCGCGCACGAGCAGAGCATCGCGTTGAGCGCGGTGCGGCCGCCCTCGGTTGCGCCGTAGCCCACGCTCGTCGGCACGCCGATCACCGGCGCGGCAGCGAGTCCGCCGATCACGCTCGCGAGCGCGCCGTCCATGCCGGCGACGACGACGACGCAGTCCGCGCGCTCCAGATCGGGCAGCACGACGGCCAGACGGTGCAGGCCGGCCACCCCGACGTCCTCGTGCACGGTGACGATCGCGCCGAGCAGCTCGGCGCGGATCCTGGCCTCGTGCACCACCGGTCCGTCCGACGTCCCGGCCGACACGATGAGCACGCGACCGCGCCGGTCAGGCTGCTTCCGCTGCACCCAGACGGCCCGAGCGAGCACGTGCTCCTCCGCCTCCGGAACCGCCGTGCGGAAGCCCTCTCGCATCTCCTCCGACGCGCGCGTGATCAGCACGCTCGAGGCGCCGGCCTCGTCCAGCGCGACCCCGATCGCCACGGCCTGCTCGACCGTCTTGCCCTCGCCCAGGACCACCTCCGGCGCGCCCTGGCGGAGCTCGCGGTGGGTGTCGACGCGCGCGAATCCCAGATCGCGGAACGGCAGACCCGCGAGCCGGTCCGCGGCCTCCTCGGCGCCGAGGCGGCCCTCCGAGACGGCCTCCAGGAGCTCCTCGATCTCGCGGCGCGAGGTCATCGCCGCGAGTCTACGGCCCGAATGGGAACGAGGAGCCGGGCTGCGCACCCACCCCCGGTCGTGCGAAGCTCCGTCCTCATCGTCTGCACGGGAGAGGGGAACGCGATGTGGTACGAGGACCGGAACTTCCGGATCGTCCTGGCGATCGTGGTGCTGTTGGTCGGGATCGGGCTGGCCGTGACGACCGGCGACTCCTACGCCGTGCGGTGGGTCACGCTCCTGCTGTCGTTCGACGTGGCGGCTCGTCTGGCGTTGCGACGCAGCGGCTGAGCCCTCAGAGACCCGACGGCAGGTCGACGACGGCACGCGCCTGCTGCGTGATCGAGAACGAGCCGGGCACGAGCGTCAGGTCCCCCACCGGCGCGCGCACCTCGACGGTGACCTCGAAGGATCCGGTCGCGCACGCGCACGCGACGAGCTCACCGCCGTTCCGCGCTGCGTAGTCGGCCGCGAGGGTCTCCGGCTCGAGCCCGCTCGGATAGGCGAGCTCTTGTGCGGCGGCCAATGCCGCCGCGTCGGCTCCCGTGCGTGCCCGGGCCCGTCCGGCGAGCACGCGACCCAGGTCGGCGACGCCCATCGTCAGCACCAGGACCACGAGGATGCCGGCGGCCAGCACGATGGAGACCGAGCCGCGTTCGCGATCCGTCCTCATCCGAACTCCTGACGCTCCACGCCGGATGCGCTGAGGGTCACGCCGGAGCCGACGAGCCACTCGACGAGCGGGACGCGGAAGACGTCCCGATAGTCGACCCGGACGGTCACCGGGTCACCACGCGAGCCTGTCCGGACCGTCGTCACCTGTACCAACCCCGCGTCGAGGCCGGCCGCCGCCGCCGTGGCGGCGGCCGCGATCGCGGCGGGATCGTCCTGCACGGCTGCGGCGCGCGCTCCCGCGCGCGCCGCAGCCTCCACCAGCAGCCGGTCCCGAGCCACCAGCCCGACCTGGACCAGGCCGAGCACCAGGATCAGGACCAGCGGCAGCACGAGCGCGAACTCGACCACGGCCGAGCCCCGTTCGCGACCGAGCGGCTCAGGCCGCCTCCGCATCCCCGATGACCGTGTCGATGATGTGATCGAAGAACGCGGGCAGCCGCCCCGACGAGTGCGCCCACGCGATCAGCACGACGGCCACGGCAGCCGCCGCAAGGATCACGAGCGCGTACTCCGCCGTGGTCTGCCCCTCGTCGCGACGCAGGAACGTCCGCACCGTTGCGGCGCCCCGGAGGAACAACAGGAAGAGCATCGCTCCACCCCTCTCACCCGATGGACCGGACGGTGGTGAGCAGCACCGGCACCACCGTCAGGAGGAGGAAGGCGGGGAGGATCAGGAACACGAGGGGGAAGAGCATCTTGATGGGCGCCGTTCGCGCCTCCTCGAGGATCGCGGTCCGGCGCGCCTGGCGGACCGAGGTGGCGAGCTCGCGCGTGGCGTCGGCGAGCGAAGAACCCAGCGCCTCGGTCCGTTCGAGCACGGCGACGCTGCGGCGGAGGTCGGTCGAGCTCCGCTCCGCGTAGGCGGTGAGCTCATCGCGCCAGCGGGCGCCCAGGTCGGCCGTACCCGCGATCGCCCGCAGGTCGTCGCCGAGCGGACCGTGCAGCACCTCGGCGGCTCGGCGGAGGGACAGCTCCGCCGACAGTCCGGCCGTCGATCCGGCGGCCAGCAGGTCCAGCAACTGCGGGACCTCACGGTCGACCTGCTGCGCGCGACGCCGTGCCGCGCGGTGACCGGGGCGGTCGGCGGCCGCGGCCGACGGCGACGGAACGACCGGCGCGGCCAGGGGATGCGGCCTCGGCCACAGCGCGGCCGCGATGGCGAGCACCGCCGCGGCGGCCGCGATCCCGGCGAGCGAGGCGGCGCTCATCCGACCTCCAGGAGCGAACGGATCCAAAGGAACGCCGCGCCTTCCAGCAGCAGCCCGAGTCCGACGGCGATCAACCCCGCCGGCGCGCGCAGGGCCCCCTCGATGTCGTGGCGCGAGGTCAGCCACAGGAACGCGAAGAACCCGATCGGCAGGATGCCGAGGATCCACCCGGACAGCCGCGCCTGCGCCGTGAGGGCACGGACCTCGCGCGAGACCGCGACCCGTTCGCGGATCGTGTTCGCGACCTCGTCCAGGACCGATGGCAGATCGCCGCCGCTGCGCCGGTGCAGATCGAGGGCGCCGGCGATCAGCCGCGCGTCCTCGCTGTCCATCCGGTCGGCCCACGCGGCGATCGCCTCGGATAACGGAACGCCGACATCGAGGTCGCCGACGAGGTGGGCGAGTTCGTCGGCGATCGGCGGCTCCGCCTCGCGCGCCGCGTAGGCGATCGCCTGCGGCACCGACATCCCGGCGCGTACGGCGGCGGTGATCGCGCCGATCGCGTCGGCGAGCTGTTCGTCCCGACGGGCCGCCGTGGAGCGACGGTTGCGGTACCCGCGCATCCGCTTCGCCGCGATCGCCGCGCCGATCCCGACGACGGCTCCGAGGAGACCCGCGAGGACGAACCCGGCTCCGCCGACGGCGATCGGCACGACGAGGGTCGGGAGGTCGATCCGACGGATCGGGGCGGCAACGGGCGCCGCCGGCATGATCCAACCACGGGCCTCAGCGCGCGCGATCGTCCGGCTAGCGCGCTCCGCGAACACGGCCGCGAGCGCCAGCAACGCCGGCACCAGCGGCGTCACGCGACATCCTCGCCCGCCGCGAACATCGCCTCGTCGATCAGCTCGCCGCGCTCGCGCAGGATCTCGGCGAGGACGGGTACGGTTCCGGTCGAGACGAACCGACCGTCGGCGCCGGCGCGCGGCTGGAACCGGAAGAGCGGATCGACCACCGGCTCGCCGCGGTGCGTTCCGGCGACCTCGGCGATCTCCCAGATCACGCGCCGCCCGTCACGCAGGCGCGCGAGATGCACCACGAGATCGATCGCCGCTGCGACCTGATTGCGGATGTGTGCAGCGGGAAGGTCGACGTCGGACATCATCGCCATCGTCTCCAAGCGCCACAGGAGGTGCCGGCAGGAGTTCGCGTGTGCCGTGGAGAGGGAACCTTCGTGACCCGTGTTCATCGCCTGGAGCATGTCGAGGGCCTCGCCGCCGCGGACCTCGCCGACGATGATGCGGTCCGGGCGCATCCGGAGCGCGTTGCGGACCAACTCACGAACCGTCACTTCGCCACGACCTTCGACGTTGGCCGGGCGCGCCTCGAGCGAGATCACGTGCGGCTTCGCGAGCCGGAGCTCGGCCGCGTCCTCGATCGTGATGAGTCGCTCGTCCTCGGGGATGAAGCCGGACAGGACGCCCAGCAGGGTGGTCTTGCCGCTGCCGGCACCGCCGCTGACCACGATGTTCGCGCGGCCGCGGATACACGCCGCCAGGAACGCGAGCGCGCGCGGTCCCATGCTGCGGGTGCGCACGAGATCGTCGGTGCGGATCGGGACCGGCGAGAACGTGCGGATCGTCAGCACGGGACCGCGGAGCGAGAGGGGCGGAACGATCGCGTGGACCCGCGAACCGTCCGGAAGTCGTGCGTCCACCCATGGTGACGCTTGATCGACCCGGAGGCCCAAGGGTCCGACGATACGTTCGATCAGGTGCAGGATCGGCTCCTCCCCCTCGAATAACCGCTCCGGCACCCTTTCGATCCGCCCCTCCCGCTCCACGAACACGTCGTCGGGTCCGTTGACCATCACCTCGGTGACCGTCGGGTCCTTCAGCAGGAACTCGATCGGTCCGAACCCGACGACCTCGTCGGAGACCTCGTTCACGACGCGCGCGAGCTCGCGCGAGGGCAGCAACGCGCCGCGCTCGCGCAGGACCGCGAGCGCCTCCTCGCGCACCCGCAGTCGGCGCTCGGTGCGCGGCGACGACGCCAGCCCGCGGGCATCCACCCGGTGTCGGAGCTGCTCCCGGAGCTCGCGGCGGACGATCGCCAGCGCGTCGTTGCTCACGACGCCTCACGCTCCCGCGCCGGAGCCGCCGTCAGCGCGTCCGCCAGCCGGGCGAAGGACCGGCCGATCCGCCCCCGGTGTGGTACCAGCCGCCCGTGGTCCTGGAGCCGCGGCACCGATCCGTCGAACGGGAGCACGGCCAGGGGATCAGCGCCGAAGACGCGGTGCACGTCGGCTGGGGTGATCTCGCCGCGGATCGCGCGGCCCACCACGAAGGTCAAGCGCCCGCCGGTCCCGAGCAGCGAACACGACTCGATCGCGCGCGTGGCGGCGCGGAACGACAGCACGTCGAGCGCGAGGACCTCGACGACCCGATCCGCCTCGCGCAGGGCGGTGCGCGTCCACGCGTCGAGGGCCCGGCCCGTATGCAGCACGACGACATCGGCCGACCCGGCGGCGACGCCGATCACGCGACGCAGCAACTCGGTGTCGACCGCCTCGAGCTCCGCCACCGGCGGCGCCAGCACCGACCTGAACCCCGAGGCGTGCCGGTGCGCCACCTCGTCGAGGTGCGCCTCGGTGAGCTCGTCGCCGACCGGCGCGAGCTCCGCGATCGTGCGGACGTCCACCGCGGCGGCGCCGAGCGCGTGGGTCACGTCACCGAAGGCCGGATCGGCGTCGATCAGGACGCACGACGAGCCCCCGGCCGCGAACGCCTGCGCCAGGTGGGTCGCGACGAAGGTGCAGCCCGCGCCACCCCGCGAGGCGTGAACCGCGATCACCGTCGCCCTGCGCTCGGGGATCCGGCGCGCCGCGCCCATCGCGGCGACGTGCAACAGCAGCTCCTCTCGGTCGTCCGGCCACACGAAGAACCCCTGCGCGCCCGCCCGGATCGCCCCCCGGAGCGTCGCGACCGACTCGCGCGTGGCGAGCGCCAGCAGCGGCGCGGCACCCGGCACGTGGTCGTTCGTCAGCGACGGCTCGGCGACGATCGCGTCGGGCTCGAGCTGCCGGACCGCCTCGCTGAGCTGCCGGTCGTCGCCGGCGGTGGCCACGACGCGCGCGACCCCGCTGCGATCGAGGAAGTGCAGCACCTCCTCGGCGACCTCCTGCGCTTCCAGCGCGAGCACGATCCGAGCCGCGTCGTCCATCCCGCTCCCTCCGCACGTCGTGCGACAAACGGGGAAGGACGAGGGGTCGCCGGGACGGAGGGGGAACATCACGCTCCGGCAGCCGGGAACGCTACGCGCCCCGGCGCCGGCGGGGAATCCCCGAAGCGGGGGGTTCGCCGCTCACGCCGGGGGATTCCACGCGTCGATGTGTCGGCGTCCACCGGTACGGTCGGGCGATGGCGACGATCGACGACGTGCGCGCGCTCGCCTCGAAGCTTCCGAGGAGTTACGAAGTCCTCGTGCGCGACCGGGTGAAGTTCCGCGTCGGGCGGATCGTGTACCTCGCGTTCTCGCGCGACGAGACCCAGATGGGATTCGCGTTCCCGAAAGCCGAGCGGGAGGCGCTGGTCGCCTCGGAGCCCGACAAGTTCCTGATGCCCGCGAAGGGCGACCTGCGCTACCACTGGGTCGAGGTCCGGCTGGCGGCGCTCGACCGAACGGAGCTCCGGGAGCTCGTGCTCGACTCCTGGCGGATGGTCGTACCCAAGTCCGTCGCATCTGCATACGACGCGGCTCGCGGGTTGTGACTGAGTCAGTCCGTTCCGGCGGGGCCGAGGTCCTCCCATTCGTGGATGTCGTCTGCCTCGTCGGCATCGGACGCGCGCGCTCGACGCCGCCCCAGCCACCAGGCGCCGCCCATCACGAGCAGGACCACCACCACCACGCTCGGGAGGGCGCTCGAGGGCGGCGTGTGCACGGGCTGCACCGTGTCCACGTCCGCCGGCGGCGGAGGCGGTTGCTCGGCCTCGCCGGTGAGCGAGTTCCGGTAGACACGTCCCGACTCGTCGACGTTGTAGAGGCTGTTGTCGCGCTCCTGTGGATCGGCGGTGACGGCGCCGCCCGGGACCGACGTCCACAACGCCGGGCACGTCTGCGCGGACCCCCCGTGCTCCAGACAGGCCAGGTCGTACGCCTGCACGCCCTGGCCGAACCCGACGAACAGCACGCCGTTGGCCACCGATGGATCGCTGAACGTGTCGTTCCCCTTCAAGGTCGCGATCGGCTGACAGATGTGGCCGCCCGTTCCGCAGTCGGTCGGGAACACCTGGATCGTCGCTGCCCCGTTGCCCACGACGAGCCCGCCGGGGAACACCGCCATCGAGCTGATCGCGTCCTGGACGTAGCCCGGCTGGGAGGGGCTGACGTGCCCGGTCGTCGGGCCGATCCAGTTCGGTGCGCAGGTGCTTCCGCAGTCGGTCGGGAACGCCTCGACCTGGTGGCCGACGGGCACGAAGACCGAGCGTCCGTCGCTCGCCAGATCGGTCCCGATCGGGCCCCCCGTTTCCGTGTCCCAGAGCGGCTCGCACGTCGGCCCGGTCTGCGCGCAGCTCGTGGGGAACGCGTAGACGTGCCCCGCGACCGTCCCCGCGTACACCGTGTCGCCGACGACGACGGGTCCCCCGCCGTTCGTTCCGCCGCTCATCTGATACGTCCACAGCGGCTGGCACGGAGTCGGATAGGAGTCGCATGCCTCCGGGAAGCCGTAGACCGTGCCGGACATCGAGTTCACGTACAGGATCCCTTCGGCCTGGGCGATCGATGCCTCGGCCAGCGAGCCCGATGTCTGCCCGACCCACGTCGGCGCGCAGCCGCCGACGCAGTCGGTCGGGTACCCCAGCAGCCGGCCGTCCTGCGACCCCACGTAGATCCGGCCGCCGACCGCGACGGGCGCACCCCAGGGGTTGTGGTTCCCCGCGATGTTCGGGTCGGAGATCCGCGCGCCCCAGACGGGTGGGCACGGACCCTGCGTCGCCTCGCACGCCTCATCGAACGCGACGACCCGGCCGTCCTGCGTCGTCACGAACACGCGGCCGTCGGCGATCACCGGGTTGGCGTGGATCGACGAGTTCACCTCGCCCCACCACGCGAGCTTCAGGCCCGACACGCTCTTCGGCGTGATCGGTCCGCTGGGGACCACCTGCGCGCTCCGGTAGGCATGCACCAACAGCGCCACGCCGGCGAGCGTCAGGCCGAGGGCGACGAGCGCGGCCACGATCCGCTGCCTGCGGTCCCGGCGGCGCCGCCGAGCGAGCACGGCCTCCAACGCCGGTCCGGCCGGCGGGGCGCCGAACGCGCGCTCCAGGACGTCGGGTGGCCGCACGCTCATGCCTCCCCTCCGGCGCTCTTGCGCATCGCCGTCCGGGCGCGCGAGGTCAGCATCCGCACGGCGGCGGCGTTCGTGCCGAGCATCTGCGCCGCCTCCTCGGAGCTGTAGCCGCGGAGCTGCGTCAGCACGATCGCCGCGCGCTGCCGCGGGCTGAGCTCACGGAGCGACCGGATCAGTTCCTCCCGGGTGTCGACGGCCGCGAAGGCATTGTCCTGCTCGGTCCGTCCGGCCGCCTTGCGCATCGCGAGCTTCGCCCGGCGGTACCGGCTCCGGAAGATGTTCATCGCGGTCCGGTAGAGGTAGCCGGTCGGGTCGTCCATCGTGCCGACCGCCCCCCATCGCTCCAGGACCCGCACGAACGCCTCCTGGGTGATGTCCTCGGCCTCGTGCCGGCTGCCCGTGACGCCGCACATCGCGGCGTAGAGCCGCGTGTACTCGGCGTGGAAGAACGACTCGAACGGCGGATGGGCCGCCCGGTCGGAGGCGGCCGGCGCGGCGACCCGGGTCCGCTCGCGCCTCGAGGCATCGTCCGCGATCATCGCCACGAGGAATCAACCCCGGAACGGCCCGGTTCGCAACAGGGAAACCGGGGGCGGATCGGGTCACGGGATGTCGCAGATGACGTCCGTCTCCGACGTCTGTGCCGCCCGCACGACGGTCGGCTGATGGTCGCGGGCGTGACAGCCGGGCGCCCCGTCCTGGATCAACGGGCTTCCGCCACGCAGCGAGTAGGTCCCGACGGGAACCTCCACGGAGAACGAGCCGTCGGGACCGGCCTCGGCGGTCACATCCTTCGTGCCTGCGCTCTGGCCGGTGACGTCGATCGTTCCGGGAACCGGGGTCGGGAGTCCTGGGGCGGGTCCCCCGACCCGATAGAGGTGGCCGCTGATCGTCCCGCTCGGCGCGCTGTGGCAAGCGAAGGACGAGAGACCGAGGATCGTGAGCGACACGACGATGCCTCGCATCGATGCACCATGACACGATCCCCGGGGCCCGGCTGACCTCCCGGCGGCGGGTGCGTGCGCCGAACCTACCTGCGGACGCGGAACCGCAGGATCGTGACGTCGCCCACCCGCGTGCTGTCGATCGGTTCCAGGTCGATCTTCAAGAGCCCCGGCGGCGTGAAGCGGATCCCGTCGCCGAGCAGCACCGGCAGGACGTACACGAGGATCTCGTCGACGAGCCCTCGCTCCAGGCATTGGCGGGCCACGTCGGCACCGAGGATCTCGAGGTCCTTGCCGCCCGCGGCGTCGAGCGCCGTCGCGACCGCGTCCCCGATGTCACCGCTCAGGCAGGTCACGTCCGGATCCGGCGGTTCCAGCGGCCGATGGGTGAGGAGGAACATGGGTCCCGAGAAGGGGTAGTCCGTGCTGCCCGGCTCCTCTTCCTCCATCCGGTCGCCGACGTCCCAGGTCCCGCGCCCGACGAGCATCGCGCCGGTGGCCGCCGCGACCTCGCCGACGACCTCCCGGCCCACGACGTCGGCGAGACGACCTGGGCCCCAGTCCATCGAATGCCCCGGGCCGGCGATGAAGCCGTCGAGCGACATCGCCCGGTTCACGACCACCTTGCCCTTCGCGATGCGGGGATCGCTCATCGCCCTCCCTCCGAAGAACCCTCGGGATGGTGCCGGTGATCCGCTCCGGCACCTGCAGGTCACACGATACGGGGCAGGGAGCGACGTTCCCGACGAGTGATCGGCCGACGATCAGGCGGCCCAGCCGGGCGGGCCGTCGGCTTTGATCCGGGCGGCCTCCTCGACCCACCGGCGCGCGCGCTCCAGGCGGCGCTCGTCGCCGAGATCCACGAACTCGCGCCAGGATCGGACCGCGCCCCGGAGCCGGTGGCTG
>DATHCP010000116.1:0-27796 GCA_035490535.1 Actinomycetota bacterium
CGGCAGGTCCGAACGGCGTAGCCCGACTATCCGGCGGCGGCTCCCCCGTCTGCCCGAGGATCCGAGCCGACATCGAACCCACCCGGGCCCAGCCGGATCAGATGCGCGTGCCCGAGCGCCTCGGTTCGGCGGCCGACCGGAAGCGTCGCGAACCCCGCGGACGCGATCGCGTCGACGACCGGCGTCGGCAGGCCCTCCTCGACGAGCGCGAGCGGTCCGGCGTCGCCCGGCTCGCGGCGTTCGATGATCCAGCGGGGCGCCGCGATCGCGTCGGCCGCCGAACGGCCCGCCACGATCGCGTGCGCGATCGTCTGCGCGTCGATCTGGGGCTGCCCGTAGCCGCCCATCGTTCCGGCCACGGCGGCGAGCCCCCGTTCGTCGTGGACGAGCGCCGGCATCAGCGTGTGGGCGGGGAGCTTGCCGGGCGCGAAGGCGTTCGGGTGGTCGGGCTGGAGCGTGAAGCAGGCGCCCCGGTTCTGCGCCACGATGCCGGTCGTCTCCTCGCCGATCCCCGAGCCGAAGTCCCAGAACAGGCTCTGGATCAGCGAGACCGCCCAGCCGCGCGCGTCGGCGGCGACGAGCGCGACCGTGTCGCCGCGCGTCGCGGGCGCGGCCGGCGCGTCGGGCACCCCCGCGCGGATCTCGTCGGCGATCCCGGCGAGGTGGCCGTCGTCGAGCAGGACCGAGGGATGCAGGAGCATCGCGTCGGGGTCGGCGAGGTGCCGCTCCCGGTCGCGCGCCGCGGCGGCGACCACGCGCGCCAAGGTCCCGGCGTCGGGCCCGTGCGGATCGGCGTCGAGCCCGAGCCGGTCGGCGAGCGCCAGGATCTCCAGCAGCGTGAACCCCTGGGAGTTCGGGGGGACGACCGAGACGTGGAACCCGCCGAACGGCGCGCGCAGCGGCGCGAGGATCGTCGCCCGGTGCGCGGCCAGATCCTCCAGCGCGACCGGAACACCGCGGGCGGCGAGTCCCTCCGCGTACGCGGCGCCGAGCGCCCCGCCGTAGAGGGTCCCCGGCCCACGCTCGGCCAGCGTCGCGAGGGTCGTGCCGAGCGCCGATTGCACGACCGTCGCTCCCACCGGCAGCGGGGCGCCTGCCGGATAGAAGAGCGGTCCGAGCAGCGGGTCGGCGGCGTGCGGAGCGTCCGGATCGGCCAGGATGTCGGCGAGCGAGTGGCTCACCTCGATGCCGTCGAACGCCAGGCGCGCGGCGGCCTCGAACGCGTCGGACCAGGGGAGCTCGGCGCCGTTCGCATGCAGCTCGTGCCATCCCGAGACCGCGCCCGGGACCGTCACCGGCACGGGTCCGCGTTCGGGCATCTCCGGATGGTGCGTGCGGGCCGCCTCGGGGTCCGCCCCGCGCGGGGACCGCCCGCTCGCGTTCAGGGCGAGGACCTCGCCGTCGGGGCGCTGGATCAGGGCGAAGAGGTCGCCGCCTACGCCGCACATGTGCGGGTACGCCACCGTCAGCGTGATCGCGGCGTGCAGCGCGGCGTCGAGAGCGTTCCCCCCCCGCTCGAACGCCGCGACGCCGGCGTCGGTCGCCGCCGTGTGCGGCGTCGAGATCGCCCAGGACGGTCCCTCCGCGCCGAAGCTCACGTGCTCAGTCTGGCAGCCCGCGCCGGGGAGCAGGGCCGCGAGTACGCGGCCGTTCAGGGTCGCCGGGAACCGCGCCGCCGGTCCGGGGCGCTCAGGCGCGGAGCGTGAGGCCTCGGTACCCGTCGACGAAGCCTGCGGCGCGGAGCGCCTCCGCGGCGGGATGGTCGCCGGCGGCGATGCCGTCGATCTGGCGAAGCTCGATCCGGCGCACCCGCCCGTCCTTCGCGATCGCGGCCAGGGCGTCGGCCCATCCGGCCGGGTCGTCCTCGCCGAACGTGGCGAGCGTCCGCGCGCCGCGTTCGAGGAACGCGACCGGCCGGCCGTCCCGGAGCAGCACGTACGCGCCCGCGGACCGGCTCGGCCGTCCGGCGCTGTCCGGCCACGCGAGCGCGGCGCCGTAGGGCTGCGCCGGATCGGCCGCGGCGAGGGTCGCGACGGCGGCCTCCGGCGAAGCGTTCCGGAGGGAGCGCAACCGGTCGACCGCGCCGGGGGAGGCGAACTGCGCGGCCCCGAGGCCGGAGACGAAATAGCCGCGCCGTACGGTGCCGGACTCCTCCATCGTCTTGAGGACGGGATAGACGCCGGCGAACCCGCCGGGGACGTCCTCCGCCAACGCGGCCTCGCGCGTCACGACGCCGTGGCGGTCCAGGAGCTGGCCGGCGCGCGCGATCGCGCGCTCGGTGGCGGAGGGCTCAGGGTGCAGGAGCGATGCGACGAGCGACCAGCGTCCGGCGCCGGCCGGCGGGCCCGAGCGGCGGATCGCGCCGGGGCGGGGACGGGCCGCGGCACGTGTCCGGCGCGATGCCGTCCCCGCGAGGAACGCGCGGAGGGGCGCGAGCGTGTCGTTCGTCACCTCGCCGGCCCAGACCAGGTCCCAGAGGGCGGCGAGCAGCGAGGCCTCCTCGGCCGTCCCCGCGGCGGCCACGAGGTCCGGCCAGAAGCTGGCGCCGCGTTCCGCGAGCCGGCCGCGGATCGCGTCGTGGATCGGCCCGCCCGGGCGGAGCTCCTCCGATCCGACGGGGGCGAGCAGCCCGGCCCGATCGCGGAAGGCCAGGGCGATCCGGCCGTCGGCCGGGCCGATCGCCCCCGACCCGATCCAGATCAGCTCGCCGCCGGCGCAGAGCGCGTCGAGATCGGCGGGCCGGAACCCGCGGACCCGCGCCGGCAGGACGTCGGTTTCTAGGATCGACGCCGGCAACGCGACGCCCTGGAGCCGCCCGATCGCCGCCGGCAGGGCGTCGACGCCGCCGCGCGGCCGGTCGGCCTCCTGCCACGCGGGCAGGAAGCGTCCCAACGCCGCGGCGTCGACCGGCTCGACCTCCCGGCGGAGCGCCGCCAGCGACCGCGCGCGGATCCGCCGCAGAGCCTCGACGTCGCACCATTCGCGTTCCGCGCCGCCGGGGCGGAACGCCCCGCGCACGATGCGGCCCTCGGTCTCCAGCTGATCGAGCGTCAGCCGGACCGCGTCGACGCCGGTCCCGTACCGCGCGGCCACCTCGTCGGCCACGAACGGCCCATGCGTGCGGGCGTAGCGCGCGACGAGGTCGGCGAGGGGCCGTTCGGTGGGCTCGGTGAACACCGCTGGCAGGCCTTGCGGCAGCGCGACGCCGAGCCCGTCGCGCAGGCGGGCCGCGTCCTCGACCGCGGCGGCCCGCTCCTCGCCGGCGACCCGCACCGGGATCGCGCGTCCGTCGCGCAGCAGCGCTGCGAGCAGGTCGGCCGTATCGCCGTCCGCGCGGGCGGCGATCTCGTCCGCCCGGAGCGGTCCAAGCTCGCGGAGGAGGTCGTGCACGCCGTCGGGTCCCCGGGCTCCCCGCCCGGGCGCGAGCCGCTGCAACGCGAGCTCCACCTCGTCGAGCGCGCGCGGGTCGAGCAGCTCGCGAAGCTCGTCGGTGCCGAGCAGCTCGCGGAGGAGGTCGCGATCCAGCGACAGGGCGGCCGCGCGCCGTTCCGCGAGCGGCGCATCGCCTTCGTACATGTAGACCGCGATCCACCGGAAGAGCAGCGACTGCGCGAACGGTGAGGCGCGGTCGGTGTCGACGGCCACCAGCCGCGTACGGCGCGCGCGCAGGTCGGCCATCACGTCGCGGAGCGCTGGCACGTCGAACACGTCGCGGAGGCATTCGCGCGTGGCCTCGAGCAGCATCGGGAAATCGGGATGGCGCGCGGCCTCCACCAACAGATCGGCGCTCCGCTGGCGCTGCTGCCACAGCGGGGTGCGCTCCCCGGGCCGGCGCCGGGGCAGGAGCAACGCGCGCGCCGCCACCTCGCGGAAGACCGACGCGAACATCGCCGTGCCGGGGAGCACCGCGACCACGGTCTCCTCGATCTCCTCGGGCTCGAACACCAGGTCGTCGACCGGGATCCGCTCCACGGCCTCCGGCAACCGCAGCACGATGCCGTCGTCGGACCACAGGACCTGCGCGCCCGGTCCGAGGCGATCCTGGATCCGCGCCTCGATCGCGAGCGCCCACGGCGCGTGCACCCGCGAGCCGAACGGGGAGAGCACGCAGACCCGCCAGTCGCCGAGCTCGTCGCGGAAGCGTTCGACGACGATCGTGCGGTCGTCGGGAACCGCGCCGCCGGTCGCCTCGGCCTGTTCGTCAACGTAGTTGACGAGATTCGCGGCTGCCCACGCGTCGAGGCCCAGGTCGTCGCGGAGCTTGCCGAGGGCGGCGGTCCGCTCGGTCGTGCGCAGCTCGCGGGTGAAGGCGCCGATCGCACGGCCCAGCTCGATCGGCCGTCCCGGCCCGGGCGCCTTCCAGAAGGGGAGCTTGCCCGGCTCGCCCGGCGCCGGACTCACGACGACGCGGTCGCGCGTGATGTCCTCGATCCGCCAGGCGCTCGCGCCGAGCAGGATCACCTCGCCGCGCCGGGACTCGTAGACGCACTCCTCGTCGAGCTCGCCCACACGGGTGCCGTCGGGCATGAACACCCCGAACAGCCCCCGGTCTGGGATCGTGCCGCCCGACGTGATCGCGATCCGTCCGGCCCCTTCCCGCGCCCGCACGGTGTCGGCCGCGCGGTCCCACACGATCCGCGGCCGGAGCCCGGCGAAGGCGTCGGAGGGATAGCGGCCGGCGAGCAGGTCGAGGACCGCGAGGTAGACCTCGCGCGAGAGCTCGGCGAAGTTCGCGGCCGACCGGACCGCGGCGTAGAGATCCTCGACGTGCCACTCCTGGACGGCGGTCATCGCCACCACCTGCTGGGCCAGCACGTCCAGCGGGTTGCGCGGGTACCGCGTGGCCTCGATCCGTGCGTCCAGCATCCGCTCGGCGACGACGGCCGTCTGGAGGAGGTCGCCCCGATACTTCGGGATCAGCTTGCCGACCGATGGCGCGCCCACCTGGTGTCCGGCGCGGCCGATCCGCTGCAGTCCGCTCGCCACCGAATCGGGCGCCTCGACCTGCACGACCAGGTCGACCGCGCCCATGTCGATCCCGAGCTCGAGGGACGAGGTGGCGACGATCGCCCGCAGCCGGCCCTCCTTCAACGCGTCCTCGATCTGGATCCGCTGATCGCGCGCGATCGAGCCGTGGTGCGCCCGAACGAGGTCCTCTTCGGCGAGCTCGTTCAGCCGGGAGGAGAGCCGCTCGGCGCTCCGCCGGTTGTTCACGAACACGATCGTGCTGCGGTGGGCGCGGATCAGATCCAGGAGCACCGGATGGATCGACGGCCAGATCGACGTGCGATCGGCACCGGCGGTCCGCGGATCCTCGTTCGGATCGGCCGCGCCGCCGAGCTCGGCCATGTCCTCCACCGGCACGATCACCTCGAGGTCGAGCGGCTTGCGCACGCCGGCGTCGACGACCTCGACGGGCCGAGGGGACCCGTCGCGTTCGAACCCGCCGAGGAACCGGGCGATCTCCTCGAGCGGACGCTGCGTGGCCGACAGGCCGATCCGCTGGAACGGCGCGTCGGTGAGCGCGGCGAGGCGCTCGAGCGAGAGCATCAGATGGGCGCCGCGCTTCGTCGCGGCCATCGCGTGGATCTCGTCGACGATCACGGTGCGGACGCCGCGAAGCGTCTCGCGCCCCGAGGACGTGAGCATCAGATAGAGGGACTCCGGCGTGGTGATCAGGATGTCGGGGGGCTCGCGGAGCAGGCGCCGGCGTTCTCGCGGATCCGTATCGCCGGTGCGGACCCCGACCGAAGGGAGGTGCGTGAGGGGCGCGCGGAGGCGTTCGGCCTCCCGGGCGATCCCTTGCAACGGCGCGCGGAGGTTCTTCTCGACGTCGACCGCCAGGGCGCGCAACGGCGAGAGATAGAGAACGCGGGTGCGCCGGTCGGGCGGAGGCGGCGGTTCCTGCGCGAGCCGGTCGATCGCCCACAGGAACGCGGCGAGCGTCTTGCCGGAGCCGGTGGGGGCGAGGACCAGCGAATGGTCGCCGGCGGCGATCGACCTCCATCCCTTCGCTTGCGCGTCGGTGGGCGCGGCGAACGAGGCCTCGAACCAGGCCCGAGCGACGGGGGAGAAGACCGAGAGCGACACGGCGCAGCCAGGCTACGCCGTGGGGCCGACGCGGGACGTCCCGGGGGGCCGGCGGGCCGCCGGTAGGATGCGGCCCATGCTCCGGCGCGCCTTCCCCGCCGCCTGCGTCCTGGTCGTCGCGATGTGGCCCGGGGCCGCGCTCGCGCAGGCACGCTCCGGGCCGCAACCGTCGGATCAGGTCGTGCTCCGGGGGGACGTGGTCGTCCCGAGGGGCCAGGTCGTGGGCGAGGTCGTCGTGTTCGATGGCACCGTGCTGGTGGGCGGCGTGGTGCGCGGCGACGTCGTCGTGCTGAACGGTTCCGTGACGATCTCGGGGCAGGTCGCCGGCGACGTGATCGCGGTGCACGGCACGATCCGGTTGCTGCCGACGGCGCAGGTCGCTGGCACGGTTCGGGGTGGTTCGGACGTCGTGGTCGCGGCGGGAGCCCAAGTCGGCGGCGGGATCGCCCGGGGTGTTCGGTTCTCGTTGTCGGGGCCGGTGGCCGCCCTCGGCGCGCTCCTCGCCGCGGCGGCCGTCGCCGTTTCGGTGCTCGTGGTGGCGCTGCTGCTCTGGTGGCTGGCCCCACGGGGCGTCGAACGCGTCGCGTCCGTCGGTCGCGAGCATCCCCTCGCCGCCGGCGGCTGGGGCATGGCGCTCGCGCTCGGGCTCCCGATCCTCGCGGTCGCGACGGCCGCGACGATCCTCGGGCTCCCGATCGGGCTCTCGCTGCTGCTCGCGACCGGGCTGCTGTGGCTCCTCGGCCTGGCCGCCGCGACCTGGGTGGTCGGCCGCGCGCTCGTCCGCGAGCCGCGGCGCGCCGGGGGCGCGCTCGCCGCCGGTTGGGGGGTCGGGACGGCGGTCGGCCTCGTGCCGGTGCTCAACGTGGTGTGGTGGACGCTCGGCGGGATCTTCGGGGTCGGCGTGCTGCTGGTCGCGACGTGGCGCGCCCGCCGGATCGCGACGTCGGCCGCGCCGGGGTTCGGCGACGGCGGGCGTGCCGGGCGGCATCGCCGCGGCCGGATCCCGCCGGTGCCGGTCGCGCCGGCGCCCGCCGCGGCCGTCGCCGACGCCTCGAGCGCGCCGCCGGAGACCCCGCTGGCCGAGGACTGAGCGCCCGCCGCTCGCGGCGGTACGCTCGCGCGATGCCGCGGACGTTCCTGCTGCTCGGCTCCGGGGAGTTCGAGGCGTGGTCAACCGACGTCGAACGCCGGGCGCTGGCGGCCGCGACGGGCGACGGCTCGGTCGCGATCCTCCCGACCGCGAGCGCCCGCGACGGGGACGACGTCTTCGAGCGCTGGGGCCACATGGGTCTGGAGCACTACGCCGCGGCGGGGATCCCCGCGGCGGTGCTGCCCGTGAAGACGCCGCAGGACGCCGAGCGCGCCGATCTGGCAGAACGTGCGGAGCGCGCGTCGATCGTGTACTTCTCGGGCGGCAAGCCGCAGCTGCTGGCGGACGTGCTGCGCGGCTCGGCATTGTTCGCGGCGATCGGCCGCGCGTTGGACCGCGGCGCCGTATGGGCCGGCTGCTCGGCCGGGGCGATGGTCGCGAGTCGGTCGCGCGACGGCCGCCGCGGCACGTCGTGGCTGTTCGGGCTGGGCCTGGTGCCCGAGGTGTCCTTCGGCGTCCACTGGGACCGGATGCGGCGGGTACCCGGTGCGTCGTGGTGGATGACGTCGCGGGTGCCCGACGGATCGTGGTTCGTCGGGATCGATGAGCGCACCGCGATCCTGGGCGACGGACGCAGCTGGGAGGTCGCCGGCCTCGGGGGCGTCGAGGTTCGTGGCCCCGGCGCGGACGCGTCCTACCGGGACGGGGAGCGCTTCGTGACGGGGCCCGCTCAGGCCAGCACGTAGCGACGCGACAGCGGCACCGCGTCGAGCGGCGCACAGGCCAGCGCGCGGCCGCCGAGCGTGACCACCCCGTCGATCGGCGAGACCTCGATCGGCGGGGCGGCCGTGTTCGCGACGAGGTCCTCCCGGCGGATCGTCCGCGTACCGCGCACCGCGACCACCCGCCGGCGGGTCCCGAGCGCCTCGGTGATGCCGGCCTCGGCAGCCGTGGCCGACACGAACGTGGTCGCCAGGCGCGAGGGGGCGTCTCCCAGCCCGCCCCAGTCCGGGCCGAAGCGGGTGGGCTCGGCGCCGTGCACGCTGGCGTTGCCCGCACCTGCGGCGGACCAGGCGACGACGCCTCCCTTGAGGACCGCCGCCGGCTTGACGCTGATGTGGGTGGAGCGCCACAGCACGACGTCGGCCAGGCGGCCGGGCGCCAGCGAGCCGACCTCGTCGGCGACGCCGTGCACGCGTGCGGGATCGGCCGAGACCTTCGCGAGGTAGCGGAGCACGCGCTCGTTGTCGTCGGGCCGGTCGTCGGTGGGCGCCGGCGCCGGGCGGATCCGGCGGACGGCCGCGACCTGTCCCCATCCGGCGCCGGCGTCGGTCGCGCGCCAGGCCTTCATCGCGTGCGCGAGCTGGAGCGTCCTGCGGAACGTTTCGCCGATCCGGCCCATGCCCTGCGAATCGCTGTTCACGATCGAGATCGCGCCGAGCTCGTGCAGCGGGCCCTCCGCGGCCATCGAGCCGGGGTGGATCCGCTCGCGCGCGGCCTCGACGTCGGCCGGCAGGTCGGGGTTCCCGTCGTGGACGATCAGGATCATGTCGGGATGCTCCTCGGCGGCGCCGGCCGCGTAGGGGATCCCCGGCGTGGTCGAGGAGCAGAACACGTTCGGCTCGCGGACGATCGCGATCAGGTCGGGGATGTGGCCTCCGCCCGCACCCTCCACGTGGTACGCGTGGATCGCGCGCCCGCCGATCGCCTCCACCGTCCCCTCGAGCTCGACCGATTCGTTCAGCCCATCGGTGTGCAGGCACACCGCGACGTCGTGCGCATCGGCCGCGCGGAGCGTGGCGTCGATGATCTCCGGATAGGCACCCCAATCCTCGTGGATCTTCAGGCCGACGGCGCCGGCCTCGAGCACCGGCTCGAGACCGCCCGGCGCGTCGGTGCGGGCTGACGCCTGCAGGCCCACGTTGACCGGCAGCCGCTCGAACGCCTCCAGCGTCGAGCGCATCCGCTCGGGCGGCTCCTCGAACCCGGCGGTGATCAGGGTGGTCACGCCGGCCGAGAGCGCCACCGGAACGAGCCTCGGGCTCAGCAGGTGGACGTGCGAGTCCACCACGCCGGGCGTCGCGATCAGCCCGAAGGCTGCGATCGGCCAGGTGTTCGGACCGATCGTGAGATCGACCCCGTCGGTGATGTCCGGGTTGCCCGCCCGTCCGACCCCGACGATCCGTCCGTCCTTGATCCCGATATCCGCTTTCACGATCCCGAGCAGGGGATCGACCACGATCGCCCCGGCGATCACCGCGTCCAACTCGGAGTCGCGCGCGGCCGCGTCGCGCTGCGTCATCCGTGAGCGCCAGTTCTTCGCGTACCCCCAGACGGCCTGGTCCGCCGGCTCGGTCAGGTCCTCCTCGATCCGGATCCACAGGTCGGTGTCGCCGAGGCGGATCCGGTCGCCGGCCGTCGGGCCGAACCGCAGCGCGTGCTCCGCCCGCGACAGGCGTTCAGGCACGCGCGCCTCCGAGCGCGACCAGGGCGACCTCCTTCGTCTCCCCCGGCGCCCACCGCAGCGAGTCGCCGGCCGGCAGGTCGAGCCGGAACCCGGCGGCGAGGTCGCGGTCGAACACGAGGGAGGGGTTCACGCGCCAGAACGGGAAGTGGCTGCTGACACGGACCGGCCGGACGCCGGTGTTCGTGACGGTCACGCTCCGGCGCCGCCGGCCGGGAAGGAGCGCCACGTCGCCCTCGCCGAACCGGAGCCCGCCGGGGCCCTCCTCCTGCGTCGGGCCGAACGGTGAGCGCAGGACCACGAGCCGGGTGCCGGACTCCAACAGGACCTCGAGCCGGATCTCGGGCACCAGGTCGGCGACCCCCGGGAGGACCTGCTCGGGTGCGAGCGCGCGCCGGCCGGCCTCCGCGACCTCGGACCACGTGCCGCCGGCGCGCGCGGCCAGGTGCATCTCGTCGCACACGAGCGCGGTCGCCTCGGGTGCGTTCAGGCGCAGCCCGCGGTCGAGGGTCGCGCGCGCGAGCTCGGCCGCCGTGAAGATCCGGAGCCGGTCCTCCTCCGTCGGGTTCAGCTGCACGCGCGCGAGTCTACGGCCGGTGCTAGCGTCCGCGGCCATGGCTCCGACCGGCGCGGACCTGATCGTGACGGGCGACGTCTTCACCGCGGACGCCGCGCGCCGCTGGACGGAGGCGGTCGCCGTGCTCGGGGACCGGATCGTCGCGGTCGGCACCGAGCGGGAGGTCCGCGATCGGATCACGGGCTCGCCGCCGGTGCTCTCGGGCGCCTGCGTCGTGCCGGGCTTCCAGGACGCGCACGTCCACGCGGCGTTCGCCGGGCGGATCCTGCGCAACGTCAACCTCGACGACCTCGGAACGAAGGACGCCTATCTCGAGCGGATCGGAGCCTTCGCGCGCGCGCATCCGGAGCTCCCCTGGATCGTCGGCGGCGGCTGGCTCAACGTCGTGTTCGGCACGGACGGTCCCCGCCGGGAGGATCTGGACGCCGTCGTTGCGGACCGGCCCGTGTTCCTGATGAACACCGACACGCACGCCGCCTGGGTGAACTCCGAGGCACTCGCCCGTGGCGGCCGGACCGCCGCGTGGCCGGACCCATGGGACGGCTACGCGGTGCGCGATCCCGACGGCTCGCCGACCGGGTGCCTGCAGGAGGGCGCCGCGTACACGTTCCGGTCCGAGGTCGTGCCGCGCGACGGCGTCGAGGACTGGGCCGAGGCGATCCGTGTCGCGCAGCGCGAGCTGCACGCGCTCGGGATCACGGGATGGCAGGACGCGTGGGTCGAACCCGATCTGCTCCGCGCCTACCGCGCGGTCGACGATGCCGGCGAGCTCACGGCCCGCGTCGTGACGGCGCTGTGGTGGGATCGGCACCGCGGACCCGAGCAGATCGACGACCTGGTCGGTGCGCGGTCGTGGGGGACCGGCGGCAACGTCCACGCCTCCACCGTCAAGATCATGCTCGACGGCTGTCCCGAGAGTTGCACCGCGTCCATGCTCGATCCCTACGAGGCGCCGTTCGGCCAGGCGCACGACCGCGGGATCCAGTTCGTCGAGGCCGAGGCGCTGCGCGAGGCGGTGGTCCGGCTCGACGCGCTCGGCTTCCCCGTGCACCAGCACGCGCTGGGGGACCGGGCGGTCCGCTCGGCCCTCGACGCGGTGGAGGCCGCCCGGGCGGCGAACGGGCCGAACGACCTGCGGCACCACGTCGCGCACCTACAGCTGCCCGAGCCGTCCGACGTGCCGCGGTTGCGCCCGCTCGGCGTCGTCGCGAACCTGCAGCCGTACTGGGCCCAGCCCGATCCGATGACCGTCACCATGACGGAGCCTCGGATCGGCGCGCGGGCCTCCCGCCTGTATCCGATCGGCGACCTGCGGCGCAGCGGCGCGGTCCTGTGCTTCGGCAGCGACTGGCCGGTGAGCACGGCGGACCCCTTCGCCGAGATCGAGGTCGCGGTGACGCGCCGCGGGGTCGGCGAGCCGGAGGACGCGCCGACCCTGGACGCGTCACAGGCGATCGACCTGCCGGTGGCGCTGGCCGCGTTCACGCGCGGCTCGGCGTACGTGAACCACGACGACGACGCCGGAACGATCGAGGAGGGCCGCCGGGCCGACCTGGCGATCCTCGATCGGAACCCGTTCGGGGGCACCACATCCGAGATCGCACGCACACAGGTGCTCGCGACCGTGGCCGGCGGGCGGATCGTGTTCGAACGCGGCTGAACCGGCTACGGCCGGTGCAACGTGATCTTCGTGCCGGTGCTATCGCCGTCCGGGTCGGTGTTGTCGGCCTTGTGGTACGGCCCGACGCTCGAGGTGACGTTCCCGACCGTGAACACGATCGACGCCTTCGAGCTCGCCAGGTTCCGGGTGATCCGGCACATCCCGTTCGTGCTCGTCGTGCAGCTCGCGGAGGCCCCGTTCGGCCACGTGCCACGCACCACCGCCCCGGAAACGGGTGTGCCCGCCTGGTTCACGACCAGGACGCGGACCGCCGCCCGCCAGCCGGCCGACGTCCGCACGCTCAGGTCGTCCAGATCGCCGATGTGGACGCTGGGCGACGTGCTCGACGGCGGTGGTGACGAGCTGGGCGAGGGCGACGGCGTCGGCGAGGTGCTCGACGACGAGGAACTGGGGGAGGGCGACGGGGAGGTGCTCGTGGACGGCGAGCTCGAGGCGCTGGGCGACGTCGACGTGCTCGGCGAGGTCGTCGCGGACGGCGACGTCGTGGGCGAGGCTGACGGGGACGCGCTCGGCGAGGAGCTCGGCGACGACGAGGGAGACGAGGAAGGGCTCGGCGACGCGCTCGACCCCACCGGGCCGGTGAACAGGTCGATCGCGTACGAGCCGCCCGTGCCGGAGAACCGCTGGACCTCGAGCGTGTACGTGCCGGCCATCGTCGGCGTCCACTCGATCGTCTCCTGCCGACCCGAGACGCAGTTGTCCCCCGAGGGGCAGGTGCTCTGCGTGACGAGCGTGTTCGTCGGGTCCCACAGGGCGACGTCGAGATCCGGATCGATGCCCCAACTCAGGCAGCCGAAGGGAGGTCCGAGGTCCAGCTGACAGTTCGGAACGCCGCTCGTGATGATCGTCGCGGCGATCGGGGCTCCCAGGTCGCCGCCCGTCAGCGTGAACGTGTGCGACGCCGCGACGGCGGTGCCCAACGAGCCGGTGAACCGACGATAGGTGGGCCACGGCGTGGTTCCGTTCGCACCTGCAGCTGCCGCCACCGATGCGTACCCATCGAGCAGCCCGGCGCCCCACTCGTCGTCCTTGCCGGGTGCGCCGACGTCGTGCGCCGTCCCCTCGAGGTCGGCGCGCACCTGATCGGGCGTCCAGGTCGGTTGCTCCGCCAGGATCAGCGCCACGGTCCCGGCGACGAAGGGCGTCGCCATCGACGTTCCGCTCTCGGTGACGTACCCGCTCGTGGTGCCCGCCTGCGCCGCGGTGATGTTCACGCCGGGCGCCACGATGTCGGGCTTGATCCGGCCGTCGGCGGTTGGCCCCCGGCTGGAGAACGGCGCGAGGGAGAGGCCGCCCTGGGATCCGGACCAGCCGGCTGCGGCGCCCACCGTGATCGCGTCGTCGGCCGAGCCGGGCGACGTGATCGAGCCGGAGACGTCGCCGCTGTTGCCGGCGGCGGCGACCACGACCTTGTGCTGGTTCTCGACCGCGGCGTCGACCGCGAGCGAGATCGCATCCTGTCCGTCGGAGGTGACGTCGGAGCCCAGGCTCATCGAGATCACGTCCACGGCCGATTGCGCCGCGCACCATTGGATCCCGAGCACGGCGAGCGAGTCGTCGCCGCTCCCGCTCGAGTCGAGCACCTTCGCGACCGCGAGCTTCGCGCTCGGCGCCACGCCGATGTGGCTGGCGGCGGCGGAGCTGCCCGTGCCGTCGCCGACCGCGATCGACGCGACGTGGGTGCCGTGGCCGTTGTCGTCGTACGGGCTCTGCTGGTTGTTCGAGGTGAAGTCGTGGAAGGGGATCGGGCCCTTGGAGTTCAGCTGCTCGTGGCTCGGGTCCACGCCGGTGTCGATGATGCAGACCTCGGTGCCGGAACCGGTGTCGCCGAACGTGGAGCGGGCGGCGGCCGTCCCGAAATCCTGATCGGCCGGCGCGTCCAGCGCATGGACGCCGAAATCCTGTTCGACGCGCAGGAGCCCGGTCCGGTGCGACAGGGCGCGCACCTGTCGGGCGGTGAGCGAGGCCTGGAAGCCGGCGATCAAGCCGAAGGTCCGGTGCACGTGCGCGGCCACCCCGGCCATCGCGCCCGTCGCGCTCGACAGCGCCGCACGGCTCCGGAACGTGGCGACGACGTCGAAGCGTCTGGCGGGCTTCGCGGCGGCCATCCGGTGGGCGAGGAGGTCCGTGATCCGGTCGCCGTTGCGATCGACCGGCGTGCGCCGCTGCCAGGTCGCGTGCCGCACGGGCGCGGGCCGCTGCACGGCTCGCGTCACGACGTGTGGCGAGGCGAACGCGTTCGCCGAGAGCACGGCGAGCGAGGCGATCAGACACAGGGCCGAGGTTCCGGCGAGCAGGCGACGCTGGGTTCGTGGACGCATGAGAACACCCCTCTGCCCGCACCGCGAAGCATCGGCTCTCGGCGGGTCGTGGGGCTATCGGCCGTTGGTCGCGACCCGGCGTCCCCCGGGCGTCCCCCGAACGGCCCGGTTCAGGCCATCCAGGCGTCGATCCGCTGCTCGACCTCTCGCAGCCGGATCACGAGCTGCTTCATCATCGCGACCGCAACGGGCGGGTGGTCCAGCAGGAACCGCTGGAACGCCTCGGCGGGGATCCGGACCGTCTCAACGTCGCTCTCGGCGACCACCGTGGCCATCCGGGGCCCGGGCGCGAGCAGTGCCATCTCGCCGAAGAAGTCGCCGGGTTTGAGGATGTGGAAGCGCCCGCCGACCTCGACCTTGGCCTGTCCGCCGGTGATCACGTACATCGCGTCGCCGTGATCGCCCGCCCGGAAGATCGCGGCATCCGCCGGGAACGACAGCGGCGTGCCGGCGGCCAGGATCTCGGCGCCCTCCTCGTGGCTCAGACCGGTGAACACGCCCTCGGCGTGGAACGGCGTGTCTGCGTTCATCGGATCTCCCTCCCGCGCGGGCCCACGCGGGCTCGAGCGGCGTGCAGTCTATCCTTCGGCCGTGGGGCCGTTCGACGGGGCCTCGGGGCCGGGGGACCGGCCGAGGTGCCTCCTGTGTGGCCGCCCGACCTACGACCCCGACAAGCGGTCGGCGCCGTGGGCGCGCGCGGCGCAAGGTGGACGACAGGTGCTCGTCTGCCCGGACTGCCAGCGCCGGCCGGACTGGACCGACGGCCTCGACCGGTGCGCGAACTGCGGCGCGACCCGCCTGTCGGTCCAGCTCGGCGAGGTCGTGTGCCGCGCGTGCGGCCACACGGTGCCGGCCGTCCGGTAACGCCGAGGCGTCGAGCGGGGCGGGCAATCGTGCCCGCCCCGCTCGACCTCAACGGAACCGTCGTGGTTCCGCCCTGCTGCGTGCTACGCGACGCTGAAGGTGATCGTGCCTCCGTACGTGCCCGATGGCGTCGACGTCGGCGCGTACAGCGTCAGGAACCCGAACATGAAGGCCGATCCATCTCCACCGTTCGTGGTGTGCGCGAAGGTGAAGGGTCCGCCCTTGATGCCGACGAACCCGTCGGCGAGTGCCGGGTTGTGTGCGGGGTTGTCCGTGAAGACGATGTTCTTCGTGGCCGGGATGGGGGGCGCGGCGTTGCCGCCTCCCGTCAGACCCAGCCCCTTCCCATCGATCACGTTCGCACCGCTGGTGAGGTCCGTCCCCGACACGGAGACCGTCCAGTTCGGGTTCCCCGCCAGCGTGCTGGTGACCACGATCTTCGGGTCGCCCGGGTTCGGGAAGGCCACCGGACCGCTCTTGAGGAACGTTGCCGTCGGGTCCAGCTGCATCGCCGGCAGGACGAACACGTTGCCCGGGTTCCCCGGCGTCCCCGCGAAGTACGGGGTGGAGATCGTGATCGAGCCCGGGTCCACGTTCACCTGGATCGGCTGCGTGTCCGTGCAGACCGAATGGGCCGGATCCCCGGGACATGTCGGGGCGGTGATCGTCACGTCGACGACGTTCGAGGACGGTGACTGCGAGAAGCTGGAGCTGGTCGGCGTGAACACCGCGTGCAGGTGGTGGAGGCCGACGCTCAGCGACGACACGTCCAGCTTGTACTCACCCGCGGTGCCGTCGTTCGCGTTCTGCGTCCCGAGCGACGAACCACCGTCGAAGAACTCCATCACGCCCGGCTCCGCTCCTCCCGGTCCCGGTCCCGACGGGCTCTCGTTGGCCGTCAGGTGGATCGGGGTGAACTGCGGAGCGGTGAGCGGGTTGGCGCTGAGCGTGACGCTCGTCCCTGTCTGTGGCGGAGTGATGGTGACGTTGCTCTGACCGGAACTGGATCCGGTCACGAGCGTGCCACCGGTTGGTGTGAACACCGCCGTGTAGTGATGCAACCCAATCGGCGGTGCGAGGTCGGTGACGACGGGTGTCGTTGGCGTCCCCGTCGAGACGGCCTGCGGGGCACCCACGGGGTGGGCTGCAGGGAAGGTGTCGAAGAACTGAACGGTGCCGTTGGCGGCCGGCGCCGGCGAGACTGTCGATTGCATCGTGACGTTCGTGCCGGTGAGTGCCGACCCGCCACTCGGCGGAGTCGTCGTGATGGACGTCGTCGTCCCCGTCATGCCGGGGTAGACGACGCTCCACGAGCCGGTGCCATTCGAGGCGTTCCAGTTGGTGATCTGGACGTCGGTGGACCAATAGTGCGTGCCCGAGCCCGCGCCGCCGGGACCCGAGTCCTTGAGACGGATCTGGACGACGGTCCCGTAGGCGGGGTTCGCATCATGCACGAACCCGCTGTAGGAGCAGGAAAGGCATGCATCGGACGCGCCGAGGGTCACCAGGGGGAACGCGAAGCCCGGTCCCGTTATCGGGGCAGGCGCGGCGGCGCTCGGGAACGAGGTCGACGCCGATGCTGAGTCGACGGTCCACAGACTGGTCGTCTTCGTGCTATCGGGATTGGCGAATGAGAGCGTCGCGAACTGTGCGTTCGCGTCCTTCGCGGTGGTTGCTGCGGCGTAGTCGGCGATGTGAGCCAGGTTGTTACCACCGGTGACGACGTTGCCGGCCGAGTCGTAGAGGACGACGTTCCCGTACGGAGCGTTGGAGTTCGGATCCGGCTCCCACGGTGGCGCCACAGCGAGCGCGGCGCCTGCGCTGAGCAGCGTCAGTCCCGCAACAACGACCGCGACGACCAATGCTCCGCCCAGTGGTTTCGTGAGTACACGCTTCACTCTGTACTCCTCATCTCTCGAGTGGATCGGTGTTCCTCGGCCCGGTCGCGGGGCGAGCAGACGTTGACCTGCCCGCCCCGCTCCGGTTGTGTTCCGCAGCGCAGATGTGTCCTTTCTGTGCCTACGGACCTCCTGACGTGACCACGTACGTCGCGTTCAGGCCGGAGAGTCTGAGCAGTGCTTGACCGGCGCTCTTCGCGATGTATGGCTGACCGCCGGGCCCGTACGTCGTACCGCTGATCGTGATGCACCCGACCTGTCCGATCGAGCAGGGGTTGTAGAACAGCGCCCGCACCCAGTTGAGCGTGCTGCCAGGCTGGAACGGGTGGTCCGTCCCGTACGGAGCCGTCTCGGCAATGTCAGCGGAGCGGAAGTACACGTACAGCGGGCGGACGGTGTTCCACACGGCGTTCCCGTCCGTCGGCGAGCCGGTGGTCACCAGATGAACGGCCGGGCTGAGGACCTTGGCCCCTCCGACGCACCCTGCGGGTGTCGTGGCTGCCTCGGGGCAGCTGGGGTCGTTGAAGAAGCCGGTGACGCCGGGGATGGCCGCGCCGTTCCCGTCCTTCCCCGTGTACAGGTTCAGACGTCCACCGGACATCGGCTCGATCGCGTCGAGGGGATTAGCGGCCTCGAAGATGGCCTGGGGGTCGTTCTCCTCGAAGTACTGACCGCAGTTGCCGAAGTTGGTGACGTTGATGGCGGACTTGAACGCAGAGATCGTGCCCGATCCGACCTGCGGGATGATGGGCAGGATCAGGTCGGTGCCGGTCCCTCCGACGCTCACCCCGTTGATCGTGTCACCCCAGTGGAAGCAGTTCGGCGTGCTCGCCTCGTAGATCGCCTTCAGCTGAGGGGCGGAAAGCGATGGCGCGTGCGTGCCGTTCGCGACCATGATCGCGAACGGGTCGTTGGCGACCTGCACGCTGGTGACGTTGCTCACGACCTTGCCGCGGCAGCCGGCGCCAGATCCCTGGCAGACCGACGAACGCGAGAAGTCGATCGCGTGTGTCCCGGCCGTGATCTCCCGCTGCAGCGCGTCGTACCCGGCACCCGAGCCGTTCGGCCGCTGGACGGGCGGCAGGCCCTCCCGGAGGACGACCGTCGGGTTGAGGTAGCACGGCGAGTCGGAGTGGGTTCCGGTCTGGCCACCCGTGCCGGCTGTACCGCCGATGCCAGGAGCACACGTGCCGGTGCCGAGGCCGTCGGCCGAGTACGCGAGTCGAGCGTTCGCGTCCGCGGTCGCGTCGATGTTGATGAGGCGGTTGATGTTGCCGATCGCGTTGTACCCCGTGACGCCGTTGATGAAGCCGCCGGCGAGGACGTCGATCCCGTACTGGACGGTGTCCGAACCAACGCCGACGACGTCGGCGTTGGAGGGGTAGTAGTCCGCGAACGCGGGCGGAGTCCCCATCCCGAACGCCACGACGAGCAACGGTACGAGCGCGACGATCGCGCCCAGCCGTCGCCTACCGCTCCCTCTCTTCCCCATGCTCCTCCTCCTTCTGGGACGTGAGCGAGGGTGTTGTATCGGGGACCAGGGGGAACGAACAACGGTTCGATTGGGAACGATGCGAAGCCCTGGATGAACATCCAATGGCCGTCGAGAAGCGCTGCGCCGGAAGGCTAGATGAGGTTCGGGAGGAGCCGGGAGAGGATTCCGGACGCGCCCCAGAGGACGGCGACCGCCAGCGGCACGCCGACGATCCAGGTCTGCCACGGGCCCCAGCGCCGGCGAGCCCAGAGGATCCCCGCCGCGACCAGTCCGATCGCCTCCAGCCAGAACAGTCCGACGAGCCTTGCGGTGTCGTCACCCGCCATCAGCCGCTCGTTCTCGGCGATCGTCGTGGGCCGCCCTGCGGGCGTCGTGACGGGCTCGGCACCGGTAAGGGTTGCGTCCACGAACATGGCGTGGTCCGGCGCCCAGCCGCTCCGCCAGCCGCTCGAGGCGGCGGTCACGAGGGTCAGGCCGGCCGCGTCGGACGCCGGGGCAGGCGCCGGGTCGCCGGGTCCTCTGACCCGATCGACGCGGAAGACGAACTGCCCCTGCGAGGTCGTCACGTCCATCACGTCGCCCGCCGCGAGGTGCGACAGCGAGCGGAACGGCGCGCCGAACGTGACGCTCCGCCCGTCGATCACCGAGGTTCCCTGCTGGCCGGGGAGCGGCGTGTCGCGTTCGTGACCGGGCCCCTGCATCAGGTTCGCGGAGGTCGTTCCCTCGACCACGACCAGGTCGTGCATCCCCGGCGCGTCGATCAGCGCGACCGGGGCCCCGCTCGCGATCGCGCCGCCGGTCGGTGCGGTCGCCTCGGCGAGCTGGAGGCGGAACGCGTCGTAGAGGCGCACCTGGTTCCCGTGCTCCTGGAAGGGCGTCAGCACGAGCGAATAGAACTCGAACCAGAGCGCGAGCCCCGCGATGCTCGCCAGCACCGCGATGATCACCGTCGCCTTACCGGTCGGACGCTTCGCGCGCCGCGGCTCTCGCTTCTTCCTTTCCGGCTTGTGCTCGGCGTTCCCCGCTGCGGCTTCCTCGGCGGGCGCGGGCGGGATGCTCACCGGTCGGTCCTCCCGCTCCGGCGTCCGGATGCTCATCTGCTCACCTTCGGTCGCCCGAAGTACCAGGCTCCGCCGGCCGCCAGCGCGAAGAACACCCCCAGCGCGAGAACCGATGGTGCTACCAGGCCGCCCAGGCCCGGAACGAACGCGAGCGTCGTCCCCGCGGCGGGCACGACCAACACCGGCTCCGGCCCGTTGGGCGTCGTGCTGGGGCCGGGGGGTACGGATCCGCCGGTCGAGCCCGTCGTGGGTCCGCCGGTCGATCCGCCACCCGGGGGCGGATTCGACGAGCCACCGGGTGAGCCCCCGCCGGGCGTGGAGGTCTTGAGGGTCACCACCGAGACCGTGGAGCCTTTCTGCGCCTCGACCGCGTCGGCAGCGAGCTGCGTGTACTGGGCGAGCGATCCCATCCCGTCGCTCGAAGTCAACGGCAAGTAGCCGGGCGGCAACTCTCCGTTCCCGAGACCGCTCCGTTGCCCCTGGGTGACGGCGAACCGAAGGAACTTCGCGTATCGCTGGGCGTCCTTCGTCGGAAGCCCCTTCGTGGGGATCGCCGTGGAGACCAACATCGTCCCTGGGTAGGCGCCTTCTCCGCCGGAGGCGGTTCGGAGCTGGTCGTACGGGAGCACCCAAGATCCGGCCCGCCCGTTCGGTTCCAGCATCTTCGCCGCAGCTCGAAGCGATGCGTCGGTCGGGGAGGCGAACGTGCGTCCGGTGGCGTCGCTGAACTTGTCGACGGCGCCTGAGTCCGTGTGGGTCAAGAGGGATGCCGTGTCCAGCTGGTACCGCTCAGCATCGGCGAGGGTGGTCAGCCCGACGATGAACCTCTGTCCGGGGTTCTCACGACCGAGCGCTCCAAGCTTCTGGGACACGTCGCCAGGGTTCTTGCAGATGATCTGCGAGTTCGCGATCCCGAACTGCATGTTCAACGTGATCTGCGCGAGGGTCGAAACGGGGGCCGCTACGAGTGGCAGGAACGGAACCGGGTCGGCCGCCAGACATGGGTTGTGGTCGGGAGAGTAGAGCGCTCCGGACGCGAAGGTATCGAGGAGGGGCCACCCGTCGACCGGCAACTTGATCCCCTTGTAGGCCGGATTAACGACCATCCCCCAAGGGTCGGGCTTGCCGTTCAACCATGCGCGAGCGTCCGGGTCGGCATTGATATACGACGTGAGGGCATAGATCACATCGGAGTCACTCGAGAGTGAGAACAGGGTCGCGGCCGGTTCGGTGTTGTAGCCCGCAGCAGGCGGTCCCGGATTCAGGGCGCGGAACTCGGGATCTTCCGCGAGGTTCAGCGGGTTGTTCGACAACGCCGCATCTGGTCCCTTGATGATCGGGGCTGCCGGATAGGACTCGGTCAAGAGCTTTGCGAGCAGGCGGGGTGTGAGTCTCAGCGTATGCATCGGATGGCCGGTCGCGTCGTCGATGACGAAGGTGATCGCGAAGCCCGTGAGAGCTGTGGGCGCTTGCACGACCGGGCGGCCGTACGGCGTCGGGGGAGGTCCCCCCTCGAACGCCGCCTCGATCGTCCCATTCTGGAGCAGGCTCTTCGCTTGGGGTTCCCCTGTCTGTACGTGCGTGAACTTGAAGAGCTTGGGATCGAGGCAGAACGCCGGGCTCCACTGGAGGGTGGCCTGCGTCATGAGCTCGGAGCCGTAGATGTAGAGCGGTGCGGAGTCGTTGACCGAGTTGCAGATGTTGGCGGGCTGGGAGAACGTCAACGGAACCGAGATCCTGTTCTGCCAATTGGATTCACTCCACCACAGCAGACCCGAGACGGCGAGATCCTCCGCGTTCTGGGTGCCGGGTGAGAACTCACCGGGCTGGTACTGACCGCTCGCGGAGCACCTCGCCATCGCCTCGTCCTGTGCGTCTTGTGGCGGTTGGTCGGCCGGCGGCAGGTTCGCCCCCGCCGGGTCGCAGCTGATCCCCATGATCGGGATGACGACAAGTGAACAGGCGACGGTGTTCGAACAGCCGAGCGATGCGTTGGACTCGGAGGTCGAGATCACGAAGCTCGCTGAGCCGTTGCCTTGACGGTCCGTCGCCGCATAGGTCGTATTGCTCGGTTGCAGTTGCCCTTCGTACGTCACGGCATCCGGAGCGACGCCGGCGCAGCCGCTCGGTCCGCCCGCGTAGGACGTGCCATCGGCGGCGACGAACGGGATCCAATGTTGGATCCCGGATCCGAACGAGATGCAGTCGCTGGGGAACGGCGATGGCACGCCGACCCGGGCCTGACGGTCGGCGGGAGACGCATACCGGTCGAGGCGGTAGGGAGGGAAGTTGAACGCCTGATCGGACTGTGATCGCTCGAGGGGCGTGTGCGTCCAGCATGTTTCGGGCGAGAGGCGTTTCGACGCAGGCACGGTGGCGCTGTCCACACCTCGGCACTCCATGAGGACGACGGGATACTCTTGCTGGGCAGCGAGCCCGGAGTTCTCGTCGCCGATGAGTCCTCCGGTCGGATGCGCGCCGCTCCACGAGACGTTGACCTCTTGCCGATCCCGGAGCTGCGTGGTCTGGTCGACCGTCACATGGAACGTTCGGGAATCCACCACGTTGTCCGCGCCGTTGACGAGATGGTCCCGGGTGATGGTCTCCGTCTTGGAGAAGGAAGAGCTCCCCGATGCCGGAACCATGAAGAGGGAGCTCAACACGGTTGCGATCGCCGCTACCGCGATCCTGCGAGCGATCCTCGTCACGGCGTCTTCCTCCTGCCGAACGCTCCGACGATCAGCGGTGGGAGCGCGAGGATCGCCAAGAACTCCAGCGCGGCGATCACCGCGAGCAGACCGCCACCCGCAGACCGGTGCCGGTCGATCGTGATCGGCTCCGGGATCACCGCCAGCGGCTGCGTGGTGCCGGAACCCGATGAGCCGCCTCCCGTGGTCGGCGCCGTGCTGCCTCCGCCCGGGGTCGAGCCCTGGGAGGTCGGGCCGCTGGATCCGCCGGTCGAACCGCCGCCGGTCGAGCCGGTGGTGCCGCCACCTCTCCCGCCGGGGCCGCCGCTCGTGCCCGGGTTCCCGTTGACGATCCCCTGCGTCTCGTCGCAGGGCCCGTTGCCCGCCCTGTCACACGACGGAGGCAGTGGCGCGATCTCCGCCAGGTGGTTCTTGCCCGGCTGCGATGGGTCGAACGTCGGGTTGTGGCACTTCGAGACCTTCGTCCGCGAGACGTCGACATTCGGGTCCGCCTTCTTCAGGGGCTGGAGCTGGTTGAACGACGCCTGAACGAGGTTGATCGGGAGCGGCGAGTAGCCGATCGGCCCCATCTCGGCCTGGCCCCCGCAGATCGAGTACGTGATGTAGTCCGCCAGGGTCTGGCGCTTCGCCGTCGTCATCCGAGGATCGTCGGATGCCGTCGGGATGATCATGTACGAGTACGAGGACATCGGGTACGTCCGCGGGTCGTCGTACGTGTAGACCTTGTCGAGGTTCTGCAGGAGGTAGCAGGGCGACGTGTTGTAGCCGAGCGCCGTGCAGTGGTTCGGGTTCTGGTCCAGGTTGATCTTCGCCTGGGTCAGGGCGACGGCCACGTTGTACTGGGTCGGCGCCGTGAAGTAGCCCGCCCGGTTCTCGAGCTTCACGACCGGATAGTCCTTGCCCAGGGCGTACGAATACTCGTCGTACCCGATCGCGCCGTTCGCCGCCGAGGACGAGATGAAGTTCATCACGCCGTCGGAGCCGTTCTGCGCGATCTGCGCCCCTTTGCGCGGGTAGTACTCGGTCAGGGTGGACGATCCCGAGTACGGCCGCCACAGGCTCGGATACTCCTTCGCGAGCCACCGGGTGAACTGGGCGGTTGAGCCCGAGCCCTCGGAGTGCACGATCGGGATGATCGGGATCGACGGCAGCTTCCGGCCGTTGTTGTCGGCCGTGATCGCCGGGTCGTTCCAGTTCGTGATCTGGTTCGTGAAGATCTTCGCGAGCGTCAGGCCGGACAGCCGGATGTTGCGCACCAGCTGGCCGGCGACGCGGACCTGATAGGGGAATGCCGTGCCGCCCGCCACGATCGGCAGGTACACGTAGGCGCGGCCGAGCGAGGTGTCCTGGTCTCCGGTGGCGGGATCGACGCCCTGATACCCGATGTCGCTGACCGCGTAGTCGGTCGTCTTGTACGCGAAGTCCTTGCGGCCCTGGGCGGACCCGACCGAGGTGTAGACGACCTGCCAGCCGTACTGCTGCACGTCCGCGATCCACTGGTTGACCGCGTTCGCGCTCCAGCTGGATCCGGACCCCGAGATCAAGGCGTGGCTGTTGTCGGCCGACGCGGAGCCGGGCACGGCGAGGACCCCGGCGAGCGCGGCGGCGAAGGCCAGCGCGACGGCTCGGCGGAAGCGACCCATCCTCATCCCGTCCACAGGTCCGCGGGCGAGGTCATCTCGCGGGTCTTGCGCTTCGTGAGGAACCGCTTGATCGCGAAGAACGCGACGAACCGCGTGATCGCGAACAGGACGAACACGACCGCGAGCAGTACGACCGCGGCCGCGAACCCGCGCTGGATCGTGAGCTCGTCGGGGCTCCGGATCGCGGAATAGATGAACAGGGGCAGCGAGTTCATCGGGCCCTTCGTCGGGTTCGCGTTCAGGTACGTCGAGGCGCCCGAGACGATCAGCAGCGGCGCGGTCTCGCCCACGCCCCGGGCCATCGCGAGGATCAGCGCGGTCGCGAGCCCCGGCCGCGCCGTCGGGAGGACCACGCGGCGCACCGTCTGCCAGTGGGACGCGCCGAGCGCCTGGCCCGCTTCGCGCAGCCCGCCCGGCACGACGCGCAGGGCGACCTCGGCGGATCGCGCGATGATCGGGATCATCGTCACGGAGATCGCGATCGCGGCCGCCAGGCCGGTGCGCTCCCAGCCCAAACCCACGATCAGGGTCACGTAGACGAACAGGCCCGCGAGCAGGTCGGGGACCGCGGTCATCGCCTCGACGATCGTGCGGACGACCTTCGCGAACCAGCCGCCCACCTCGGTCATGAACACGGCGGTGGCCAGCCCGAAGGGGAGCGACACCGCGACCGCGATCCCGAGCATGATGAAGGAGCCCACGATCGCGTGCCAGATCCCGCCGTGCCCGAGCGGTGTGGTCGGGCCGACGCCGGCCATGTCCCGTGTGAAGAAGCTGACGTGGAGCAGGGCCTTCAGGCCCTTGCCGACGGTGTAAGCGACAACGGTGACCAGTGCGAACCCGACGATCGCGGCCGCCGACGTCATCACGACGCTCATCAGCTTCGAGATCACGATCGGGCGGGGATGCGACAGCGCCGCGACGCACGCATACATCACGAGGAACGCGACGTACCAGCAGATCAGGAAGCCCAGCACGCCGCTGAGCGGCAGGAGCAACGAGTAGACGATCCACGTCAGAGCGAGCGAGCCGAGTGCCGACCCCACGACCGACGCCACGTCGTCGACGCTTCGCGTCGACAGCGCTCGGGGCTCGTCGGTGGGGGCCGTCTCCTTCGCGGGTTCGACGGCGGCGACCGGAGGCCGAGCGGTCAAGGAAGACACGCTCATCTCATGCCTCCGTCGCCGCGCCGCTGCGGCTGCGGCTGATGAAGACCGCGGCGACCGTGTTGACCATCAGCGTCATCACGAACAGCACGAACCCCGCCGCGAGCAGCGCGCTCAGCTGGACCGTCGTCGCGTCCCCGAAGCGCTCGGCGATCAGCTTCGAGATCGTGCTCCCGCCGTTCTCGAGGACCCGGAACTTGAAGTCGAACGCCGTGGACAGGATGATCGCGACGGCGACCGTCTCGCCCAGCGCGCGCCCGAGCCCGAGCATCGTTCCGCCGATGATCCCGCCGCGCCCGAAGGGCAGGACGACCGAACGGATCATGCCCCAGCGAGTTCCACCGAGGGCGTACGCCGCCTCGCGCTCACCGATCGGCGCCTGCGCGAACACGCCGCGCATCACCGCGCACGCGATCGGCAGCACCATCATCGACACGACGATGCCGGCGATGAACATCGAGCCCGTGTAGCGGGCCTGGGCCCACGGAGCCGCGTTCGGGTCGGTGTCGACGCGGAAGATCGGGATGAACCCGAGGTTCTGGTGCAGCCAGTGCGCGACGAACTGCGCGCGCGGCATCAGGAGGAAGAACCCCCAGGCCGCGTAGATGATGCTCGGGACCGCGGCCATCATGTCGACGAGCGACACGAGCGTCGGCTTCAGCCGTGCGGGCGCGTACTCGCTGATGTACAGGGCCGTGGCCAGCGCCAGCGGGAACGCGATCACGAGCGCGACGATCGCGACGAGGACCGTGCCGAGCAGCGTGGCGGAGATGCCGATCCGGTTCAGGCTCGGTTCCCAATCCGACTCGGTCAGGAACCGCACCCCGTACTGGTGGAACGTCGAGATGGACTCCTTGCCGAGGAACAGTCCGATCGATCCGAAGACCACCAGCACGATGATCGCGACGGTGCGGACCGATCCGTGGAAGACCCGGTCGACCTTCGGGGCTCCGGCGTGGATCGTCCGCGGCTCGTCGACCGGGCTAGCCGAAACGGCCATCGACGTAGTCCTTCGTCCGCTGGTCGTCGGGCTCGTGGAACATCTTGTCCGTCGACCCCGCCTCGACGATCGCGCCGGGCGTCCCGAACTCGGCGAGGAAGAACGCGCAGTACTGCGAGACCCGCGCGGCCTGCTGCATGTTGTGCGTGACGATCACGATCGTGACCTCGTACTGCAGCTCGCCGATCGTCTCTTCGATCCGACGCGTGGAGGTTGGGTCCAGCGCGGAGCAGGGCTCGTCCATCAGGAGCACGTCGGGATCGACCGCGAGGGCCCGCGCGATGCAGAGCCGCTGCTGCTGTCCGCCGGAGAGCGCGCCCCCCGGCTCGTGGAGGCGGTCCTTCACCTCGTTCCAGACCCCGGCGCGGCTCAGGCTCCGCTCCACCAGCTCGTCCCGGTCCGTCCCGTGGCGCCCATCCCGGCGGCCGATCAGCTTGAGGCCCGCGATGACGTTCTCCTCGATCGACATCGTGGGGAACGGGTTCGGCTTCTGGAACACCATGCCGATCCGCTTGCGCGTGTCGGTGACCCGCTGCTTCGGGCCGTAGATGTCCTCGTCGTTCAGCCGGACCTCGCCGGAGAGCTTGGCCGACGGCACCATCTCGTGCATCCGGTTCAGGGTCCGCAGGAACGTCGACTTGCCGCAGCCCGAGGGCCCGATCAGCGCCGTGACCGTGCCGGGGTTCATCGAGAGCGAGACCCGCTCGAGGACCTTGTTCGTTCCGAACCAGGCCGAGACGTTCACCGCCTCGAGGCGGGCGCCGCCCTGCGGCGAGCTGCCGTTCGCGTCCTCAAGCACGACCGTCGCATCAGCGGTCCGTCCGTCAACGATCCCTCCGCGATCGATCTGGCTGCCGTCGACCTGCACGTCGTCGATCCGGATCGGTTGGGTCGCCTCCGGATCGATCAGCGGAAGGTGGCCGTATGGATACGCGGTCACCGGTCGATCCCCGCGCCGCTCGGGAAGTCCGCGTCATAGGTCGGGATGCGGATGGGCTCCGATCGGGGGACCGCCGCCGGCTCGGGCTTCGTGCGGTCGGGGACCGTGACCGGTTCGGGCTCCGTGCGCTCGGGGACCGTCACCACGTCGGGCTCCAGCTCGGTATCCGAGCCCTGCGTCTGCGCCGGGTCGCTCGGCCGCTCGTCCTTCGGTGGCCCCTTCGGGCCGCGGTGGCGGCGACGCCACCACACACCGAAGGCCGCGAACCCGATCAGCAGCACGGCTAGCACCCACCAGGGGATCGCCCAGAAATGCGCGCTTCCCGTGTACGCGTCGGGCAGCTTCTGGACGGTACCCGGGAGGATCAACGGGGACACCGATACGTGGGCGTTCATCCAGACCTGCGGGACCACGCCCGGGACCTCGACCGACTGGGTCACCGAATAGCCCGGAAGCAACAGCTGCAGGTTGGGGGCGCTGCCCGAGCTGGTCTTCAGACCGAGCAGACCCGAGATGCTCAGGAGCTCGTGTCCGCCGAGCGCCACGTTCCCCGAGTTCCGGATCGTGTACGTCACCAGCGTCGTGCCGGTGCCCACGGAGGTGATGGCACCCTGGTACCGAGCGCCGATCTCCTTGAGGGTGAGGGCGGGATGCAGCGGCCCGCTGACGCGGATGAAGACCCGCGAGCCGACGGTCTGCAGGAGGTGGAACCGCTGGCCGCTCTTCGATTTCACGACGGCTCGCAACGTGGCGGTGATCCCACCCGCGTGGTCTCCGGGGGTCGCGGTCCGCGGGACG
>DATHCP010000117.1:0-38480 GCA_035490535.1 Actinomycetota bacterium
CGTTCCGCCGGTGATCGGCGAGGACGGGACGACGACGGCGGCCGAGGGGGCGGTCGCCGACGTGGCGCCCGTGGTGCGGTCGAGCGTCGTGCCCAGGGCGACGGCCGCGACGATCGCGACGACGGCGGCCGTGATCCCGGCGATCCAGCGGTTGCGCGCCGGCTTCCGCGGCTCGGGTCCCGGCGGCGGCGCCGGCATCCCGGCCGCGTAGCCGGCCCAGGGCTCCTGCGTCGGATCCTGCTGGCTCATGTATCGAAGGTACCCGCCGGATGCTGTGAACGACCTGTGCGCCGGCCCGGAGTTCGCTCAGCCCCGACGGCGGCGTTAGCGTTGCGCGTATGAGCGACGCCGAGGAACGGCTGGCCCACGGGCTCGGTCTCCTGGCCGCCGGGGACGATGCCGGCGGGGTCGCCGAGCTGGAGGCGCTGCTCCCCGAGCTCGAGGGCCGGAGGCGGATCGAGGCGCTGATCGGGATCGGACGGTCGGCGATGTGGTCGGAGCGCACCGACGACGCGCTGCGCGCCGCCGAGGAGGCCCTCGCGCTGGCCGACGAGGAGAGCGACATCGAGATGCGTGCGCCGGCGCTCGCCCTGCTGAGCCAGGTGCTGGGCCAGCGGGGACGGGAGGGGGATCTGGGTTCGGCGCTCGAGCTCGGCGACCGGGCGTTGCAGGTCTGGGTCGCCGGCACGCGCTCGGAGGACCTGATGCAGCACGAGTCGCTGCACGGCCTCGCCAACTACTGGCTCGGCCGCTACGAGACCGCGGTCGACCTGTCCCGGCGCGGGCAGGATGGCGCCACCGAGTGCCTGGCGCTGGCAGCCCTCGGCTTGACCGAGGCGTCGCTCGAGACCGCCGACCAGGCGGTCGCCGAGGCGCGGGAGGCGGACTCATCGATGCTCACCGCCTACGCGCTGTGCTGCTCGACCGCAGCGTTGCGCGACGTGCGCGACCTCGCGGAGGCGCGTCGGCGGAACGCGGAGGCTCTCGAGCTCTACCGCACGATCGGGTTCGAGTCGGGCGCGATGCAGGCCGAGATCGACCTGCTCGCCGCCGACCTGGAGGACGATCCGGCGAGCGCCGAGCGGGCATGGCCCGCGCTGTGGGCGCGCCTGGGCGAGGCCAGCGGATGGGAGCGATGGCTCGCACCGGGACGACTGTCGGTCCTGCGCGCGGAGCTCGCCGTGCGGCGGGAGCGGTGGCAGGACGCGCTCGAGGCGGCGCTCGAGGCGATCGAGGTCGCGCACCGGATCGGCCGTGCGAAGGTCCAGGTCTCGGCGCGGATCGTCCTGGGCGAGGCGCAGCTCGCGCTCGGCCGTCCCTTCGACGCGCTGGCCGAGCTCGGCGCGGCCGCCGAGGCCGCAGACGCGCTCGCGCATCCGCCGACCCGTTGGCGCGCGTACGCGGATCTCTCGCGTGCCGCCGCAGCGGCCGGCGACGACCTCGGGGCGGCGACGGCGAGCGCACAGGCCGCGACCGTCGCGAAGAAGTACGTGGCGGCGCTCACGCCCGAGCACGCCGACCGGCTGGTGGCGACGCCGGCGCTCGCCGCGATCCTCGCGACCTGAGCGCCTGGGTGCCGCGCGGTTCGTGGCGTCCCGGCGGCGTGGTTCACTTGCCGCGTGCAGAGCGGCATCGAGGACCCGATCGAGCCGGGGGCGGCGGGGGGTTCGCGCGTCGGCATCGACATCGGCGGGACCTTCACCGATCTCGCCGCGGTCGATGGGGCGGGGCGGCTGCACCTCGCCAAGGTCGACACCACGCCGGCCGCGCCCGAGGGGGGCGCGATCGCCGTGCTCGAGGCCTCCGATGTCGCGCCGCACGCCCTCGACGTATTGGTCCACGGCACGACGATCGTGATCAACGCGATCACGGAGCGCAGCGGCGCGCCGACGGCGCTGCTCACCACCGCCGGGTTCCGTGACGTGCTGGAGATCGGTCGCGCGAACCGGCCCGACCTGTACAACCTGGCGTACCGCAAGCCGCCGCCGTTCGTGTCCCGGCGGCTCCGGTTCGAGGTCGCCGAGCGCCTCGACCACGTCGGCCGCGAGCTCGTGCCCCTCGACGAGCCGGCGCTGATCCCGATCGCCGCTGCGCTGCGCGAGGCGGGCATCGAGTCGCTGGCGATCTGCTTCCTGCACGCCTGGGTCGAGGCGTCGCACGAGCATCGGGCCGCGGAGGTCCTCGCGCCCATGCTGCCCGGCGTCGAGATCGTGTGTTCGGGCGACGTCAGCGGGGAGTGGCGGGAGTTCGAGCGGACCTCGACGACCGTGCTGTCGGCCTACGTGAAGCCGGCGGTCGGTCGGTACCTGCACGGGTTCCGCTCCGCGTTGGACGGCGCAGGCGTCGGCGCGCCCTTGCTCGTGATGCGATCCTCCGGCGGCGTCGCCTCCGTCGATCGCGCGGCGGCGAACCCGATCGCGCTGCTGGAGTCCGGGCCCGTCGCGGGCGTCGAGGCGGCGGCCGAGCTCGGGCGCCGTCTCGGCTTCACGGACGTGCTGACCCTCGATATCGGCGGCACGACCGCGAAGACCTCGGCGGTGCGCCAGGGTCGCCCCCAGATCGAGACGCTGTATCACGTCGAACGAACCCCGGTCTCGGCCGGCTATCCGATCCAGGTTCCGGTCGTGCAGATCGTCGAGATCGGCGCCGGCGGCGGCTCGATCGCCTGGTGCGACGACGCCGGCGGACTGCACCTCGGCCCCCGGAGCGCCGGCGCCGACCCCGGACCCGCGTGCTACGGCCGGGGCGGGCGGGAGCCGACATTGACCGACGCCAACCTGCTGGCCGGCCGGCTCGACCCCGACCGGTTCCTGGGTGGCGCGAAGGTGCTGGACGTCGGGGCCGCCGAGGAGGCGATGGGACGGCTCGGCGCGATCCTCGGCAGCGACGCGGGGCGAACCACCCGCGGCATCCTTCGGTACGCGGTTGCGCAGATGGCGCACGCGCTGCGCCTGGTCACCGTCCGGCGCGGACGCGATCCACGCGACTTCACGTTGATCGCGTACGGAGGTGCCGGGCCCCTGCACGCCTCGCTGCTCGCCCGCGAGCTGGGGATCGGGCGGATCGTGATCCCGCCCGCCCCCGGGCACTTCTCCGCGGTCGGCATGCTTTCGGGGAAGCTCGCCGCGGATGCGATCCGCACCCGGATCGGCCCGCTCGTCCCCGAGCTGTTAGCGCCGTTGCTGAACGAGCTCGAGGACGAGGCCTCGGCGGCTCTCGGCGTCGGGGGGCCGTTCGAGATCCGTCGCTTCGTCCAGCTGCGGTACGAAGGGCAGGAGCACACGCTCGAGGTCGCGGTGCCCGACGGCCTGATCGACCCCGCGGCGATCGAGGCGATCCTCCGAGGGTTCGCCGCGACGTCCGAGGAGTCCTACGCGTTCTCGCTCGACCAGCCGGTCCAGCTCGTGGCCGCGCGGGTCGCCGCGTCGGCGCCGGGGGCATCGGTCGGCTGGGCCCTCTCGGACGACGCGCTCCCCGGGGTGGTGGACGAGCGGGCGGTGGATCTGGATGAGCACGGCGGCCGGCGGTCGGTGCCGATCCGCACCCGCGGGTCGATCCCGGCGGACGCGCCGATCTCCGGTCCCTGCGTGATCGAGGAGGCAGCGTCCACGACGCTCGTGCTCCCGGGGCAGTCGGTCCGGCGCGACGCGATCGGGAACCTCGTGATCGAGGAGCGCCCATGAGCCCCGAGGATCGGTTCACGCTGGATGTCCTGCGCGAGGCGTTCCTCGCCGTCACGGACGAGATGTTCGTGTCGTTGCAGCGCACGTCGCAGTCGCCCGTGATCTACGAGGTGCTCGACTTCGCGGTCGGGATCACCGACGACCGGGGTGAGCTCGTGTCGCAGGGCAACGGCATCGCGGGGTTCCTCGGGCCGCTGGGCGAGGCGGTCCGCGACACGATCGCGCGCGTTCCTCATCTGGAGCCCGGCGACGTCGTCGCGACGAACGATCCGTTCGCGGGCGGCGGGACCCATCTGTCCGACGTCGCCCTGGTGCGCCCGGTGTTCGTGGGAGGCGACCTCGTCGGCTACGCGGCGGCGAAGGGCCACTGGACCGAGGTCGGGGGGAAGGACCCGGGCTCGTGGACGTCCGACTCGCGCGACGTGTTCCAGGAAGGGCTGCAGCTCCCGTTCGTCAAGGTGATCCGGCGGGGCGAGCTGGACGCCGATCTGGCCGCGGTGCTGCAGGCGAACTCGCGGCTGCCGGCGCAGGTCCTGGGTGACCTCGTCGCCCAGGCGGCCTGTCTGGAGGTGGCGGAACGGCGGATGCGCGAGCTGTGCGAGCGGTACTCGACGGTAACCGTCCGAGCGGCGATGGAACAGGTCCATGCTCGGAGCGAGGCCCTGGCCCGCGCCGCGCTCGCGAACCTGCCGGCCGGCACGTACGAGGCGCAGGACCTGATCGACGACGATGGGGTCGGCGGCGGGCCGTATCCGATCCGGGTCCGCGTGACGGTCTCGGCCGACGAGATGGTCTGCGACTTCACGGGGACCCACCCGCAGGTCGGCGGGCCGGTGAACTGCACGTGGTCGGGGCTGGTCTCCGGGGTCCGCACGGTCTTCAAGGCGGTGACCGATCCGGCCGAGCCTCCCTCGGACGCGTGGTTCCGGCCGCTGCGGATCGTCTGTCCGCCGGGCACGATCTTCACGGCCGGCCGGCCCGCGCCGGTCGCCGCGTACTTCGAGGCGACCGAGCCGGCGACCGATCTGGTCTGGAAGGCGCTCGCGCCGATCGACCCCGTCCGGCTGACTGCCGGGAGCTTCGTGTCGGTGTGCTCGACCTCGATCGCGACGGTCCATCCGGACACGGGTGAGGACACCCTGCTGGTCGAGCCGCAGCCGGGCGGATGGGGCGCCAGCGCGGTCGAGGACGGTCAGAGCGTGCTCGTGTCGGTCGGGGACGGTGAGACCTACACGATCCCGGTCGAGGTCTGCGAGCAGCGCTACGGCATCCGCGTCGAGCGTTTCGGCCTGGACGTGGTCGAAGGCGCCGGCGCGGGCCGGCGCCGCGGTGGCAGCGGGATGCTCCGCGAGTATCGGATCGTCTCGGACCGTGCGCTGCTCACCGTGGTCTTCGGACGGCACCGGTTCCCGCCATGGGGAGCCGCCGGTGGTGCCGACGGGTCAGTGAACGTCGTCGAGGTCGTGCCGGCCGACGGCTCACCCGTCCGGCGGTTCGGCAAGGCGGCCGCGATGCCGCTGGTCCACGGCGACCTCGTGCGGCTGATCACGGGGACCGGGGGCGGCTACGGCGATCCACGCGAGCGCGAGCCCGCGCGCGTGCTCGACGACCTCGCCGACGGGCTCCTCGGGGAACGGGAGGCCCGCGACCTGTACGGCTGGGTCCCCGACCGGGATTGACCGGTTCCTGCGCCGGAGGCCATCCTTCGGGCGTGCAACTGGATGGGTCGAACCTCCGCGCGATGGCGATCGGCTGCTCGATCCTGGGAGCCGGCGGGGGCGGCGACACGGCGATCGGCCTGCTCGCGTCGCTCCAGGCGGTCGAGGCGTTCGGCCCGGTGCCGGTCGTCGACCTCGACGACCTGCCGGACGAGGCGCTCGTGATGCCCTGCGGCGGCATCGGTGCGCCGATGATCTGGATCGAGAAGATCGACCGCGGCGATGAGATCGTGCGGATCATCCCGGTGGTTGAGCGGATCCGGGGCCGGCCGGTCGTGGCGCTGATGTCGGCGGAGATCGGCGGCTCCAACGGGCTGTCCCCGGTGGTCTGGGCGGCGCGGGCGGGGCTCCCGGTCGTGGACGCCGACGGCATGGGGCGCGCGTTCCCGGAGGTGCCCCAGGTCACGATGGAGGTGGCGGGCATCTCCGCGAACCCCGCGGTCATGACCGACGAGCGTGGCAACGTCGTGATCTTCGAGGGTGTCGACGGCGCGTGGATGGAGCGGATGGAGCGGGCCATGGCGGTCGAGTTCGGGGGTCAGGGCTATTCCTCCGAGTACCAGATGACCGTCGAGGAGGCGAAGGGCGCGACCGCGCGGGGCACGGTGACGCTCGCGATCAGGATCGGCGAGGCCGTCCTCGGGGCCGTCCACGATCCTGTCGACGCCCTCGTGGAGGTGCTGGACGCGCGGACCCTGATCGCCGGCAAGGTCGTCGACGTCGAGCGACGGATCACGGGCGGCTTCGTCCGCGGCTCGGCCACGATCGAAGGGCTCGATGCCGACGCGGGGCGCGAACTCCGCTTGGAGATCCAGAACGAGAACCTGGTGGGGATCGACGACGGTGCCGTGCTGGCGATGGTGCCGGACATCATCACGGTGGTGGACACGCAGACCGCGCAGGCGATCCACACCGAGCGCCTGCGCTACGGGCAGCGGGTCACGATCATCGCCTTCCCGTGCGATCCGATCTGGCGGACGCCGGCCGGCCTCGCGTTGGCCGGTCCGCGTGCCTTCGGCTACGACCTCGACTACGTCCGGGTGGAGGACATCGATGGGCGCTAGCGGCCTGGACCTCCGCCTCGGGATCGATGTTGGGGGGACGAACACCGATGCGGTGGTCCTGGACCGCACCGACCGGCTCCTGGCTCGCGCGAAGGTCCCGACGACCCCGGACGTGTCCACCGGCGTGGCCGGCGCGATCGCCGCTGCCGCCGAGCAGCTCGGCGCCGGCCGCACGCGGATCACGCACGCGATGCTCGGCACGACGCATGCGACGAACGCGATCCTCGAGCGGCGCTCGCTCCGCCGGGTCGGCGTGCTCAGGCTCGGCGCCCCGGCGACGTTCGCGGTCCGGCCGTTGTTCGGCTGGCCGGAGGATCTGCGCGCCGTGGTCTCGGCGGGGGAGGAGATCGTCGGCGGCGGCTTCGAGTTCGACGGGCGCGAGATCGTTCCCCTCGACCGCGAGGCGATCTCGCGCTTCGCGGGTTCGCTGGCGGGCCGCGCGGACGCGGTGGCGATCTCGAGCGTGTTCGCGGCGGTCTCGGCCGAGCACGAGGTGGCCGCGGGCGAGATCGTGCGCAAGGAGCTCGGCGATGTGCACGTCTCGTTGAGCCACGAGATCGGGTCCCTCGGGTTGCTGGAGCGAGAGAACGCCACCGTGCTGAACGCGGCCCTGACCGGCGTCGCCGGCGACGTGGCCGGCGCCCTCGCGGGCTCCTTGGACGCCTGCGGCCTCGATCCGGTCACGTTCTTCGCCCAGAACGACGGCACGTTGATGGATCTGGAGTACGCGCTCCGGTTCCCGGTCCTGACGATCGGCAGCGGACCGGCGAACTCGATCCGCGGGGCGGCGTACCTCACGGGCTCCACGGACGCGATCGTGGTCGACGTCGGCGGCACGTCGTCGGACGTCGGCGTGCTGACGCATGGGTTCCCGCGCGAGTCGAACGCCGGCGTCGAGATCGGCGGGATCAGCACGAACTTCCGGATGCCCGATCTGGTCACGATCGCGATCGGCGGGGGAACGGTCGTCGAGGGCGGGGGCACGGCGGTGCGCGTCGGCCCGCGCAGCGTCGGCTACCGCCTGCCGGACGAGGCGCTGGTGTTCGGCGGCGCGACGGCGACCCTCACCGACGCCGCGGTGGCCGCCGGCCGGCTCGAGCTGGGCGATCGCGCGCTGCTCTCCGGCCGGGAGGACGTGCTGGCCGAGGCCCTGGGGTCGGCGGAGCGGATGATCGCCGACGCGGTGGATCGGGTGAAGACCTCGCGGGAGGCGCGCCCGCTGATCGCCGTCGGCGGCGGCAGCGTGCTGGTGCCCGACGGGTTGCCGGGCGTGCGCGAGGTCCACCGCCCCGACCACTTCGACGTCGCGAACGCGATCGGTGCGGCGATCGCCTCCGTCTCGGGCGAGGTGGATCGCATCGTGAACCTCGGCCGCGGCGGACGCGAGGAGGCGATCGAGGAGGTCGTCGACGAGGCGCGGGCGCGCGCGGTGGCGGCGGGCGCATCCGCCGACGAGGTCGAGGTCGTAGAACGGGAAGAGGTGCCGCTGGCCTATCTGACGGATCCCGCGGTCCGGGTCCGCGTCAAGGCGGCCGGTCCGTTGGAGATCGGCCGGGCATCGCAGAGCTGACGAGGGGGGAACGATGCGCAGGATCAGGATCGGGGCGGTGCTCGTGGGGCTCGCGGTGCTGGCGACGGCATGCCACGGCACCCAGACCACGCCGAGCGGGTCGGGCTCGGGGCCGGCCAACGCGACGTTCACCTACGACACCTACACGAACGTGATGGTCGGCTGGGACCCTTCGACGGCGTACTCCAACGAGATCATCGCGATGAGCGACATGTACGAGACGCTCACGCGGTACGACTCGGCCTCGCAGACGGTCAAGCCGTTGCTCGCGACCTCGTGGCGGTCGACGAAGGACGCGAAGACCTGGACGTTCACGCTGCGCGAGGGCGTGACGTTCCACACGGGCCGGCCCATGACCTCGGCCGACGTGAAGGCGTCGGTCGAGCGCACGATCAAGCTCAATCAGGGCGCGGCGTACATCTGGGGCGCGGTCAAGTCGATCGCGACGCCGAGCCCGACCACCGTCGTGTTCTCGCTGAAGTACGCGGCGCCGCTGGATCTGATCGCCTCCGCGGACTACGCCGCCTACATCTTCGACACGAAGGCTTCCGGCTCGCAGGACCTCGGCAAGTGGTTCGAGTCGGGGCACGAGGCCGGCACGGGTCCGTACCAGTTGGACCAATGGAACAAGGGGCAAGAGACGGAGCTGCGTCTGAAGGCTTTCCCCAACTACTGGGGCGGCTGGAGCGGCAGCCACTACGCGAACCTCGTCTATCGCGTCGTGCCGTCCTCGACCACGGCCGCGCAGCTCCTGCGCGCCAAGGAGGTGACCTGGGTCGAGCAGATGACGCCGCAGCTCTGGCAGAGCTTCCAAGGTCAGGACGGGTTCAGCGCCACCACGAGCTCGTCGTGGCAGACGCTCCTCGCGATGCTGAACACGCAGACCGGGGCGCTCGCGGATCCTCGGATCCGGCAGGCCGTCTCTGACGCGATCGATTGGAACGGGGCGATGGCGGCGTTGCACGGGTCGGCCCAGCTCCTCTCGGGCGTGATCCCACCCGGGCTCTGGGGGCACACGAACGGCCTCGAGCCGACGACCGACGTCGCGCAGGCGACCAGCCTGCTGCAGCAGGCCGGCTACGGCCCCAACGGCAAGCCGTTGTCGCTCTCCCTGACCTACACGCAGGGCGACGACACCGAGCAGCTGCTCGCATCGCTGATGAAAGCCGACCTGAAGAAGGTCAACATCGATCTGAACGTGCAAGGCCTCGCGTGGCCCACGCAGTGGGCGAAGGCGAAATCCTCCGACACCGCGAGTCGCCAAGACATCCTGCTGTTCTACTGGTGGCCGGACTACGCCGACCCGTACTCGTGGTTCATCAACCTGTTCCACACCGAGAACCCGCCGTACTTCAACCTGACCTACTACTCGAATCCCAAGCTGGACACGACGATGCAGCGGGCGGAGGTGCTGGCGGGGACGGACCGGGGGGCGGCCTCGACCCTGTACGACCAGATGCAGCAGACGATCCACCAGGACGTCCCGGCGATCTCGGCGAGCACGGTCGTCTACCAGCGGGCGATGCTCTCCTCCGTGCAGGGCTATGTCGACAACCCCGCGTACCCGAACGTGGTGTTCGTCTACGACCTGCAGCCGGCGGCGTGAGGCCGGCGGACCGCCGATGACGTGAGCAGGTACCTGCTCCGGCGAGTCGCGCTCGCGGTCCTCGTCGTCGTCGGGGTGGTGGTCCTGACGTTCGTGATCGCCCGGGTGATCCCGGGCGATCCGGCGGCGTCCTGGGCGGGGCCGCACGCGTCCCGCCAGGAGATCGCGCAGGTCCGGACGGAGCTCGGGCTCGACCTGCCCCTGCCGCAGCAGATCCTGCGCTACTTCTCGGGCGTGCTGCGCGGGAACTGGGGAACGTCGATCCACACCCACCAGCCCGTGCTCAGCGACATCATGGACCGCGCGCCGGCGTCGATCGAACTGGTGGTCACCGCGATCGTGATCGCCCTCGTCGTCGGCCTCCCCCTGGGCCTGGCGTCGGCGCGGTGGGCCCACCGGGCCCCCGACGGCCTGATCCGGATCGGCGCCGTGTTCGCCGTCTCGATGCCCGCGTTCTGGCTCGCCCTGATCCTGCAGCTGGTATTCTTCCAGCGCCTCCATGTACTGCCGGTCGCCGGTCAGTACGACCCGAACCTCGACTACACGCATCCGCTGACGCAGTACACGCGGATGGTGGTCGTGGACTCCTTGATCACCGCGAACTGGGCTGTGCTGCGCAGCGGTCTGTCCCATCTGGTACTGCCGGCGCTCGTCGTGGCCTCGTATCCGTTCGGGGTGATCACCCGGATGGTCCGAGGCTCCGAACTGGACACCCTGGGCGAGGATCACGTGCGCGCGACGCGAGCCCTCGGCTTCCCGGAGCGCGCGATCTTCGGTCGCTTCGCCTTGAAGCCCGCGTTGGTGCCCGTCGTGTCCGTGATCGCGCTCGTGTTCGCGTACTCGCTCGTCAACACGTTCCTGGTGGAGACGATCTTCGACTGGCCGGGCCTCGGCAGCTACGCGGCCGACTCGATCAGCTCGCTGGACACCCCGGCGATCGTGGGGATCACGCTGTTCATCGCGGTGATCTACGTGATCGCGAACCTGATCGTCGATCTGGTCCAGGCCTGGGTCGACCCGAGGATCGCCCTGTCATGAGCGCCGAGATCCTGGTCACCGCGGACACCGAAGGCGCGCTCCAGGCGATCCGCCGGGGCCTGCGGGCGAACCGGTTGCTGGCGATCGGGCTGGTGATGGCCCTGCTGATCGTCCTGGTCGCGATCCTCGCCCCGCTGTTGGCGCCGGAGGCACCCGACGCCGTGCATCCGCTCCAGACGCTGCTGCCGCCGTCGTCGGCGCACTGGTTCGGCACCGACCAGCTCGGCCGGGACCTGTTCTCCCGGGTGGTCTACGGGGCCCGGATCTCTCCCGTGATCGCGTTCCTCGTGCTCGCGATCTCGTGTGCGGTGGGGATCCCGCTGGGCATCGCGGCCGGCTACTACGGCGGCAGGATCGGCGAGGTGATCATGCGGGTCACGGACGTGTTCCTGGCCTTCCCGGCCCTGCTGCTCGCGCTCGCGCTCGCGGCCGTGCTGCCCCCGTCCCTGGGCTCGGTCACGTTGGCGGTTTCCGTGACGTGGTGGCCGTGGTACACGCGTCTGGTCCGCGCGCAAGCTGCCTCGGTCGCGGGCCGGCCGTTCGTGGAGGGCGCCAAGGCCTCCGGCGTCTCGGATCTGCGGATCCTCCTGCGGCACGTGCTTCCGAACTCGCTGACCCCCCTGATCGTGCAGGTGTCGCTGGACGTGAGCGCCGTGATCCTCACGGTGTCGGCGCTGTCCTTCCTCGGGCTCGGCGCGCAGGATCCGACCCCCGAATGGGGCCTGATGGTGAGCCAGGGCCAGGTCTACTTCCCGGGGCAGTGGTGGCTCGTGACGTTCCCGGGCGCCGCGATCGTGTTCACGGCCGTCGCGTTCAACCTGCTCGGCGACGGCCTGCGCGACGTGCTCGACCCCCGGCGGCTGGTGACCACGCGATGAGCGCGCCCGAGCCACGGCTGGCCCTGCGCGACGTCGCGATCGACATCGCCGGACGTCGGATCGTCGAGCTGGGCCGGTTGGAGCTGGCGCCGGGCGAGGTCGTGGGGCTCGCCGGGGAGAGCGGGTCGGGGAAGTCGATGACGGCGCTCGCGATCCTGGGGCTGACGCGATCGATCGGCGCCCAGGTGCGCGGGTCGATCCGGCTGGACGGCGCCGAGCTGGTCGATGCCTCCGAGGCGGAGCTCCGCGGGATCCGTGGCCGCAGGATCGCGATGATCTTCCAGAGCCCCGTCTCCTCGCTGAACCCGGTGTTCCGGGTGGGCGATGTGTTCACGCGCGCCCTGCGTCTGCACGGCCTGGGATCGAAGGCCGAGGCGAAGGACCGCGCACGGCTCGCGCTCCAGGAGGTGCTGCTGGCCCCGGACCTGCTCGAGCGCTATCCGAGCCAGCTTTCGGGCGGTCAGGCGCAACGCGTCGCGATCGCGATGGCGCTCGCGTTGCGGTCCGAGGTCCTTGTGGCCGATGAGCCGACGAGCGCGCTCGACGTGACGGTCCAGCAGGAGATCCTCGATCTGCTCCGCCGCGTCCGGGACGAGACGGGCATGAGCGTGCTCTGCATCTCGCATGACCTCGCCGTCCTCGCGGAACTCTGCGACCGGGTCGCCGTGATGCAGGGCGGGCGGATCGTCGAGACCGGCCCGGCACGCACGGTGCTGACCGATCCGCGCGACGACTACACGAAAGAGCTCGTGGCCGCGGTGCCGCGGCTCGGCGGAGGACCCGCGTGAGCGAGCTGCTCGCGGTCCGAGGGCTGAAGGTGCGCTTCGGCGCGGTCCGGGCGGTCGACGGGGTCGATCTCGAGGTGGAGCCAGGGCCGTTCGGGCTGGGTCTGGTGGGCGAGAGCGGGTCGGGCAAGACCACGATCGGTCGCGCGCTGCTGCGGCTGACCCCGATCGCCGAGGGGCGGATCACGCTCGACGGGAGCGACGTGACGTCGATCCGGGGCGCGGCCCTGAAGCGCTACCGGCGCTCGGTGCAGATCGTGTTCCAAGATCCCGACGGCACGCTCGACCCGCGGATGCGGATCGGAGCCGTGCTGGAGGAAGGGCTGCGGGCCCACAGCATCGTGCCGCCCCCGGAGATCCCCGCCCGCGTGGAGCAGCTCTTGGACGACGTGGGGCTTGAGGCCGCGCACGCGCGCCGGTATCCGCATCAGCTCTCGGGCGGCCAGCGCCAGCGGGTCGCGATCGCGCGGGCGCTGGCGGTCGAGCCCCGGGTGGTCGTGCTGGACGAGCCGACCAGCGCCCTGGACGTCACCGTGCAGGCCCGTGTGCTCAGCATGATCGGCCGGCTCCGTGCGGAGCGGAGCCTCGCGTACGTCCTGATCTCGCACAACCTGGCCGTCGTCGAGCGCCTGTGCGAGCACACGGCGGTGCTGTACCTCGGGAAGGTCGTCGAGCGTGGACCGACCCGGGAGCTGCTCCGCCGTCCCGCCCATCCCTACAGCGTCGCACTGCGCGCGGCCGTGCCCGAGATCGATCTCACGGCGGTGCGCCACGCGGTGACCGCGCCCGGAGAACCTCCCAACGCCGCGGATCCGCCGCCCGGATGCCCGTTCCATCCGCGGTGCCCGCTCGCGGTCGATCGGTGCCGCACCGAGTCGCCGCCCCTGATGCCGATCGACGGAGCTCGGTCGGTCGCGTGCCACCGCGCCGACGAAGTGCTGGCCGGCGCGCTCGACGACGGCTGAGCGCTCAGCAGCAGTGGAACGCGAGCGGAGCGGCGGCGTCCGGGTACGGGTGCCCGAACGAGCCGACGGTCCACACCTGTCCGGGAGCGACCGTGGCCGCCGCGGACAGGATGTTCGTGCCGGCGATGCCGTCGGGGTTCGCGCTCGGCTCGCGCCGCCAGTGGCCGTTCACGGAGCGCAGGACGAAGGTGTTGCCGCCGGCGGTGCCGAGTGCCCCGACGGCGACCGCGCCTCCCCCCACCGCGGCGACCCCGTTCAGTTGTTCGCCGGCCGGTGACGGTGGGGCGTGCTGGATCTTCCAGGCCTTCCCGTCCCAGTGCAGGATCACCGCGACCGGGGCGCCCGAGGTCTGTCGGGTTCCGACCGCCCATGCGCTCGACGCCGACCGCCCCGACACCGCTGAGAGGGCACCGCTCGACGTCGTCGGTTGGGGCTTCCATGCCCGGCCGTTCCAGTGGACGATCAGCGGGCTGCTGAACGACGCCCCGAAGCCGACGGCCCACGCGTTCGTCGGGGACGTGGCGGTCACGCCGAGCAGGACCCCGTGCGCGACATGCGAGCCGACGATGGACCAGTGCTTCCCGTTCCAGTGCAGGATCAGTGGCCGGGTGCTGATCGTCGAGCCGATCGCGTGGGTCCCGACGGCCCACGCGTCGTCCCGGGACGTCGCGGTGACGCCGTAGAGGACGTTGCTCGGCGCGCCGACGTTCGGGCTCGGAACGCGGATCCAGCCGATCCCGTTCCAGTGCAGGATCAGGGTCCGCGGGACGGGGCCCTCCGTGAAGCCGACGGCCCACGCGAGCTTCGGCGAGACCACGGCGACGCCCGTGAGCCGCGCCGGTACGCCGAGGTCCGGTGTCGGCGCGATCGACCACGCGGTGCCGTTCGAGTGCTCGAGCAGCACGTGGTCCGAGGATCCGTCGTTCGAATAGCCGGCGAGCCAGACGTCGCAGGGGCCACCGCCGTCCACCGCGGCCGGGATCGTGCCGCTCGCGGCCACCGGGATCGGTTGCGCCCCCCAGTCCTGACACGCGGCGGCCGGCGCGGCGGTGGATCCGGTCGTGACGAGCCCGAGCGCGAGCACCGGTGCGATCGTGAGTGCCCGGAGCCTCCGCATCGGGCGATGCTGGCCCCGCCCGCGTTCCCGCGTCAAGCCGGGCGGATCACCACCGTTCGCGGTGGATCACGTCGTCCTTCGGGCGGCGGTCCGGCCTCGCGATCGGGCGCAGCGGCCGGTCGGCCGGATAGCCGAGCGCGAGCAGCGCGACCGCGTCGCGGCCGGCCGGCAGGTCGAGCGAACGCCGCGCCAGCTCATGATCGTCCACGACGGAGTGGCAGCTCCCGATCCCGAGGTCGGCGGCGGCCACCATCATCTGGATCGTCGCCTGACCCAGGTCGTAGAGCTGCCAGTCGCGCTCGTCCGGGTCGTCCGTCATCGGCACGACCAACGCCACCGTCGCGGCCGAGCTCGCGACGTGCTTCGCGCCGCGCCACGTGTGTGAGAGCTCGACCAGGTGCTCCCGATCGGTCACGGCGACGAAGTCCCACGGCTGGCCGTTACGGGACGAGGGCGCGCGCCATCCGGCCTCGAGGATCCGTTCCAGGTCTCGATCGGCGATCGGCCGGTCCTCGAAGGAGCGGACGTTGCGGCGTGCTCGGATCGCGTCCCAGGTCTCCATGCCGCCACGCTACCGGGCTGGGCGCGCGAACGATGTCCCCCGTCCCGCGAACCGGGGGACGTTCGCCCCTGCGCACCCCGGTGGCCGGCCGGGAGGCTAGGGATGGAAGGAGTGGACGACATGAAGATCGAGTACGTGCACGCGTCGAAGTTCGGCAACGGCGCCGAGGTGGCGGCCGAGTTCAAGGCGCGGATGGCGAAGCGTGGCGTCGAGGTCGACGTTCACCACGTCCACAGCATCACCGCGACCCAGCTCCCGCCGGCGGACCTCTACGTGTTCAGCTCGCCGGGCCGGATGGGCCGGCCGATCCGCTCGATCCACCGGTTCCTCAAGGAGCTCCCCCTTCCGGCAGGCACGCGCTACGCGCTGCTGACCACCGAGATGGCGCCGAAGCCCGACAAGACGGGCCGGATGCCGACCGAGGAGGAGATCTGCCGGTACGAGCACGTCCGGCCGCGCATGAACGAGGTCCTGCACGACAAGGGCATGGTCGAGATCGCGGAGGAGAAGGTCTACGTGACCGGCATGAAAGGCCCGCTGGAGGACGGCTGGCGCGACAAGGTCGGAGCGTTCGCGGACCGTGTCCTCGCGGTGACCGCCGTCGCGGCCTGCCTCATCGGTTGAGGACGCGGAAGACGTCGTAGACCATGAACGCGGGCCAGAAGATGCCCTGGATGATCGCGAGCAGGTACCCGAGGAACGAGCTCGCCTGGCCGAAGAACCACACCCACGCGCCGAAGATCCCCAGGCCGTAGATCGCGCCCGCGCCCGCGGCGCCTCCGTTGTTGCTCATGTCGCCCCTCCTCGGATCGTCCGGGCTCGATGCTACGTCGGATATCGTCGCGGTCGTGGCGAGGGTCGTGCTGATCACGGGCGGCGGCGGCGGGATCGGCCGCGCGACCGCCGAGCGGATGGCCGACGCCGGTGACACGGTGGTCCTCGCCGACCGCTCGGCCGAGGCGCTCGCCGAGCTGGCGCCGTCGTTCGAGACCGTGACGGCCGACGTCAGCGTCGTGGCCGATTGCGAGCGGATGATCGCCACCACGATCGAGCGGCACGGCCGGCTCGACGTGCTCGTGAACTGCGCGGGCGTCTGGGTCGAGGGCCCGAGCGCCGCGATGACCGAGCAGCAGTGGGATCGCACGATCGACGTGAACCTGAAGGGGACGTTCTTCGCGTGCCGGTTCGCGATCCCGCACCTGGAAGCCGCCGAGGGCTGCATCGTGAACCTCTCCTCGGATGCCGGCCTGGTCGGCACGGCCGAGACCGCGATCTACAACGCGTCGAAGGGCGGCGTGTCGCTGCTGACGCGCTCGCTCGCGATGGAGCTCGCGCCGCGCGGCGTGCGCGTGAACGCGGTGTGCCCGAACGATGTGGACACGCCGATGCTCGCCGGACAGGCGCGCGACTTCGGCGGCGGCGATCCCGACGGCTACCTGGCCGCGCTGCTCGCGAAGTATCCCCAGAAGGAGCGCGCGCGGTTCATCCGCCCGCAGGAGATCGCGGCGCTGATCGCCTACCTGGCCTCCCCGGAGGCGGCGCCGATCACGGGCGCGTGCATCCCGATCGACTTCGGCAGCACGGCCGGCTACTGAGCTCCGGGTCGCGGTCCCGATGAGATGGGGCCAGGTGTCCCTGTCGGGACCGTTCGGGCGTCGGCGACGGTGGCTCCACAGGAGGGGGTATGCGGATCGAGTACCTGCACGCGTCGAGGTTCGGGAACGGCGCCGAGGTCGCGGAGGAGTTCCGCCGCCTGATGGCGAACCGGGGTGTCGAGGTCCACGTCCACCATGTGCACGCGATCGACCCCCGGGCGTTGCCTCCCGCCGACGTGTACGTCTTCAGCTCGCCCGGCCGGATGGGTGGTCCCATCCGCGCCGTCCGGCGCCTGCTCCGCGAGCTGACCCTCCCGGCCGGGACGCGCTACGCGCTGTTGAGCACCGAACTGACCGACTGGCCGGCCCGGCAGGCGGACGGGGAGGTCGAGCCCGTGGAGGTCAGCCGGTACCGGAACGTCCGTCCGTACATGCATGCGGTCCTGCGCGAGAAGGGACTGGTGGACGTGGCCGAGGCCGTGGTCCACGTGAAGGACGTGCGTGGGCCGCTGGAGGATGGCTGGGAGCGGATCGTGGCCTCGTTCGCCGATCGGATCTTGGCGTCGATGGACGCCGCCGGCCCCGTCGCCGGCTGACGGGAGGCTCAGTCGGGGAGGAGTGGGACGCGGAGCCCCTCACGTTTCCCGACCAGGGCGCCGCGGGTCACCGCCGAGGAGCCGAAACGGTCGCGCAGGCCGTCGAGCGCCGAGTCGATCGCCGCGGAGGATGCGCCCTCGAACGGCAGGGCGAGCTGGACCGCGTCGTCCTTCGACAGGTTCGTGAAGGTCAGGCCGATCAGCGTGATGCCGCGCTCCCGGATCGTGGGGAGCGCCTCGGTCAACAGGATCCGCGCCGTGTCCAGCAGCGCGGCCGTCTCGCCGGTGGCCTCGGGCAGGGTGCGGGAGCGGGTCGCCCGGGAGAGGTCGTCGAACCGCAGCCGGAGCGTGACCGTCCGGGCGACCCGGTTCGCAGCGCGGAGCCGGCGCGCGAGCCGGTCGACGAGCGCCAGCAGGTCGGTCGCGAGCAGGTCGGGGGTCCGCCGCGCCCGCCATCCGAGCGCGCGCTGGGTCCCGATCGACCGTCGCCGCCGGCCGACCTCGACCGGTCGCGGATCGCGGTTGTGCGCCAGGGCGTGCAGGTGCCGGCCGGCCGCGCGGCCGAGGATCCGCACGAGCTCGTCCTCGTCCAGGTGGGCGACGTCGGCGACCGTCACGAGCGACCGCTGCCGGAGCTTGCGGGAGGTCACCGGCCCGACGCCCCACAGGCGCTCGACCGGGAGCGCGTGCAGGAACGTGAGCTCCTGGTCGGGCGGCACCACGAGGAGGCCGTCGGGCTTCGCGACGCCGCTCGCGACCTTCGCCAGGAACTTCGTCCGGGCGACACCGACCGTGACCGGGATCCCGACCCGTTCGCGCACCTCGACCCGGAGCCGGGCCGCGATGTCCGGCGGCGAACCGGCGATCCGCCGCAGGCCGCCGACGTCGAGGAACGCCTCGTCGATCGAGAGGGGCTCGACGAGCGGCGTGGTGTCGCGGAACACCTCGAACATCGCGGCGCTGGCCTCCGAGTAGGCCTCCATCCGCGGCCGCACCACGATCGCGTCCGGACACAGGCGCCGGGCGCGCGTCTCGCCCATCGGGGTGACCACGCCGAAGGCCTTCGCCTCGTAGCTGGCCGCCAGCACCACGCCGCCGCCGACGATCACCGGCTTGCCGCGCAGCCCGGGATCGTCACGCTGCTCGACCGATGCATAGAAGGAGTCGGCGTCGGCGTGCAGGATCGTCGCCTCCCCGGCCATCTCGCGATGCTGGCACCGCCCACCGACACGCCCCGTTGCCCTGACGCGCGTCGAGGCCTCGGGTACCGTCCGAACCGATCGCGTACGAGAGGGCTCCGGATGAACAGGTGGGCAAGGGTTCCCGCGTTCCTGGTCCTCGTCGCCGCTGCCGGCTGCACGTCGGGGTCCACGGGGGGTTCATCCGCGGCGAGCGGCGTCTCCTTCGAGCCCGCCACGTATCGCGTGGGCGGCGGCCCGCAGCAGGCCGCGGCCGCCGACCTGAACGCGGACGGGGAGGTCGACATCGCCACCGCCGACTACGGCTCCTCGACGATCTCGATCCTGCCCGGCACGGGAGACGGGACGTTCGGGGAGGCGGCGCACGTGCGCAGCGGCATCCCGCACCCGCTCGGGGTCGCGGCCGCCGACATGGACGGCGACGACGTGCCGGATCTGGTGGTGGTCGGCCAGGAGTCGCCGAGGGTGGCGGTCCTGCTGAACCTCGGCCACGGGCGTTTCCGGACGACGACCTATCCGGGCGCCGACCAGGGTCAGGGCCTGATCGTGGCGGACGTCAACGACGACGGAGCTCCGGACGTGATCGTCGCCGACGGCGGCGGCGGGGTGACCCCGTTCCTCAACGGCGGGAACGGCACGTTGCGCACGACGGGCACGGTCTCGACGTCGAGCGGCATGGTCTCGGGCCTCGCGGCAGGTGACCTGAACGGCGACGGGAACGCCGATATCGTGACCGCGAACTCCTTGCTGGGCCACGGCGACAGCGAGCAGACCGACTCGGTGCTCCTGGGCAACGGCGACGGCACCTTCACGCGGGCCGTCGTGTACCGGAACCCCGGACGGCAGCCGACGACGGTGCGGCTCGCCGACCTGAACGGCGACGGCAACCTGGACGTCGTGACCCCGAACGGGTGCTGCCCATCGAACGACGCCACCGTGTTCGTCGGCAAGGGTGACGGCACGCTCGGGGAGCCGACGTCGGTCGGCGTGGGCGACTCGCCGCATGACGCCGCGCTCGAGGACGTGAACGGCGACGGGATCGTCGACCTGCTGACCAGCAACCTCGGAACGAGCATGGATGTGAGCGCGCCGGAGGATCAGGACCTGACCGTCCTGCTCGGGGTCGGCGACGGCACGTTCGGCGCCACGACGCACATCGCGGATCCCTGGCCCAACTCACTGACCGCCGCGGATCTGAACGCCGACGGGAAGGTCGACCTGATCGTGCCGAACGAGCTGAACGGGACGATCGTGGTGCTGCTGAACGGCGGCTAGGACGGACCGACGCGATAGGCGGTGACCAGCAGCGCGGGGCGTCGCGCGATCCACGAGACGGGGTTCGCATCGCCGGCCACCTGATCGCCGAGGCCGGTCACGGCCGACGAGCGCAGATCGACGACCGCGACCTCGTGCAGCGGCAGGTCGGCGTCTCCGACGACGCGGTCGCTGAAGACGGCGCGCCGCGAGCCCGCGGGCAGCAGGAACGCGATCGACTGGCCGTCCGGCGACCAGCGGGGATCCGTGCCGCGGATCACGTTCGGCGTCAGCAGCGGGAACTGTCCGCCGCCGAGGCCGCCCATCGTGTACAGGACACCGTCGCGCGAGTAGGCCACGTCGCCGTCCGGGCCGACATCGGGACGCGCATCGGGCATGGAGTTCCACGTGAGCCTCCACGGTGTACCGCCGGTCGCCGGCACGCTCCAGATCTCCTCCGTCCGCGAGGTCCCGTTCTCGTCCGCGGGCGCCGAGCCGAGGTTGTCGTAGTAGATCGTCGAGCCGTCGGGGGACCAGGCTGGCGCGTCGTCCACGGCGGGATCCGTGGTCACGCGTAGCGTCGGCGCGCTGAAGCCGAAGCCGAAGCCGAGGCGCCGCCCGACCGTCGCCACGTAGATGTCGGTGTTCCCTCCCCGCGCCGCCGAGAACGCGATCCGGGTCCCATCGGGTGACCACGCGGGATCGTTGAGCCTGCGCAAGCCGCCTCCGCCGCGCCCGAGATACAGGAACGCCCCCGACGTGCGGTCGATCGGCACGATCGCCAGGCGGATGTGGTCTCCGCAGCCCCCGCAGACGCCGACCGAGGTCGACCACGTCAGGAACGCCACACGTCTGCCGTCGGGCGAGAGGTCCGCCATCCAGGCGTCCGCCGGCAGGTGCAGAGCCTCGTCGATCTTCCCATCGAGGGTGACGAGCCGCAGTCCGGCCTGCCCCGGCTGCGGACCCGGCGCCGGCCCGCCCGAAGGCGGCGGGGGTCGCACGTCGTCATGGTGGGGCGACGGGTGGAGAGAGCCGATCGCGAGCACGAGCAGGACGATCGCGACGACGACGGCGTACACGCCGACCCGCTGTCCCCAGCCGACCCGGCGCGGCGGTTCATCACCGTCGTGACCGGGGTGCTCGAGCTCGAGCGGTCGATCGTCCGTCGTCGCGTTCTTCTGGGTGCGCATGGGTCCGGTCTCTAGATGCGGGGACCGGCCGTTCCGTTTAGTCCGAGGCTCAGACCCCGCGCAGCTCGCGCTCGAGCGGCGTGCGGAACCTCGTCACGAACCGCACGTCGCCGAACCACGTCTCCAGGCGCGCCACCTCGGCATCGAGGAGCGTCCGGGTCCGCGCGTCGACATCTTCCAGCAGGTGCGGCACCACGCGGCCCCCCGGCGTCTGGCTCCAGCCGCCGACGACGCGTCCGTCCGCCCAGATCATCGGGCCGGCGTTGCCGTTCGTGTCGAACAGGTGCCGCACATGGGGGCCGAGGAACGCGTCGCGCTCCTTCCACCCCATGATCGTCGCGTCGAGGCCGGGCGTGAGCCGGACCCATCGCGTCCGTCGCCCGGCGCGTTCGAGATCGTCGGGCAGCACCCATCCCGCGGCGCCGTCGTCCAGCGGGACCTCCACGGCGCCGACGGTGTCCAGCGACGCCTTCGTCTGCTTCAGCGTCCAGCCGGTCCACCAGCGGATGTCGGTCGTGGTGCCGGGTCCGAACGTCCGCAGCCATCGCCCCAGCAGCTCGGCGCATGCCCGGTCGTGATCGATCGCCGGCAGCGGCCCGCCGAGCCACGTCCCGAGCTCGGCCCACCGGTACTGACCGCTGATCCACGAGCCCCGCGGCCGCGTCCGCACGATCCGTCCCTCGGCGGCCAGCAGGACCAGCACGCGCGTCGACAGCCCCACCTGGCCGCCCCACTTCCTGTTCGCGCCGAAGTCCAGCTTGGTGGCGAGCTCGGGCACGTCCTTCGTCAGCTCGACGGCGGCCGCCTCACCTCGCGCGCGCAGGGCCTGCAGGGTCCGTTCGCAGACGTCGTCGAGCCACGGCTCCGGCCGTTCCGCGACGCCCTGGTTCCCCAACCACCCCACGAGGCGCCGGCGCTCCCGTCCCGCGATCGCCTTCGTGCAGGCCTCGTCCATGATCGCCGCGAGGTCGACCGGCACGACGAACATCGTGCGGCGCATGCCGAGCATCCGGACCAGGGTCTTGCGCTCGTACAGCGCGGCCTCGAGGTCGGTCGGCACGAACCCGTCGACGCGCGCGACGAGCGACAGGTAGACCGTGACGGGATCGCTCGAGTGCAGCCCGACCAGGTCCTCGGTGGCCCGCTCGACCGAGTCGACACGACGCGCGAGGTCGTGGCGGATGGACAGGCGCGCGCGCCGCGCCGCGGTGTCGATCGAGGGGGCGATGGGCCCCAGCCTACGGACGCACGCCGACGTTCCGGGCCCGGGATCCGGGAGCCGAGCGACCGCAGAGAGCAGGGCCGTTCGACCTCTGTGGCCGAGCCCGGCGCCTGCCAGGCTCGGCGTGAAGGGACGGGAGGGCGCCGATGGGTCCGATCCTGGACGGGAGCTTCCGGGCCGAAGGGGTCACCAAGGTGTTCAACGGGTCCCTGCGGGCCAACGACGCGATCACCCTGCACGTCGAGCCGGGAGAGGTCTACGGGTTGCTCGGGCCCAACGGGGCCGGGAAGTCCACCCTGGTGAAGCAGGTGATCGGTCTGCTCAAGCCGACCGAGGGGCGGATCACGCTGGGGCCCTACGACCTGGTCGAAGATCCCGCCATGGCGCGTCAGCTCTGTTCGTACCTCCCCCAGGCCCAGATGCCGATCGACGCGTTCAAGACGCGTGAGGCGATCCGGCTGACCGGGCGGATCCGCGGCGGGGACGGCGCCGCCGTCGATCGCCGGACCGACGAGCTGATCGAGGCGCTCGACCTTTCCGTGTGGCGCGACGTGATCGGCGCGAAGCTCTCGGGCGGGGTCAAGCGGCTCGTCGGGTTCTCGATGGTGTCGGTGTGGCCCGGCCGGGTCGTGATCCTCGACGAGCCGACGAACGACGTGGATCCGCTCCGACGCCGGTTGCTGTGGGACGAGGTCCGCCGGCTCGGCGAGTGGGGAAGCGCCGTCTTCCTGGTGACCCACAACGTGATGGAGGCCGAGAAGGCCGTCGACCGCCTGGCGATCATCGCGGACGGCCGGCTGATCGCCGAAGGGACCCCGTCGTCGCTGAAGGCGCAGGACCGCAGCTTCCTCCGGCTGCAGCTGATGCTGGTGCCGAGCGCGGCGACGCCGACCCTGCCCCCGTTCGTGATGCACCACACGAGGGTCGGGCACAACCTGGTCACCACGATCGGTCAGACCGATGCCTCGCACGCGATCGCGTGGGCGCAGGAGCAGATCGGATGCGGTGTCGCCGAGGAGTACGCGCTCGGGGCCACCACCCTGGAGGACGTCTACATCCGCCTGACGGGACACGTCTCGAGCGACGACGGGGAGGGGTGATCGCCGATGGCGTCGGCCATCCGGCTCGAGGGCACCGCGGTTCCGAGACCCACGTGGCGCCACGCCTATTTGACGATGACGGGGTGGGACCTCGCCGGGCTCCGGCTCGAGCTCCCGCTGATCGTCGTGGTCCAGATCCTCTCGGGGATCGGGTTCGTCCTGGGGATCGGGTTGTTCTTCCAGCGGATCCCCGCGCAGGTGGCCCTGTACGTCTCGACCGGGGTCGTCGTGCTGAACCTGATCCTCGTCGGCTTGATCGTCGGGCCGCAGAACACGGCGGACCAGAAGCTCGCGGGAACCTACGAATACCTCCGCGCGCTCCCCGTGCCGGCCACGGCCGCGGCGGGGGCGTGGTTCACGGTCGCGTTGATCGCGAGCCTCCCGGCGGCCGTGGTGTCGTTGGTGATCGCCGAGCTCCGGTACGGGATCTCGTTCACGATCACGCCGTCGATCGTGCCGGCCGTGCTCCTGACCGCGTTCACCGGGACGATGCTCGGCTACGCGCTCTCGCACGCGATCGACGACCCGATGCGGACGCGGCTGATCGCCCAGATGCTCGTGTTCTTCGTCTTCGGGTTCTCGCCGATCCTGTATCCGGCCTCCCAGCAACCACCCTGGCTGGCGACGATCAGCTGGTGGCTCCCGTTCGAGCACATGGCCACGATCGTCCGTGCCGGGCTCACGACCGGGGTCGTGTCGGGCATCGGGCGGTCGTACCTGATCGTCGCGATCTGGGGGATCGTCGGAACGGCCCTGTCGGCCCGGGCCGTGGGGAGGCGGGCATGAACGCGGCCGACGTGGCGCGCGTGCCCGGTCCGGGGCTCGGCGCATCCGGCGCTCCGCGCTCGGGCCCGCTGCGGTGGTTCCGGAGCGTCGGCCTGATGCTCCGGTTCGACGCGGGCCGCGCCCGCGAGTGGGCCGCGATGATGGCGATCGTCCAGGTGATGATGGGTGCGGGGATGGCGATCACCTACGGGTTCTTCTACCCGGTGATCACCCCGCTCGTGGCGCTCTACATCGTGACGGGGACGCCCACGCTGGCGCTGATCCCGCTCGGGCTCGTGATGGTGCCGATCGGCGTGAGCCAGCAGAAGGTGGAGGGCACCTTCGACTTCATCTGGTCGCTGCCGGCGCCCAGGACCGCGCAGGCCGCCTCGACGTTCCTGCTCTGGACCGCGTTGTCGATCCCCGGCCTGCTCGTTGCGGTCGCGATCTCCGCGTGGCGCTACGGCGTGACCCTCACGGTGACGCCGGCGATCGTGCCGGCCGTGCTCCTGTGCGCGCTGATGGCGATCTCGGTCGGGTTCGGGATGGCGCTCGCGATCCAGAACCCGATCATCGTGAACCTGATCACGAACATGCTCGTGTTCGTGGTCCTGCTGTTCTCGCCGATCGTCTACCCGATCAGCTACCTGCCGACCTGGCTGGCGGACGTCGCCCGGTTCCTGCCGTTCTACGCGATGGCGCAGGTCGTGCGGGCCGCGCTCACGACGGGGATCGTGACGGACCTGGCGCACTGGTACGGCGTGGTGATCGCGTGGACCGCGATCGGGTGGGGCCTGACGGCCTGGGTGGTCGGCCGACGCCGCTGACGCCGGCCGTCGGCGCCGTGCCCGATGCCCCTACCGGGCTCGGATCATCCGCATCATCGCGTCGGTGAACGCCGGGATATCGGCGGGCCAGCGCGACGTGACCAGATCGCCGTCCACGACGACGGGCTCGTCCACCCAGTTGCCGCCGGCTCCGACGATCTCCTCGGGGACCCCGTCGTGCCAGTACGACGTCAGGGTCCGGCCCCGGACGAGATCGGCCGAGACCAGCAGCCAGGGCCCGTGACAGATCGATGCGACCGGCTTCGATGCGGCGAAGAACGATCGCACGATCTCCTGCGCATGTGTGATCCGTCGCACGGTCGCGGGCGCGCCGTCGGGGAACCCTCCCGGGATCACCAGCAGGTCATAGTCGCCGGGATCCACGTCGTCGATCACGACGTCCGGCATGATCGAGTAGCCGTGCTCGCCGCCGATCTCCTCCATCGTTGGCGCCGCGATGTCGGCGAGGACACCGTCGGCCAGGAGCCGGAAGTACGGCACGAACAGCTCCATGTCCTCGAACTTGTCGGCGGTCAGGATCACCGCTCGCAGATCGCCCGCTCCGGCCCCCGACTGCACCGCTTGCATCCGCACGGGTCGTTCGCCTTTCTGGAAGGGTTCGGTTGCTCGGGAGCCTACCCCCACCGTTCGGCTCGATCGGCATCGCGTGGCGCCGGTAGCATCGCGGCGGTGGAGCGCGTCGACGTCGATGGCATGGCCATCGCGTTCGAGCGCGCGGGATCGGGGCCACCCATCGTGCTGCTCCACGGCGGGATGTCCGACCACCGCGAGTGGCGGGCCCAACTCGACGACCTCTCGGATTCCTTCACCGTGCTCGCGTGGGACGCACCCGGATGCGGCGGCTCCGACGATCCGCCGGCCGGCTTCGCGATGGCCGACTACGCCGACGCGCTCGCGGGGTTCCTCGCGACGCTCGGCATCGGCTCCGCGCATCTGGTCGGCCTCTCGTGGGGATCGACGCTCGCCCTCGAGCTGTACCGGCGGCATCCGCACGTGGTGCGGACGATGATCCTGACGGCCGCGTACGCCGGCTGGGCCGGGTCGCTCGCACCCGAGGAGGTCGCCGAACGGCTGGCGGCCGCGCTGCAGGGGCTCGAGGAGCCACCGGAGGCGTACGCGCGCGAGTGGCTGCCGACGCTCCTGACCGATCGCGCGCCCGAGGAGCTCCGTGCGGAGCTGGTGCGCATCATGGCCTCCTACCACCCGGAGGGCACGCGCGCGATGCTCAACGCGATCGTCGCCGCGGACCTCCGCGACGTGTTGCCGACGATCGCGGTCCCCACGCTCCTGCTCGCCGGCGAGGAGGACGTGCGGTCGCCGCGGGCCGTGCAGGAGGAGCTGCACGCGCGGATCCCGGGATCGACGATGCGCCGGGTTCCCGGCGCCGGGCACCAGTGCACCATGGAGGCGCCGGCCGCGTTCGACGACGCGGTCCGGTCGTTCCTCAGCGAGCGCGGCTGACCGGGATCCGGCCGAGTTCGACGGGAGGAAGCCGAGCGGGTTCGCGACTCCGGGGAAGCTGTCGGCCGGATCCCTCGACAGCATCGTGCTGGCGAAGATCGCGACGCACGGGACGGCGGCGGGCCAACCGATCGGCCGCCATCGCCGGGTTCGGAAGGCGTCCATCGGGGAACAGCAGCGCGAGTAACCCGAACGCCACGAAGAAGACGGCGTTGTGGGTGACGGCCGCGACGGCTTCGCCGGCCAACGAGCCCGGGTGGGTCAACCGCATAGTGGCAGCCCCTCAGGCGTCGGGGACCGGGGCGGGGTCGATCGTCCCCTCGCGAGGCCGGCCGAGGGTGAGATAGGCGACGCAGCCGACGATCACGACCAGCAGGAGCACGCTCACCGGCCCGTAGCCGTACCCGAGCCCGCCGAGCTCCTTCGGGCCCGCGAACAGGTCCGCGAGCGAGGCGCCGAGCGGGCGGGTGACCACGTAGGCGAACCAGAACGCGGCCACCTCGCCCATCCCGAGCCACCGCTGCGCGCCGAAGGCGAACGCGAAGAAGGCGGCGAACAGGACCGCCGAGGCGAAGAACCCCCAGCCGAGCGCGAACGCTGTGAAGTCGCCGGCGGCGGTGCCGAGCGCGAAGGTCGCCATCACGACCGCCCAGTAGAAGAGCTCGCGCCGGCGCGTCGTGATGCTGTGGATCGACAGCGTCCCCTCGACGCGGAACCAGATGAAGAACAGCACCGCCAGGACCGCCGAGAAGACGATCGTCGAGACGGCGTACGGAACGCCGAGCTCCACGTGCAACCCGTCGGCGGCCATCGTGCCGGTGATCGCGACCATCAGGACGGCGAACCAGTAGACCGGCGGGCGGTAGCGGTCCGCGGCCACCTGGAGGACGAGGGCGACCGCCAGGATCGCCGTCGCGATGAGCACGACGGCGATCAGCCCGGCGGTGTTCGTCACCCCCTCGCGGTGGATCAGGAAGTCGGAGGTCGTCTCGCCCATCCCGGTGGTCAGCACCTTGACGACCCAGAAGATGGCCGTGACCTCGGGAACCTTCACCAGGACCTTCCGCTCGACGGCCATCCTCCGAGTCTCGGGTCGACCCGCGCGAACGGGAAGTCCCGCGACGTGGAGGTTTCGTTGCGGCCCGGGCGCCGGCTACGCCGCCGGGACCTTCTTCTGGGGGTCGACGAACGGGATCGCTGCGGTCGTGCCGGTCCGCATACCGTCGTCGGCCTCCACCTCGAGGCGGGTGCCGGGACCCGCCAGGCCGATCGGAACCCAGACGTACCCGATGTTCTTCTCCAGCAGCGGCGACCAGCACGCGTCCGTCACGTGCCCCACGCGCTCCCCGCCGGCGAACGCCGGCCAGTGCTGCGTCGGCTGCTCGACCGGATCGCCGTCCAGCTCGATCCCGACGAGCTTGCGCGAGACGCCCTCGCGACGGATCCGCTCGAGCGCGTCCTTGCCGATGTAGTCGGCCTCCTGCTCCTCGACGAGCCGCTCCAGTCCCATCACCTCGAACGGGTTCGTCTCCGGGCCGAAGTCGGAGCCCCAGTCGAAGATCCCCGCCTCGATCCGACGGATGTCCGAGGACGGCGTGACCCGGATCGCGTAGGGCTTCCCCGCGTCGAGGATCCGCTCCCAGAGGTCGTCGCCGCGGCTCGGGTCGCGCAGGTAGATCTCGTAGCCGACCACCGCGGTCCAGCCGGTGCGGCTGATCACGACCGGGATCCCGTCGAGGTCGGCCTCGTCGCACCAGTAGTACTTCATGTCCAGGACCCAGTCGCCGAACAGGTCGCGCATCACGTCCTTCGCTTTCGGGCCCTGGACCTGCACGGGATAGACCTCGGGATGGCCGACGTGGACGTCCAGACCGGAGTTCACCGCGACCCCGATCGCGTAGAGGCCGGCGTCGGAATCGGCCAGGGCCAGCCACCAGCGGTTCGGCTCGATCCGCAGCAACACGGGGTCGTTCACGATGCCGCCGTCGGGCGCGGTGATCAGGACGTACTTGCCCTGCTTCACCGCGCACCGAGTCAGGTCGCGACACGTGAGGAGGTTCGTGAACGCGCTCGCGTCGGGTCCGGTGATCTCGACGATCCGCTCGACGCCCACGTCCCACAGCGTCACGTCGTTCACGAGCGCCCGGTACTCCTCGGCAGGGTCGCCGTACGTGTTCGGATGCAGCATGTGCTGGTAGACGTCGTACGCGGTGCAGCCGGCGCGGAGCGTCGCGTCGAAGAACGGCGAACGCCGGTACCACGGTCCGAAGTTCAGCGTCGTGTGAGTGGGTGCGGACACGGAAGGCCTCCTGGGCGACGGTGGCCGGATGGTAGCGGTGGTGCGCGGGTCACCGCCCGGCCGGCCGCCATCACGCGAGGCGGTCAACCGGTCGCGGCGCTCCAATCGGGGGTCTGGTCGTCGACCCCCGTGTCGTGCGTCACGCGCGTCGGTCGGCCGCCGTCGGCCGGTACCGTGACGATGTTCGAGTGTCCGTCGAACGTGAGGGTGAACACGAGCCACGACCCGTCGGGGGACCACGCCGGGTTCTCGGCGCCGGCGCCGGCCGGGATGTCGAGGGTCACCCGTCGAAGCCCGGTGCCGTCGGGATGCACCAGGTCGAGCTGCCCGTACGGCTGTTGGAACGTGATCCACGCGCCGTCCGGCGACCAGCTTGGGCCGGCGAACGCGGCGCCCCACGGCGTGATCCGTCGCAGGCCCGAGCCGTCGATCGCGACGACGAACAGCGCGCCCGCGCCCTGGGGCGTGACCCCGGGTCTCGTCCGGAAGAACGCCACGTGCGACCCGTCCGGTGAGAACACCGGGTTCCCGTCGGATCCGCCCCGCGGAGCACGCGTGACGCGGCGAAGCGCGCCGCCGTCGGAGGCCCGGACCGTGTAGATCCCGGCGACCCCGGGCCGGCGATCGTTGAAGCCCTCGAGCACCAGCAACCGCCCGTCCGGCGACACGTCGCCGCACCCCAGGTTCAAGGCCGGATCCCTCGTCGCGTCGAGCGCGCGCAGGCCCGATCCGTCGGGGCCGACGACGGCGGGACGCAGCGGATGGCCCGGCCCGCGGGCAGCGTCATCGGTGATGAGGATCTTGCTCCCGTCGGGCCACCACCGGGCGCACGTCGCGACCACGCCGAGACTCCGGGCGTGCGTCCCGTCGGGTCGCGCCGTGAACCACGTGGAGCGCTGCGTCCGGGCGTCCCAGCGCCCGAAGAGGATCGACCCGTCGGCCGGGACCGGGCGTGCAGGTACGGTCCGGCCTCCGCGGAGCGTCGGTGCGAGGAGCGCGCCGGCGAGGACCGCGATCAGGGCGGCGGCCGCGGCCGCGGTCACCTTGCGGCGGCGGTCCCTCTTCCCGCGATCGCGGTGGAAGCCCTGGACCGGGATCGGCGGCGCGTCGGCGTCGAGCGCGTCCAGTGCAGCGCGGAGCTCTTCGCTCGCGGCGCGAGCTCGTTCGTCGAGCCTCATGGCGCATCCTCGTGAAGATCCAGCCGTTCGGCCAGCGTTCGTCGCCCTTCGTGCAGGTGCCGCTTGACGGTGCCCTGCGCCAGCCCGAGGATCGCTGCGATCTCGGCGATCGGGCGGTCCTCCAGGTAGAACAGGGCGACCGCCTGCGCCTGGCGTCGGGGGAGCGACCGCACCTCCTGCCAGAACTCCGCGGTCAGGGTGGACAGCTCGGGTGCTCGGGACTGCCGGTCGGCCATCCGTTGGACGGCCTTCGATTCGGTCATCCGGCGCCGGAACGCGGACACCGAAAGGTTCACCGCGACCTTGCGGACCCACGACCCCGGCTGCCCGTAGGTCGCGACCCGATCCCAGCTGCGGTGGGCGGCCAGGAACGCTTCCTGGGCGATGTCCTCGGCGGTTCCGCGATCGCCCGTCAGCGCGTAGACGAGAGCGAGCACGCCACGGAACTCGCGGACGTAGAAGTCGTCGAAGGACGCCGGCGGGGCGTCGACCGTCGCGTGCTGCAGTTCGCGCACCACCTGCTCCCGTGCGGAGGTCCCGGGCGCATCTTCGCCCTTCCGGGTAAGTCGCGTGACGGGCCCAGAAGGTTCCTCGGATCCCGGTGAACCTTCTCGATGTCTCCCGCGAGTCAGGGGGGATGGGTCGAGGGCGGGACCGGCGGGAGGGATCGGGCTGATGGGGATCGATCGTGAGCGTGTCGCACATCGCGTCGTCCGGGTCCTGGCGGCCGGCGCGCTCCTCTGCTGGCTCGCAGCCATCGCGGCTCACTCGGTGGAGGCGAAGGTGCCCGGCCCGAACGGTCGCATCGCGTTCGCCCGCTACGCCTCGAAGCTGGGGGACACGATCACCTACACGGCCGATCCCGACGGGACGCACCGGGTGCGGCTCTTCCCGGGCGCCTCCGGGTCGCCACATTGGTCGCCCGACGGGAGCAGGATCGTGATCTCCGCCTGCGCCGACCCGCCCGTGTGCGACACGGCGGCGGTCATCGTCGATCCGGACACCGGCACCGCCCGAGTTCTGCGGATGCCTGCAGCGGCGACCCTGTTCACGGGGTGCACGGTCTGGTCGCCCGACGCGAAGCGACTCGCGTGCGAAGGCGACGGCCAGACCGACCCGGGCTTGAACGGCGTCTACACGATCCGGTCGTCCGACGGTCGCGGGCTGATCAGGCTCACGTCGAACCCCGGAGGTGTCGACACCCCCATCGACTACGCGCCCGACGGCACCAGGATCGTCTTCGCCCGGACCGACCCCCGCAGGCGACCCGGCTCGAACGAGGCGCTGTTCGTGGTCGAGGTCGACGGGTCCGGAGTTCACCGCATCACCCCGTGGGGCTACTCGGACGACGATGGCAGCTGGTCGCCGGACGGCTCGAAGATCGCGTTCGAACACGACGGGTCGCTGTTCGTCGTCCACCCCGATGGCCGCTGCCTCACCCGGATCAGGTTGGCGATCCCGGCCGACGACGCGGCGGGCGACTTCTCGTGGTCACCGGACGGCAGCCGGATCCTGTTCCTGCTGATCCAGGACGACGGCCACGAGGGGATCGCCACGGCGAACGCCGACGGCGGCGACGTGCGGGTCGTCACGGACAGCCCGACCTTCGACAGCAAGGGCGACTGGGGAACACACCCCCTGATCGGCTGAGGTGCCGGCCACCGGTCCCGGGGAGTCCGGGACGGTCGCCCGGGGGCGCGACTTCACCCTCGTCCCAAGATGGAGGTGATGGAGACTTCCACTTCCGCCTCGATGGTGTTCCCGGTTCACCGGCTGACGCCGTACCTGCGGGTGCGGATCACGACCGACGAGCGCAGCCTCTCGATCGACCACCGCCGGGCTCTCGCGGGCCTGATCCCGCTCGGGATCGCCCGCATCCGGATCCCGTTGATCGAGCTCGGAACCGTGGAGGTCCGACCGCACGTGCGATGGAGCTGCCTGCTTGCGGCGCTCCTGTTCGCGGCCGTGATCGTGATGGTGGATCTCCCGGTGATCGCCGCGATCGGCCTCGGGATCCTGGCGGCGCTGGAGGTCGCGCTCGCCTTCGGGCCGGGCCGGGCGATCCACGTGACGAGCACCGACGGACGGTCGTGGATCGTTCCGTTCTGTCGCGCGCACGCGTTCGACGCCTCGCTCGCCCTGGAGGATGCGCTGCAGCGCCGGGAGCTCCTGCTCGAGGCGAAGGGCGAAGACGCGGACGCGATGTCCTCGGTCGAGCTGATCTCCCCCGTCACCGATCTCACCCAGGTCGAGCGACGGTCAGGTCTGCCACGGCCGTTCGTCCACGCCGGCTGACCGGGTCCGCATCGCCGCGCGATCGCACCTGAGCGTTCAGCCGGGCACCGGCGGCGCCGGCAGCGAGGGAGTGGGTCGGCGCCCGCCGGCGGCATCCCATCCGCGGTTCAGGTGGTCCTGGAGGTACGCCCCGTTCGCGATGTTCAGCAGGATCATCAAGACCAGCACGAGGATCGGCTCGACCGTCTGCGTGACGCCCACACGGCGCTCGAACGCGGCGACGTGCGTGGCGGTGTTCCACAGGGCGATGAACGGCGGCACGATGATGATCCATCCGAACAGCACGGCCATCAGCGATCGGGTGGGGCTGATCGAGTCGTCGTGCTCCACCTGGCGGAGCTCGTCGTTGATCTTCCAGTACCAGTACAACGCGTAGATCCCGAAGGTGATGAACGACAGGGCGACCACGCCCAGCGGGTTCCGCCGGACGTAGGACCGGCCGTCGACGGTGACGATCTCAGCCATGGACCCCCTCCGAGGTCGGCGACCTTCAGAACCTACGCGTTCGTCGGCGCACGGCGCTCCCGCAGGACCACGACCGCGAACACGACGACCCACAGGAGGAAGGCACAGATGTTGATCCGCTCCCACAGCCCGGCCCACGGCGTCGGGAGGTCGTCGGCCACCTTCGAGGCGTCCGCGCTCGTCAGCGCCCCGAAGACCAGGAGCACCGCGATCGTCGCGATCGAGTAGATCCGGAACCACCCTCGGAGTGCGACCGCCCCGCAGACCATGGCCGCGAACATCAACAGCACCGTCGTACCGGCCAGCGTGAGGTGCATCGTGTCGGCGAGCGTCCCACCGCCGGCGGCCAGCACGGCGCGCTGATGCATCGCCGCGAACGGCCAGAGCAACCCGAGCGACGCGTAGGCGATCAGCAGGCCACCAGCGATACGGAGCGATCGCCGTCCGCGACCCACGATCCACACGCCGATCCCGAACGCGAGGATCAGCAGGGTGTAGACGGCCCCAAGCGGGATCCAGAGGTTCCTCGTCGAGGTGCCCCACGCGGAGAGCTCGCTGACGGTCTGCGAGATCGGGCTGTAGCCCGGGTACCGGATCGCCCAGATCAGGATCCCGTAGAGGACCGACGAGACGATCCCGCAGACCAGCAAGACCCCCACGAGGCGCGATGGAGCCCCGGTGTCCGGCGGCGGCGCCGTCCCTCGCTCGGTCGGCGCGATCGTGGTGGACATGGCGACCTCCTTCCACGGCGGGCGTGGCCCTTCCTGTCACCACCCTGCCGTCCAACGCGAGGGTGCGACCCGGCAACCTGGCATGCGACGTCTGGGACCTTTGGCCGCTCGCTCCGAGCGCTCTTGACGCCGGTGCGCCCCGCGTCCACGCTCTCCGGACACGTACCTGCGGTTCAACCCGAGGGAGGGCCGTATGAGACGGCGGAATCAGCTCGTGGCGTTCGCGCTCGCGATCGCATCGATCTTCACGTTCGTGGCAGGGCCCGCGCGGGCCGGTGGCCCGGGCAAGTGGACCAAGCTCTCGACCACCAGTCAGAAGGCCGATGGATTCGACCAACCGAGCGCCGTGCGGACGGCCGACGGCGAGCTCCACGTCGTCTACCGCATCAAGCCGGCCACGACCACCTACAACATCCGGTGGGTCACGATCTCCCAGGCCGGCAAGATGCTCGCCTCGGGCAACGTCCTTCCCTCGAACTGGAACACGATCGACACCGAGCTCGTGTTGCTGCCCGACGGGTCCGGCGGCCTCCGCGTCGTGTTCATGGGGACCCAGGACACGAACCCGTCGAACTTCTTCTCGACCGGCTCCGTCTACACCGCGACCAGTGCGAACGGGCAGGCCTGGACGCTCCCGATGGTCTCCCTGGCCCAGCACACGGTCCTGAACGGCGACTTCGGGGCGGCGGCGGAGCTGAACGGGACGCCCGTCACCGCGTTCGGGCTGAACGCGACCACCTGGTTCCACGAGGGGACCGACGCGTCGGCTCCGGCGGGCGCCCCCGACGGGTCCATCATGCAGACCTCCACGATCGACAACGAGGGCGAGGCCGTCGCGACGAACGGCGACGGCTCGGTGTGGCTCGCGTGGTGGCGCTGGACGGACGCCGCCACCCAGGGCTACTACGTCGAGCAGATCCTCCCGGGTCAGGGCTCGCCGATGGAGGCGCCGAACTCCGGGAACAAGGACGAGGACAACAGCCCGAAGCAGCGCGTGGCACTGGCCGCCCGGAAGGGCGGGGGCGTCTACATGGCGTACTGCTCGCCGACGAAGACGAAGCCCTGTGCGCACGTCAGCCTGTGGAAGGTGGGCGCCGGCAAGGCGGCGACCGTGCCGGGCACGACGAGCGGGAACGCGCGGCTCGTGACGCTCGTCCCCGGTGGCGCCGGCAGGCTCTGGATCCTGTGGTGGGACTCGGTGAAGTCGCGGATCGACGTCGTCCGGACCGGCACGAACGGGAGCGGGTTCGGTCCGGTCCTGTCGATCAAGCCGCCGCCGAACTGGGCCCTGTTCGAGCACCTCTCGGCGGAGGGGAGCTCCGGCCGCGTCGACATCCTGGCGAACATCGTCTCGGGCGCGGCGGGGAACCCGGTCGAGATCTGGCACACGCAGCTGCTCCCCGGGATGAAGCTCACGGCGAAGCCCGCCGCCTTCGGTCACGCGACCGGCGCCACGGTCACCTTCGTCGTGACGGACGCGGGTCAGCCGGTCGCCGGCGCGAAGGTCGCGTGCCTCGGCCACAGTGGCACGACGAACGCGAAAGGCGTGGTCAAGCTCCACTTCGGCACGGGGACGGCGAGCGGCCCGCACGTCGCCGTCGCCACGAAGGGCGGCTACAGCCAGGCGAAGGTGACGGTGAAGGTCACGTAGCGGTGGCGCCGTGAGCGGATCGGTCGAACCGTCCCGGTTCCACGAGCTCGGGTGGCGGGTCCTGGCGTACGCGGCCGCCACGCACGTCCGTACGGGATCGCTCGCCGAGGCCGCGGCGTTCGCCGAGGCGATCGGCGGCCGTGTGGGCGCGGACGGCCGGTCGCCGGACGTCGACCTCCGATCGGGAGGCGTGACCGTGCGGATCCGGCGCCCCATCACCGAGGAGGGCGAGCTCACCGAGGACGACCTCGCACTCGCCCGGGAGATCTCGGCGACCGCGAGCGAGTTCGGGTTCCTGGTCGACCTGACCGGCCTGCAGAGCTTCCAGGTCGCGATCGACGCGATGGTGATCCCCGACGTGCTGCCCTTCTGGGCCGCGGTCCTGGGCTACGAGCACGTCGGCGACGTCGTGGTCGATCCGGATCGCGAGGGGCCGGTGTTCTGGTTCCAGCAGATGGACGCGCCGCGGCCCCAGCGCAACCGGATCCACATCGACCTCTACCTGCCCGAGGACCAGGCGCGCGCCCGGATCGATGCGGCGCTGGCCGCCGGCGGCCGCGTCGTGAACGACGAGCACGCGCCGTACTGGTGGACCCTCGCCGATCCCGAGGGCAACGAGGTCGACGTCGCACCCTGGCCGGACATGGATGACGCCTGACCGACGCTCGGGAGTGCTGGCACCCCCTCGCACACGCAGGGAAGCAGGGATGGCCGGGCCGACCTCGACGCGCGATGCTCTCCGCGAGAGGGGGACGCACGATGGAGCGCGACGATCCGTCGTACAAGGGCCAGTCCGGCTACAACCGCTTCATGCTCGCGATCTACGACCCGTGGGTGCTTGGGTTCACGACGCGCGCCGTCTGGCACACGCCGAACGCGGTGATGATCGATCACTACAAGCGGTACCTCGGGAAGCGCCACCTCGACGTCGGACCCGGAACGGGCTACTTCATCGAGAAGGCGGAACCGCCCAGCGGGACCGAGATCACGCTGCTCGATCCGAACCCGAACGTCCTGCGGCACGCCGGGCAGCGGCTGGCCGCGCTGCACCCCACGACCGTGGAGGCCGACGTGATGAAGCCGCTCCCCGTGCGCGGCCCGTTCGACTCGGCGGCGCTCAGCGCCGTGCTGCACTGCCTGCGCGGTCCGATGTCGAACAAGGCGATCGCGATCAGGAACGTGGCCGACGTGCTGACGCCCGAGGGGGTCCTGTTCGGGGCGACGGTGCTGGGCACGACGGAGGAGCACACGCGCTCGGCCCGGTTCATGATCAAGGCGGGCAACAAGCAGGGAGGCTTCGACAACCTCGGCGACACCGCCGACGGGCTTCGCGAGATCCTGGAGCAGTCCTTCCAGGAGGTCGACGTCGACGTGGTGGGGTCGGCGGCGCTGTTCGCGGCGACCCGCCCCGGGATCGCCACCTGACCTGCGGCACGGCCCGCCGGGCGTCGAAGCTATGCCGATCCGGTTGCGGATCGTTGTCGACGCGGCGCGGCCACTGGCCACGGAGCTCCATCGCCGCTATCCCTCGAGGCGAGATGTCGTCGTCCATGCGGTGGATCGCGCTCGCAGCGGTGATCGTGGTCGTGTTCGCGGCCTGGACCTACAACGAGATCCCCGGCATCCGCGTCGCGCCGGATCCGGCCGAGCGGAAGGCTTGCGAGCTGCAGGATGGTGGTCTGTACCGCTGGGACATCACGGCGCACGACTGGACGTGCTCGGACAACTGGCTGTTCCCGGGCGTGTCCGGCGTCTAGTGGCGCCCGCCGCGCGGATCGCGGGATGATCGTGCACCGATGAGCTTCGAGGGCGCGTACGCGGGCACGCCGCCGTGGGACATCGGGCGGCCCCAACCGGCGCTGGAGGCGCTGGCCGCCGCCGGCGAGCTCCGCGGCCGCGTGCTCGACGCGGGCTGCGGCACCGGCGAGCACGCGCTGATGGCCGCCGCGCTCGGCCTGGACGCCACCGGGATCGACGCCGCGCCGACCGCGATCGCGAAGGCGAAGGAGAAGGCGCGGGAACGCGGTCTGGAGGCGAGGTTCGTCGTCGGCGACCTCACCGGCACGCCGGAACACGGTGACCGGTTCGACACGGCGCTCGACTGCGGATGCTTCCACGTCTTCGACGACGAGGACCGTCGCGCCTACGTCGTGTACCTGCACGAGGCGATCGTCCCCGGCGGCCGGTTCTTCCTGCTGTGCTTCAGCGACCGGGCGCCCGGCGGGTTCGGGCCGCGCCGGATCACCGAGGCCGAGATCCGCGAGGCGTTCGCCGACGGCTGGCGCGTCGACGCGATCGAGCCCTCGATCCTGGAGACCACCCTGAACGTCCGGCCGAACGTCGAGGCCTGGCTCGCGTCGATCACCAGGATCTAGCACGGCGATGGCTCGTCCCTCGGTGCAGCGGGCCGACCTGGTGATCATCGGGGGCGGGATCGCCGGAGGCGCACTCGCGACCGTGATGGCCCGCAGCGGCGCCCGCGTCGTCGTGCTCGAGCGCGAGACCCACTACCGGGACCACATCCGCGGGGAGATCCTGTGGCAGTGGGGGTTCGCCGACGCCCGCCGGCTGGGCCTCGAGGAGGTGCTGCTCGAGGCGGGCGGCCTGATCGTTCCCCGGTTCGTGCTGTACGACGAGGCCGCGGAGCCGGTGCGCGACGACCTGGCCGCGGAGATCCCGGGCATCCCGGGGAGCCTGAACCTCGCCCACCCCGTCGCGTGCCGGGCGCTGATCGACGCGGCGGCCGCGGCGGGCGCGGACGTTCGTCGGGGCGTGCGTGATGCGCGAGCCAACCCGGGTGCGCGGCCCGAGGTCTCGTGGACCGAGGGTGGCCGCGCGGCCTCGGCGACCGCGGACCTCGTGATCGGGGCCGATGGCCGGCGATCGGCCGTCCGGCAGCAGCTCGGCGTCGAGCTGCGGATCGATCCGCCGGGGAACTGCATGGCCGGCCTGTACGTGGAGGGCCTGGAGGGGATCGACGACCAGGTCAACGTGATGGCCCGCGAACGGGATCTCCTCTTCTACGCGTTCCCCCAGCGGGACGGCCGAGCCCGTCTGTACCTGACGTTCCCCGTCGACCAGCACGGCCGCCTCACGGGCGAAGGCGACGCGGCCCACCGGTTCCTGGAGGCTGCGTCGCCGGCCTGCCTGCCGGACGGCGAACGCTGGACCGCCGGCACGGTCGCGGGCCCGTGCGCGACGTACCGGTGTTCCGATTCCCGAGCCGAGCTCCCCCGGGACGACGGCGTGGTCCTGATCGGTGACGCTGCCGGCTACGAGAACCCGCTCCAGGGCCTCGGCCTGTCGTTCGCGATGCGCGACGTTCGCGACCTTTCCGAGCTGCTGCTGTCCCGGCACGGATGGAAGGACGTCCCGGCCGACTTCGGCGAGCAGCGGTCGCATCTGCGCGGACTCTCGAAGCTCGCGACGGAGCTCGACCTGTGGATCAATCAGGGGTACGCGCAGCAGGATCCCGCCGAGCGCGCGGCCCGGTACGAGACGGCGCTGGCCGACGACGTCCTGCGGACGCTGGTGTCCGCTGCATCGCTCGGTTTCGATCGCCTCCCACCCGACCTCGGGCCGCGGGAGATGTGGGAGCGACTCGGCGTGGCGTGACCTGCGCACGTCCGCAGGTCCCTCCGGTTC
>DATHCP010000118.1:0-21227 GCA_035490535.1 Actinomycetota bacterium
GACCCTCAAGAAGCCGACGATCGCCCCGATCCGGCCGCCGTGGGTCTACATCATCCCCGAGCACATCTGGGGATCGTCCAGCTGCCACGACATCAACACCGCCAAGTTCTTCACCGACGGCCAGCCGATGGTCGGCAGCGGTCCCTTCCAGCTCACGGGGTGGGACAAGGGACAGAACTGGACGATGACCGCCAACCCCGACTACTGGGGCGGCGCGCCGCATATCGACCAATTCATCGTGAAGAAGTTCAGCAACGCCGAGGACCTGGTGACCGCCCTCAAGACGGGCACCATCGACTACAGCCAGAGCATCTCGGTCCGGTTGTTCGACCAGCTCGCGAAGGAGAACGGCGCGAACGGCATCACGACGCACATCGGACCGGAGACCACCTTCGACCAGATGAGCTTCAACATGTGCGACCCGACCGCGGCGTACACGTCGACGTACTGCAAGAGCACCGGGTCGACCGGGAACCCGGCGTTACGTGATCCCGTCGTACGCCAGGCGATCTCGTGGGCGATCGACCGCAAGACCCTGGTCGATAAGGTCCTCGCGGGGTACGGATCGCCTGGCACGACGGTCGTCCCGCCGTTCGCGACGACCTTCCACTATGACCCGCCGGCCGACCAACAGTACGGGTTCGACATCAACAAAGCGAACGCGATGCTCGACGCCGCCGGGTACAAGGACACCGACGGCGACGGCATCCGCAACATGAAGGGCGGCGGAGCGAACCTCGACTTCCGGCTGATCCTCCGCAGCGACAGCGATATCAGCGCCGACCTCGGTCAATACATCTCGGGCTGGCTCAGCCAGATCGGGATCGCGACGAAGAAGTCGGTCCTGACCGACGGCAAGCTCGAGCAGGCGTGGCTCGCGAACGATTACGACATGTACATCTGGGGCTGGGGACCCGATCCCGATCCGGACTTCATCCTCTCGACATTCACCTCCGGGCAGTGCGGCTCTTGGAGCGACACCTGCTTCTCGAACAAGCAGTACGACCAGCTCTACCTGGCCCAGCAGACCGCCAAGACGCCGGAGGACCGCATCAAGATCGTCGACCAGATGCAGGGCATCCTCTATCAGCAGGTCCCGGAGATGGTGCTGATGTACGACAACTCGCTCGAGGCGTACAACAGCAACAAGTGGACCGGCCTGGAGGACAACATCTCGCCCCAGCCCGAGGGCTCGCTGTGGAACCAGTACACGCCCTACACGGCGCTGACGATCCGCCCGGTGGGATCGGGCGGATCGTCGTCCAGCGGAGGCATCTCGCCGATCGTGTGGATCGGCGCGATCGCGATCGTTGGGATCGGCGCGGCGGGCTTCATCGCGTCATCGAAGCGGCGGGCGAAGAACGAGGACGACCTGGCGTGATGCGCAAGGGCTGAGCCGGCCTCCGGCGAGGGAGCGCGTCGCGAGAGGGAGGAACGGACGCAGTGGGGTCCCAGCGGTTCCTGGTCAACCGGCTGATCCGCCTCGTGTTCACGCTGTGGTTCGTGCTGACGCTGAGCTTCTTCCTGTTCCGGGTGATGCCCGGCGACCCGGTCACGAAGTTCCTCCGGCAGGCGGGCGCGAAGTACACCCCCGAGCAGATCGAGGCTCTCAAACACCAGTTCGGGCTGGATCAGCCGATCTTCCCCGAGCAGTACGTGAAGTACATGAAGGACACCGCGACACTGAACCTCGGCTACTCCACCTTCGTGTATCCCGGCGAGTCCGTCTCGAGCATCTTCTGGGAACGGATGGGCAAGTCGGTGATCCTGATCACCACCAGCACGGTCGCGTCGATCATCATCGGCGTCCTGATGGGGATCTACGGCGGGTGGCGGCGCGGCGGCAAGGTCGACACCGCCTCGATGGGATCCTCGCTCGTGCTGTACGCGATGCCCGAGTTCGTGCTGGGCATCATCTTCCTGCTGATCTTCACGCAGTGGCTCGGGTGGTTCCCGGCCAGCGGCTACGAATCGATCCCCCAGGTGCACACCGGGTTCAACCGGCTGGTCGACATCATGGGTCACATGTTCCTGCCGTGGCTCACGCTGACGCTCGCCTACATGGGCGAGTTCTACCTGCTGATGCGGAGCTCGCTGCTGGACGTCCTCGGCGAGGACTACATCACTCTGGCTCGTGCGAAGGGCGTCCGCGAGAAGTACGTGCTGCGGCGCCATGCGGTCCGCAACGCCCTGCTCCCCACCGTGACGCTGATCGCCCTCTCGTTCGGCTTCATCCTGGGGGGCGTGATCACGGTCGAGCTGGTCTTCTCCTATCCGGGGGTCGGCCTGCTCAGCTACCAGGCCCTACAGGCCCAGGACTTCCCCGTCCTGCAGGCGACGTTCCTGTTCTCGGCGATCGGCGTGCTTCTCGCGAACCTGATCGCGGATCTGTGCTACGGGTACCTCGACCCGCGGGTAAGGACGACGTGAGATGAAGACCGAAGAAGGACGCACCACCGCCGTCGACGAACCGGTGCTGCCGCCGCCCGTCCGGGGCAAGATCTCGCCCCGGAAGCTCCGGCGCGCCCGTCAGCGCAAGGCGATCGCGCGCTTCTGGGCGCAGTTCCGGACCAGCAAGATGGGCATGGCGGGCCTGATCATCTTGATCTTCTTCTCCGTGATGGCGATCTCCTCGATCTTCGCCGACAAGGGCCGGCTCGATCCGACGATCACGACGAACGGTCCGATCCTCGCGCCTCCCTCGTTGCAGTACCCGCTCGGCACGGACGACTACGGCATCTCGGTGTTGTCGCTGGTCGTCGAGGGGTCGCGGATCTCCCTGTTCATCGGCCTCGTGGCCACGGTGATCTCGATGCTCTTGGGCTCCGGGATCGGGATCTGGTCCGGATACAAGGCGGGGATCCAGGACACCTCGCTGATGTTCGTGACCGACGCGTTCCTGGTGCTGCCGTGGCTCGCACTGGCGATCGTCCTGGCGGCGATCTTCGGACAGAACGTGTGGGTGATCATCGCGATCATCGGGTTCACGTCGTGGGCCGGAACCGCGCGTCTCGTGCGCGCACAGGTGCTGTCGGTGAAGGAACGCACCTACATCGAACGCTCCCGCGCCCTGGGCGCGAGCGACTGGCACGTCGTGTCGCGCCACGTCCTGCCGAACGTGATGCCGGTGATCTTCGCGAACACGATCCTTACGATCGCGATCGCGATCCTCTCCGAATCGGCGCTGTCGTTCCTCGGTCTGGGCAATCCGCTGCAGGTCACCTGGGGCACGATCATCGAGAAGGCCTTCCGCGCGGGCGCGCTGACGCTCGGCGCGTGGTGGTGGCTGCTGGCGCCCAGCGCCTGCATCGTGCTGGTGGTGCTCGCGTTCACGATGGTCGGCTTCGCGTTCGACGACATCGTCAACCCGCGGATCCGGGAACGATGAGCGTCCTCGAGGTCCGCGACCTGCGCGTCACGTACTCCACGAAGGGCGGCGGCGTGCCCGCCGTTCGCGGGGTGAACTTCGAGATCGGAACCGGGGAGGTCCTCGGGCTCGCCGGGGAGTCCGGCTGCGGCAAGTCGACGATCGCCGGCGCGATCCTGCGGCTGCACTCCGCCGGCACGAAGATCGAGGGCACCCTGCTCTTGGACGGTCAGGACATCCTGGAACTGTCCCCCGGCAAGCTCCGCGCCGCCCGGTGGACCGGGGCGTCGATCGTGTTCCAGGGGGCGCTGCACGCGCTGAACCCGGTCCAGCGGATCGGCGCGCAGATCGTCGAGGCGATCACGGTGCACAACATGGCCTCCGAGAAGGAGGCCTACGTCCGCGCCGGCGCGCTCCTGGAACAGGTCGGTCTGCCGCCGCGTCGGATCGAGGACTACCCGCACGAGCTGTCGGGCGGACAGAAGCAGCGCGTGATGATCGCGATGGCCCTGGCGTGCAACCCGTCGCTGATCATCGCCGACGAGCCGACGACGGCGCTCGACGTGATGGTCCAGGCGCAGGTCCTGCAGTTGCTCCGCGCCCTCCAACACGATCTCGGCCTGGCGATGCTGTTCATCACGCACGACCTGTCCGTGCTGGTCGAGGTGTCCGACCGCCTGGCGATCATGTACGCGGGCCGGATCGTGGAGGAGGGCAAGGCGAACGAGGTCTTCCACACGCCGATGCATCCCTACACGAAGGCCCTGGCGGCGGCGTTCCCCGAGATCGGCGACACGCGGTTCCGAGGCCGACCCAGCGGGCTCGGTGGCGACCCGCCCGATCCGCAGCAGATCCCCTCGGGATGCCCGTTCCATCCGCGATGCGCCGAGGTGACCGACGCGTGCACCACCATCGTTCCCGAGCTGTGGGACGCGGGCGCGGCGCGGCGCGCTGCCTGCGTCCACGCCTCCGGGGCGCCGGCGCTGGAGGGCACGCCGTCGTGAGCGAGGTCGAGACCACGGCGCCCGCGCCGCGGACGTTCGACACCCCGGTGATCGAGGTCGAGCACCTCGAGATCAACTTCAAGGGCCGCGTCGGATTCTTCGCCGGACTCCGGGGCAAGAAGGGCCGCGACGCGAAGGCGGTCGACGACGTCAGCTTCACCCTGCACGAGGGCGAGGTCCTCGCCCTGGCGGGCGAGTCCGGCTGCGGCAAGACCACCACGGCACGGGCGATCATGGGCCTGATCCAGCCGAACGCCGGCCTGGTCAAGTACAAGGGGGAGCCGCTGCCGGGCTCGACGTCGGCGCTGCGACCCTACCGGCGCAACGTCCAGATGGTGTTCCAGGACCCGACCGCGTCGCTGAACCCACGCCAGACGATCTACGAGATCGTCGCCGAGGGCCTGCGGATCCACAAGATCGACGAGGGACCGAACGGCGAGACCGAGGCCGAGCTCGTGAACCGGGCGCTCTCGCGCGCGGGCCTGCGCCCGCCGGAGCGCTTCTACTTCCTCTACCCGCACGAGCTCTCGGGCGGGCAACGCCAGCGCGTCGTGATCGCCGGAGCGCTCGTCCTGGATCCGTCGGTGATCGTCGCCGACGAGCCCGTGTCGAACCTCGACGCGTCGGTCCGTGGCGAGATCCTGTCGCTGTTGATGAAGCTCCGTCAGGAGCTGCGGATCTCGATCCTGATCGTGACGCACGACCTCGGCCTGGCCTGGACGGTGGCCGATCGCGTCGCGGTGATGTACCTCGGCCGGATCGCCGAGATCGGCCCGGCCGAGGAGGTGCTGCAGCGGCCCCGGCACCCCTACACGAAGGCCTTGCTGAACGTGGTCCCGGAGGCCGGGGGCAGCACCCGGCCGATCCTGTCGGGCGAGCCGCCGGACCCCACACGGATCCCCGCCGGCTGTCGGTTCCATCCCCGCTGTCCGATCGTCGCCTCGGGCCGCGCCGAGACGCTGGGGATCGTGGAGCATTGCCGGACGAACGACCTCATGGCGAGCGAGGCGGCGCCGAGCCACGACGCCGCCTGCTACCTGATCGAGCTGAACGAGCTGCCCTAGCCGGCGTCCGGCGCGACCGGATCCAGCTCGGCCTCCTCGTCGCCCTTCAGCACACCGAGGATCGCCGCCATCTCCGCGTCACCCACCGGAGCGTCCGGCTTGGCCTCGTGGCCGCGGGCGGAGGCCAGCAGTGAGCGGAGGTTCGACTCGGCCATCTCCGCGCGTCCCTCGAGCTCCCGCGTGCGCTCCGCGAGCGTTCGCGCCCGCCGCTCGGCCTCGTCGCGCGAGGCCCGGGCATCGCGGGTCTCCTCCCGGAGTTGGCGCGATTCCGCCCGCAGCTGGGCGTTCTCCCGGCCGAGGTCGACGAGCTTGTCGGCGACCGCACGGCCGAGGTCGGAGTAGGCGGCTCCGTCCAGGGAAACCGCGCGTGGCCGACCGGGGCCGGTCCGCGTCTTGCGCGGCCGGCGGCCCAAGGCCTCACGCTCGCCCGAGTCCACCGGGCGGGCGTCGAGCAGCCGGTAGGAGCCGTTCGCGGGCTCCAGCCGTCGCCGGGCGATCAACGCCCGCACCGCCCGCGCGGTGGACAGCGCGTCCGGCAGACCAAGTGCCCGGCCGATCTCGGCCGGCGTCTCGACCAGGACATCCCCCACGGCGATCCGGTCGGCGACGGCAGCGAGGAACGCGTTCGCGCGCTGCAGGCTCTCGTCATTCATGCACTCCCATCATGGCGTTCGCCCGATCCATTGGCCAGTTGCACTTCGACGCGCCCTCCAGTCGTCGTCTACGCTGATCCCATGCCCCAGCCGGGAACCGCGGCCGTGCGATGGCGGCGCGATCTGGCCGCCTGGGCGATCCCCGAACCGATCCTCGCCGCCGCGCCCGAGGACCCCTACCGCTTCCCGGGCGAGCTCTTCCGCCGCCGGGCCGCCCGCGCGAGCGCCGGCGTCGATCCGCCCACGCCGACCACCGAACGCGCCCTGGAGGCCCTGCCCGAAGGCGGGACGGTGCTCGACGTCGGCTGCGGTTCGGGGGCGACCTCGCTGCCGCTCGCCGGCCACGTCGCCACGATCACGGGCGTCGACGAGAGCGCGAGGATGCTCGCCGCGTTCTCTTCCGCGGCCGCGGAGGCCGGGGTCGCCTCGGCGACGGTCGAGGGCCGCTGGCCCGACGTGGCGGCCGACGTGGACGGGGCCGACGTCGTCTGCAGCGGCCACGTGCTCTACAACGTGCCGGAGCTCGGGCCGTTCGCGCTCGCGCTGGACGGGCATGCCCGGCGGCGCGTCGTGGTCGAACTGACCGAGCGCCATCCCTGGGCCTGGATGGGCGACCTGTGGATCCGCTTCCACGGCCTGGAGCGACCGGCCGGGCCGAGCGCCGACGACGCGGTCGCGGTCCTCCGGGAGGCCGGGCTCACGCCGGAGCGCGAGGACCGGGTCTCACGGGCCGGAGGCGGTGGCGGGTTCGCCGAGCGATCCGACGCCGTCGCGCTGGTCCGCCGGCGGCTGTGCCTGGGGGCGGACCGGGACGGCGAGATCGCCGAGGCGCTCGGCGACCGGCTGGTCCGCGACGCCGACGGCCTGTGGTCCGCCGGCCCCGAGCGTCACGTCACGGTGACGCTGTGGTGGACCCCGTCGGGCCCGACGGGCTGACGCCGAGCGCGCAGTTCGAGCATGTGGCGGTCGCCCGCAGCACCGAGCGGTACGTCCCCTGATCCCCGTCGGGAACCGTCGTGACGAGCGTGCCGGAGGCCACCATCCCGTCGACGGCCAACCGGATCACCGGCAACGTGATCACGTAGCCCGCAAGATCGAGCGAGCCCGCCGGCAGGGTTCCGTTGTCGGCCCGGAAGACCAGGACCATCGCCGAGGTGTCGACGTGGCCCGAGATGTCCACCGGGATCCGGCGGGCTGGGACCTGGGCCGTTCCGAACGGGCAGCTCGCCTTCCCGCGCAGCACGGCGGTTCCGCTGCCGAGCACGGTCCCGTCGGGCGTCGCAGACAGCGGCGCGTCGAGCACCCACCGGCCACGGCACGTGCCGCCGACGTGCAGGACGTGCGCGCTGTCCGTGGTCGTGCGCAACGCCCAGCGGTCGGTCGCGGCGGAAGGCGTGGCGCTCGGCGTCGCGACCGAGCCCTCGTCCACCCCGGGCGGGAACGGGTTGCTGTGCGCCGCGACCACCGCCCCGGCGACGATCGCGACGACGAAGACGCCGACCCAGACCGCGACCTTGCGCCACCCGTGCATCGGCCGAGCTTATCCGGCGCGTCGCCGCACGTAGTCCCGGAGCACGAAGTCACCGACCCGCCCGTCGTCCATCAGGAACACGCGCCCGCGGGTACGCTCCGCGAGCCGCTCCATGAACCGCGCGAGCCCCTCGGATTCCTCGAGCATGAAGATGTTCAAGGTGACCCCGCTGCGGGTCAGGCGAACGGCCTCGGCCAAGGTCCGCCGGATCGTCTCGGCCTCCGGCGGCCACGCGAAGTACGCGTGCTCCCCCTCCAGGTGCGCGGTCGGCTCGCCGTCGGTGACCATGATCACCTGGCGCATCGCACGGGGGTGCTGCGCCAGCAGACGCCCGGCCAGCAGGAACGCGTGCTGCATGTTCGTGCCGTAGGTCCGCTCGAAGCCCGGCGCGGCGAGTTCCTCCGGCTTCAGCCGGCGCGCGTAGTCGCTGAACCCGATCAGGTACAGGGTGTCGTGCGGGTACCGGCCTTCGATCAGGGCGTGCAGCGCCAGCGCCATCTTCTTCGCGTGGACCAGGTGGCCGCGTAGCGGCATCGAGAACGAAAGGTCGAGCAGGAGCGCCGTCGCGGTCTCGGTGCGCTCCTCGGCCTCGATCAGCTCGAAGTCGCCGGGGTCGAGCCGGACGCCGTCCTCACCCGCGGCGCCGCCCCGCGTGACCGCGTTGAAGACGGTCCGCTGCACGGCGATCGTTCCGTGATCCCCGAAGGTCCAGGGCCGCGTCTGGCCCGTGGGCTCGGCCAGGCCGCCGGGATCCCGCGCCTCATGCGTCCCCTCCCGATCACGGCTCAGCCGTTCGAACACCCTGGTGAGCGCCCGCTCCCCCATCCGCTTCGCGCCGCGCGGCGTCACCTCCAGGCGCCCGCCACGTCGCTCGACCAGCCCGGCGTCTTCGAGCATCCGCTCGATCTGCTTCAGACGCTGCAGGTCTCGCACGGCAGGCTCGCCGAGGGTCCGGCGCAGCGCCTCCTCGTCCACGTCTTCGAGCGCAGCCCCGGGGTATGCGCCCTCGAGCGCACGGTCGAGCTCCTCTTCCTCGTGCATCCGCTCCAGGGCATCCACGGTCGCGGCCATCGGCATCGCGTCCTCGCCCTCGCCCCACTCGCCCTCGCCCCAGCCGGCGTCGGGGAACAGCCCCTGCAGGTTCGCGCCCAGCCGGTCCATCTCGAACGCCAGATCCATGTCCTGCATCACCTGATCGATCAGCCCCTGCAGTTCCCGCCGCTGCTCCTGGGAGAGCGAGGCCATCAGGCGCGACATCGCCGCCATCCGGCGTGCCATCTGCTCGAGCAGCTCGTCCAGCGTGCGCGGCCGTTCGGGGAACAGGTCGCCATAGCGCCGCATGAAGTCCTCGAACGCGGGCTGCGTGTCCTCGCCGCGCGCCCGCGCCTCCAGCAGGTCGTTCAGCTCGGCGAGCATGTCCTTCATGTGGGCGAGCTGTTCCGGGGAGACCTCGCGCATCCCCTGCGCGAGCTGTCGGAAGTACGAGCCGAGCACCTGCTCCTTCAGGTGCTCCAGCAGCTCGTCGAACAGGCGCTGGGCCTCGGGATCGGTGAACCGGTAGTCGCGGAGCTCCCCGATCTGTCCTGCCGCATCGGGCGGGAGCGCGTCCAGGAAGGCCTCACGCATCCGCGCGTCCTCGTTCGGCTCCAGGGACAGCCGGGATCGTTCGCGGTCCACGATCTCGTCCAGACGCTCCTTGAGCTCCTCCAGCGGTCCCGACAGGTTCAGGTGATCCTGCTCTTCCTCGCGCCGCTGTTGGAGCCTGCGGCGCAAAGCGTCCAGTCCTGAGAAGCGGCCCTGCATCCCTCGGCGCATCAGCCGGCGGAGCGCCGCCTCGGGCGAGTCGCCCATCAGGATGTCGTCGGAGAGCTCCTCCAGCAGGTCCGAGGCGGGGACGTCCTCGCCGAAGGGATCCTGCGTTCCGTCCCACCGCGAGTACCGGAAGCTCGCCACGCGACCAGCCTACGGGCCGGCGGGCTGAAAGAGCTCGACCGGATTGCCGGCCGGATCATCGAGCACGATCTGCGAACCCCCGGGCCCGCGAACCACTGCGCTGCGGAAGCGCACCCCCGCCTCGCGCAGGCGAGCCACCTCGGCATCGATGTCCTCGACCTCGATCACGAACCGGTTCCACCCGCCGGCGGACGGCGTTCCTCCGTCGGGCATCGGGCGCGCGGCCGAGGACCCGGGGCCGCTGAGCCACAGACGGAGATCGGCCCGCGCCAGGATCGCGAACGGACCACCCCAGTCCTGCTCGACCGTGAACCCGAGCTGCTCGACGTAGAAGGCCGAACAGATCCCGACGTCGTCCACGATGCAGCGGACCGCGACGCTCATCCCGCAACCGTACCGTGGAAGCGGCGCTCGACCCGGCCCTCACCCGAGACCGAGACCGGTCATCAGGGCGCGCCCCCCCAGACCGAAACAGATGAACGCCGCCGCGGTGAAGACCACGTACGGCTGGGAGAACCGGCCGCCGCCTCCCTCCGGCAGGTCGCGCGCCATCGAGTGCGCGATCGCGAAGATCACGAGCGGCCCGAACCCGTAGACGTAGTGGAGCCATGTGTCGGGGCGGTAGCCGAGCAGCAGCAGGATGATGCCGAGCACCGCCTGCACGCCGGCGATCACCTGCGCGACCACCAGCCAGGTCCAGAAGCGCGGCCCCGGATCGCGATGGGCGATCAACGCGACCAGGCCCCAGATCCAGCCGACCGTGAAGACGGCGACGACGAAGAACCCGACCGCTTCGTGGACCCGGGGCATCGCGCGGAGTCTAGGGCTCGTCGGGACCCGCGTACCGCGCGACCCCGTCGGCCTCGTCCTTGTTCAACCGGCGCGACAGGTGCAGGCCCTCGAGCGCGAACTCGAGCGCGCTGGCGGCCACGCCGGGGCTCTCCTCGCGCACGCCGAGCCGTTCGAGCAGCTTCGCGAGACCCGGCAGGTCGCCGAAGGCCCCGAGCAGCTCCGAGGCCGGCGTGAGCTCCGAGGTGTCCACCGCGAACGCCGGATCGTCGAACCGGCCGAGCAGCCCGGTGAAGTCGAAGCCCGAGAGCCGGCGGCGGAACACGTCGAGCTCGGCCGAGCGCATCGCCCGCCGGAGGATGTCGTGCTCCCGGCCCTCCTCGACCGTGTCGAACTCGACCCGTCCCTCCGAGGAGCGGAGCACGGCCGGCAGGTCGACGACCCGCGGCACGGCCTCCGGCTCGCCGGTCCGGGCGGCCCGTCGCACGGCCGCGGCCCGCAGGGTCTCGAGGTTGCCGATCGAGTAGCGCACGCTGATGCCGCTGCGGTGGTTCACGTGCGGCGAGCGGCGCAGCTCCTGGGTGAGCGAGGCCACGATCTCCTTCATGAAGATCGGCACGCGCACCGGCACGGCGCCCGGTTCCTCCCGGGCCTCCTGGTCCATGATCCGGATCTCCTCGACGGGGGTCTCCGGATAGTGCGTGCGCACCTGCGTGCCGAACCGATCCTTCAGCGGCGAGACGATCCGGCCGCGATGCGTGTAGTCGTCCGGGTTCGCGGTGACGACCAGCAGGATGTCCAGCGGCAGGCGGATCCGGTAGCCGCGGATCTGGACGTCGCGCTCCTCCAGGATGTTGAACAGCGACACCTGGATCCGCTCGGGGAGGTCCGGCAGCTCGTTGATCGCCACGATGCCGCGGTGCGTGCGCGGGATCATGCCGTAATGGATCGTGAGCTCGTCGGCGAGGTAGCGCCCCTCCGCGACCCGGATCGGATCGACGTCGCCGATCAGATCCCCGACGCTCGTGTCCGGCGTCGCGAGCTTCTCGCTGTACCGCTCGTCGCGGCCGATCCACTCGACCGGCACGGCCTCGCCTTCGGCCATCACCAGATCGCGGCACCGCGCGCAGATCGGCCGGAACGGATGATCGTTGATCTCGCAGCCGGCGATCACGGGCGTTGAATCGTCAAGCAGGTTGACTACCGATCGAACCAGCCGCGTCTTCGCCTGACCGCGCTCGCCCAGCAGGATCAGATCGTGCTCGGCGAGGATCCCGCGCTCGAGGCCCGGCAGCACCGTGTCCTGGAAGCCGAGGATCCCCGGGAACAGCTCCTCCCCGCGCTCGAGCTTCATCAACAGGTTCGCGCGGAGCTCCTGCTTCACCGTGCGGTCGGGGTAGCCGGCGGCGCGGAGCTCGCCGATCGTGGTCGCGGTCGTCATGCACCGAGGGTACGCGCCCCGGCGGGGAACGCCCCCGTCGCGTCGGGACCCACTGGTAGGGTCGCCGGGTGGAGGCGGGCGGGGGCGTCCTGGCGGGCCTGAACGACGCGCAACGGACCGCCGCTGGAGCGGTCCGCGGCCCCGTCGCGATCCTCGCCGGTGCGGGGACCGGCAAGACCACGACGATCACGCACCGGATCGCGAACCAGGTCGCCACCGGGACGTTCGAGGCCAGGTCGCTGCTGGCGGTGACGTTCACCGATAAGGCCGCCCGCGAGCTGAAGACCCGCCTGGCGCGTCTGGGGGTCGAGGGGGTCGAGGCGCGGACCTTCCACGCGGCGGCCCTGTCGCAGCTGGGGCGCCTGTGGGAGCGCTCGACCGGCCGCCCGATGCCCGGGATCCTCGACTCGAAGGCGCCGCTGATCGCCTCGCTCGCGTCCGCGTTGCCGCCGCCGCATCGGTTCCTCCCGCGCGGCGAGATCGCCGGCGAGATCGAATGGGCGAAGAACCGGATGATCCCCCCGGAGCGGTACCTGTCGTCGCTCGGCGCGCACACCCCGCCCATGCCGCCGGAGCTGCTGCTCGGCGTCTACCAGGGGTACGAGCGGCGGAAGGATCGGACCGGGAAGCTCGACTTCGAGGACATGCTCGGCTTGGCGGTACGGCTGTTCGACGAGCACCCGGAGGCCGCCGAGGAGGTCCGGTCCCGGATCGCCGCGGTCACGGTCGACGAGTACCAGGACGTGAACCCGCTGCAACAGGCGCTGCTGGAACGGTGGCTCGGTGGTCGCGACGAACTGTGCGTCGTCGGCGACGACTACCAGACGATCTACTCGTTCACCGGCGCGTCGCCGTCGCACCTGCTGGGGTTCCCCGAGCGCTACCCCCACGCGACGATCGTCCGTCTGCAGGAGAACCACCGGAGCTCCCCACAGGTCCTGACGGTCGCGAACGCGCTGGCGCGCCACCTCGGCGGGTTCGCGAAGGAACTCCGCGCCACCAGACCCGATGGCCCGAACCCGACGGCGCGGGCACTGCCGGACGAGGCGGCCGAGGTCGGGTTCGTCGTCGCCGAGTGCCGGCGCCTGCACGACGCCGGAGTCGACTGGGACGCGATCGCGGTGCTCTCGCGGATCAACGCCCGCTCGGAGCCGTACGAGGAGGCGTTCGCCGCCGCGGCGATCCCGTACCAGGTGCGCGACGGCGCGTTCCTGCGCCGGCCGGGCCCTCGGGCGGTGCTGGCACGGCTCCGGCGGATCGAGGGGGGTGCGGGCGCCGAGGACGCGGTCCGGGCGGTGACCGAGGAGCTCGGCTACGACCCGGATGCCGTGCCCGATGGCGACGAGGAGGCGACGCGCCAGGCCGACCTCGGGCGGCTGCGCGCGCTCGCCGCCGAGCACGCGGCGGCCGCGGGTGCGGAGAGGACGGTGGCGTCGGTGGCCGGATTCGTCGCGGAGCTCGAGCACCGCTTCGCGCCCGAACGCGACGGGCGCGGCGTGCAGCTGATGACCTACCACCGGGCGAAGGGCCTCGAGTTCGACGCCGTCTTCCTGCCGCGGCTGCTCGACGGGGAGCTGCCGTACCGCTCGCGGCGATCCGAGGCGGACCCGCAGGAGGAACGCCGGCTGCTCTACGTCGGCATCACGCGCGCCCGCCGGCACCTGTTCCTGTCGTGGCCCGAAGACGTCAAACCGGCTCCCAGCCCGTTCCTGGGCGAGATCGGGGTCCGCGTGCGAGCGCGCGCGGGCTCCCGGCCGCGCACCGCCAAGGCGGGACCCCCGGTGCGGGTCGGCGACGGCGGTCCGCTGTTCGATCGCCTGAAGGAGTGGCGGCGCCAGCGCGCGAAGGCCGACGGCGTTCCCGCGTACGTGGTGTTCCACGACGCGACGCTCGAGCGGATCGCGGAACGCCGGCCGCACGACTGGGCGGACCTGGCGGGCATCGACGGCGTCGGGCCCGCGAAACTGGAGCGCTACGCGGACGAGGTGCTCGGCATCGTGTCGTCGGCCCGGTAGTCACTCAGACGGTCGCCAGGTCCTCCTCGAGGTGCTCACGGTCCTCCGGATCGGCGACGTCCTGCGCCGCGGCGCGCGCGCGCTCGAGCCACCGCGCCCGCTCGTCCGCATCACCCGCGACGGCGGCCGCGCGGGCGAGCGCCTCGTACGCGTAGGCGAGGTCCCAGTCGCCGATCGCGTTCGCCTCGCAGATCGCCAGGCATCGCTCGGCGTGGTAGCGCGCCGGCTCCGCGCGTCCCAGCGCCGCGTAGACGCGCGAACACTGCCATTCCCCCCGCGCCAGGTTCTCCGGTCCGCCGACCGCGGCCCAGTGATGCCGGGACGCATGCGCCATGTGGATCATCGTCACGTCGTCCTCGGCGCTCCGCTCGGGCATGTCGAGCAGCGTCCACGTTCGGTTGAACAGGTCCACCGCGAGCTGCCGTTCGGCGGCGGGGTCGAGCACATCGGTCATCGATCGGTCCTCCTCATCGTCGCGCGACGGCCGAAGCGACCAACGCCACGGCCAGCAGGGGAACGGCGATCGAGAGCAGGCGCAGGGCCCGCTCGGGGGTCGCCTGGAGCCAGGCGGCGTCGAGCGGCTCCGACGCGCCATCGTCGTACGTGACCCGACCCTCGATCGTGAGGGCGCGGCGGCGCAGCCGGCGGACGGGCGTGGACAGGACGCGCTGGGCGGCCGAGAGCGCCGCGCAGGCGGCGGCGGCCACCACGGCCGCGATCCCCAGGCGCCCGGTCTGTGCGAACGCGGCGGTCAGCGCCGGGAACGCGCCCCAGCCCAGCGCGAACCACAGGTCGGAGTGGAACGCGCCGCCGAACCACTCGAGGTTGTACGCGAGCGCCAGGAACGCCCCCACCGCGATGAACACCAGCAGCCAGGGCGTGACCAGGACCACGCCGTACAGCCCGATCACGATCGCGCCGGCGAGCCCGACCACCGCGATCGCGACCAGCACCGGCGAAGGGATCGCCGTGCCGAGCGGGCGGCCGCGGAGCTCGTCGAGCGCGTGCGCCGCCAGCCCGACCCCGCCGAAGAAGGCCAGCAGCGTCCAGCCCAGGTAGCCGAGGTTCACGTCCGCGACCATGCACGCGCCGATCGCCACGTACGACAGGTGCCACAGCGTGTACGGCGGATGCAGCAGGGTCACGTAGTCGCGCCAGCCGCCGGCCGGCAGCGCGTAGAAGGCCGGCCGATCGCGCGAGGTCACCGCCGGCGCCCCCACAGGACGATCGCCGCGCCGTTCGCCATGTGCCGGAACCGGACCGCGCCGAGACCGGCGTCGTCCCAGTCGGCGAGCTGCGCGTCGAGCGGGTGCTCGCGCCAGTAGGCCTCGATCGACGGGCCGAGGAACCGACCCGTGTGCGCCCAGGCGGGCGACACCAGGCGGCCGAGGACGGGCATCGCCGAGCGCGTGTACCAGCGCCAGAACGGCAGGGCCCAGCGCTCGGTGGGAACGGCGAACTCGAGCGACACGACGGTCCCGCCGGGCCGCACCACCCGCGCGAGCTCGGCGAGCGTCGCCGCGGGATCGTCCACGTAGCGCAGCAGGTACGTGAACGTCAGCGCGTCGAACGCCCCGTCGGCGAACGGCAGCTCCTCCGCTCGCGCCCGCACCCGCACGCCTGAGCCGGCCGCGAGCATCGCCTCGCTCGGATCCAGGGCGGTCACACGGTAGCCGCGCGTCTCGAGCGCGCGGGCGACCAAGCCGGTGCCGCTCGCGACGTCGAGCACCGACGCGCCGGGCGGCGCCTGCACGCGATCCACCAGGAACCGCCGCCACCGAGGATCCTGGCCGAACGACAGCGCCGCGCCCATCCAGCCGTATTGCGGCGCGATCCCCGCGAACAGCGCCCGCGCGTGCCGCGTCCGTTCGGAGAGCATCACGTCAGCGTCCCCACCAGCCCGGGAGCTCCGCCAGCGACCCGAGGACCGCATCGGGCGATCCCTTCGTCAGGTCCTCCTCGCGGAACTTCCCCGTGCGAACCAGCACGGTCCGCATCCCGGCGGCGCGGGCCCCCTCGATGTCGTTCACGACGTCGTCGCCCACCATCGCCACGCGCTCCGCCGGCACGCCGAGCTCCGCGCGCGCAGCCTCGAAGAACGCGAACGCCGGCTTGCCACAGATCGCGGCCGTCACGTCGGCCGCCTCCTCGAGACCGCCGAGGAACGCGCCCGAGTCGAGCTCCCAGCCACGGGCGGTTTTCCAGTAGAGGTTGCGATGCATACCGACGAGCGCGGCGCCGTCCATCAGCCGGCGGAACGCCGCGTTCAGCACGTCGTAGGAGAACGCGTCGGACGCTCCGCCGAGGACGATCACCTCGGCGTCGTCCGGCCGGTCGACGACGCGGACCCCCCCGAGATCCTCGCCGGGGTCGCCGTCGGTCAACACGAAGACCGGAGACCCGTCGTGATGCTCCCGGAGGTACGCGGCGGTCGCCGTCACGGCCGTCACGATCTCCCCGGGCGTCACGTCGAACCCGGCGGCGCTCAGGGTTCCCGACAGCGCCCGGCGCGTGTGCGTGGTGGTGTTCGTGATCAGCCGGAACGGCAGCCCCGCGTCACGGACCCATGTCATCGCCTCGACCGACCCGGGGATCGGTTCCCACGACACCGCGAGGACGCCGTCGATGTCGAGCAGCAGGCCCTCCACGTCGGCCACCCGCGGAGTCTAGGCGCCGAGCCGGATCCCGAGCGAACGCCGATGCTCGGCGACGCCGGGCCCGACCTCCTCGCCGCGTTCCCGAGCGAGCCACTCGTTGTACGGCGCCAGGTAGCGCACGCGAGCTGGCAGGAACGGACGCCCGGCGCGGATCGCCGCGAACGTCGCGCGGAGCGCGGCGGCGCGCGGGGGCGTCATCGGGATCCCATAGAGCTCGCGGACCGGCGACGGCAGCGTCGCGAAGGCGAGCCGCGAGACGCCCGGCAGGACGGCGCGCCACTCGGCGTCGGCCGGCGGATGCTCGAACAGGTCGCGGACGCGCCGCGCGCCCTCGGTCACGAGGAGGTCTCCGCGCGCCGCGACCGCCGCGAGCCACGCGCGGAGCTCCGGCACGGTCGGGGGGATCATCTCGCGGGGCACACGCACGAGCTCCGCCGCCAGCATCTGTTCTTCGTGGAAGCGTTGCCGGCCACGGTCATCCAGTTCCCCGACCGTCAGCCGTTCGAACACCAGCGCCGAGTCCACGAGGCACGCGTGGACGTACAGGAGCAACTCGGGATCGAGCGCGTCGTACGGTCGGCCGGTCACGGCGTCGATCCCATTGATCCGGGCATGGACCTCGTTGATCTTGTCGGCGGCGGCATGCGCCTCCGCCTTCGTCCCGAACGTGATCGTGTACGTCAGGATCAGCGTGCGCTGCAGGCGCCGCCACGGGTTGCGGTCGTACATGCCGGTCTGGTTCGCGCCGGCGACGACCAGTGGATGCGCGGCCTGGAGCAGGAGCGCGCGGGCGCCGCCGAACAACACCGTGACCTCCCGGTGGACGCGCCAGCTGACGCTGTCGGGTCCGAAGTAGCCGTCGTCGGCGGACATCATCCGAGCGTACCCGGGCTCAGCGGATCCGCCGGCCGCCCAGCACCACGGCCGCCGGCTCGCGCAAGACCTCAGGATCCTCGCGCGGATCCGCGTCGTAGGTGACGAGGTCGGCCGGCGCGCCGTCCTCGAGCGCCGCCTCCCCGAGGAACCCGCGTGCCACGGTCGTCGCGGCCTCCAACGCTTCCGTCGGCGTGAGGCCCCAGCGGTGCAGTTGCGCTATCTCGGTGGCGATCGAGCCCGGTGGCAGCACGTCGGTCCCGGCGAGGACCGGCACACCCAAGAGCCGGGCCGCACGAAGCACGTGGCCCAGACGCTCCGCCGCCGCCCGGAACGCCTCGCCCATCCCCGAGATCCCCACGACGTCGACCGACCCTTCGAGCATCGGCCCGACGGCGGAGAGCGTGGGTGTCCATGCCGCACCGCTCGCCGCCATCCGCCCGACGAGGTCCTCGTCCAGGAGCGGAGCGTGCTCCAGCGTGTCCACGCCGGCGTCGATCGCCGCGACCGTCGCCTCCCGCGAGATCACGTGGACACCGACCCGCGCACCGGCCGCGTGCGCGGCCTCGACGATCCCGGCCAGCACCTCGGGCTCGTAGTTCGGATGGAAACCGACATCCGTCGGCCAATCGCCGATCACCTTGATCCAGGTCGCACCGGCGGCGGTCTGGCGGGCGACCTCGCTCCGCGCGTCCGACGGTTCGGTGAAGACCCCCAGCCAGTCGAAGTACCCGCCGGACGGCGCCAGGAACCGTCCCGCCCGCTGCATCCGGGGCAGACGCTCCCCGATCCCGTCCAGGCTCCAGAAGTCGCCGACCGCGCCGATCTCACGGATCAACAGTTCGCCGGACGCCGCGCAGCGCTCGAGGTTCGTCTCGACCAGCACCGAGCTGCCCATCGGCGCGCCGAGGCCCGCAACGTCGATCGTCGGATGCGCGTGGGCGTCGACCAGCCCCGGCAGGACGTACCGCCCCGGCAAGGGCTCCGCGTCGGACCCTGGGCGGCGCTGCAGATGCCCGTCGACCGACCAGAGCTCGTCCGGCTCGCCTTCGGGGAGCCGCACGCCCACGAACCGCCACCGTTCCATCGGGCACACGCTACCGGCGAACCGGGTAGCGTTCGCACCGATCCGACGCCAGGAGCTCAGCCGATGCCCACCTCGCCACGTCCGTTCCGCGGTTCCGACCTCCGCACCCAGGTGCGGATCACCGGGTTCGATCTCTCGTCAGATGCGACCTCGATCGTGTACGCGCGTCAGACGATCGAACGGGACCGGTACCGCTCGCGCCTGTGGCGCGTGTCGGTGGACGGTGGCCGGCCCGAGCGACTCACGAACCCGGACGCCTCGGACGCGCGACCGCGGATCTCGCCCGACGGCTCACGCGTGCTGTTCCTTTCGGATCGGTCGGGCGGCAAGCCGCAGGTTTGGGTGATGCCGCTCGACGGCGGTGAGCCCTCGATGCTGCCCGGCTTCCCCGACGGCGCAGGACCGGCCGAGTGGTCGCCCGACGGCCGGTCGATCGCGGTGCTCGCTGGGAACGGGACGCGCCGATTCCTGGTGGGCTCGCCGACCGAGCCCACGGCCCGCCGGATCACCACCCCGTTCTGGCGCCTCGACGGCGTGGGGGTCCTCGACCAGCTCCCTGCGGTGTGGATCGCGAACGCCGCCGGTCGCGGCAAGCCCCGGCGCATCTCGCCCACGGATCGCGCGGCGGCCTCGGCGGTCTGGGCGCCGGACGGCCGAGCGCTCGCCGTGCTCGCCTCGACGCCCGACGGAAGGATCGAAGGCGAGGTGCCGCAGCCGTTCACCCTGGCCGTGACCGGCGGCCGGCTCCGTGCGCTGCCGCCGTTCCCGGGTGGTGCGATCGCGGCCGCGTGGTCGGCCGGCGGCAGGCTGGCCGTGCTCGCCAACCGACTGCCGTTCATCGACGGCTGGCAGAACGCGCGCGCGTTCGTCCGCGACGGCCGCGACTGGCGCCGGCTCGCCGTGGACCTCGACCGCCCGATCGGCAACTACGCCTACGGCGATCTGATCACCGGCGGGCTGCTCGAGGCGCAGGACCTCCGATGGCTCGGCGAGGACGCGCTCCTGGTCGCGGTCTCCGACCACGGCACCGTCCTCCCGCACCGGCTCGGCCTCGACGGCTCGATCGAGCGCCTCGTCGAAGGGGGGTTCGTGTCGGTGGAGCTGCGCACGGCCGCGGGACGGATCGCGATACTCGCGACCGACCGCGCGGCGCCCCCCGACCTCTACGAGGTCGCCGACGGCTCGGCCCGCCGGATCACGTCCCACGGCGGACGCTGGTTCGGTCCGTTCCGCCGAGACCCCGAGCGGATCTCCGCCTACGGGACCCGTCCCCGCTCGATCGACGCCTGGCTGATCAGAGGCGGCCGGGGGCGGCGGCCGACGGTCCTGCAGATCCACGGCGGCCCCCACGCGATGCACTCGGTGACGCCGTGGCTCGACATGACGGCGGTCGCCGGCGCCGGCTTCCACGTCGTGTACGCGAACCCGTCGGGCTCGGTCGGCTACGGCGAAGACTTCGGGCGGCGGCTCTACGCGAACTGGGGCGGGCCCGACACCCGCGAGCTGCTCGCCCTGCTCGACCGCTTGGCCGACGATGGCATCGTCGACCGGGAGCGGCTCGGCGCGATGGGGGCGTCCTACGGGGGGTACCTGGTGAACGTCCTGGCCGGGCGCCACCCCGACCGGTTCCGGGCCCTGGTCAGCGAGAACCCGGTGACCGATCACGTCGCCGAGTGGGGCGGCTCCGACTTCCCGTTCGAGATCGCGGCCTCCGCCGTCGGTGAGGACCGGGTTCCCCAGCACGTGGACCGCCTGGTCGCGGCCTCGCCGTACCGGTCGCTGCACCACGCGAAGGCGCCGATGCTGCTGCTGCACACCGACGGCGACCTCCGCTGCCCACCGATCAATACCGATCTCGCGTTCGGCGTGCTCCATCGCGCGGGCGTGACCGTCGAGATGATCCGCTACCCCGACGAGCCGCACGGGCTGAAGACGAACGGACGGCCGGACCGGCGAGCGGACCGGATCGATCGGATCGTCTCGTGGTTCCGGACGTACCTCTAGGTCGCGGCCTCGGACCGGGGTTGCGACGTCGGCGCCTCTGAGGACCGCGCCGCCCCCGGCACGACGTGGTTGTTCGACGGCGGGGCCTCCGGCTCGCGCTGGAGGAGCGCGATCGGGAACCGGACCGTGATCGTCGCCCCCTCGTTCGGCGCGCTGCTGACGTCGAACGACCCGCCACCGATCTTCGCCCGCTCGCGCATCATCGCCATGCCGTAATGGCCCTCGGGTCCCGGCATCGACGTGTCGAATCCCACACCGTTGTCACGCAGCTGCAGCACGATGTCTTCGGCGTCCTCGGTCACCGAGATGTACATGTCGGTGGCGCGTGCGTGCTTGAGCGCGTTGAAGATCGCCTCGTAGGTGATCTTGTACATCAGCAACGCGATCGGGGCCGGCAGGTCGATGTCCTGCACGTCGCGATGGAACGTCACGCCCGAGTCGCGCCCGACCTCGTCGGTCAACGACTCCAGCGCCTCGGCGAGACCCTTCGCTCCGAGCGGCGACCGATGCAGGTCGCGGATCAGGGCCCGGATCCGGTCGGACGTCTCCTGCTTGGACTCCCGGATCTTCTCGAGCTGTTGTCGCAGGTCAGAGAGGTCGTTCTTGTCGAGGAGCTTCCGCGCGACGTCGACCTGCAGGCTCAGGCGGAACAAGACCTGCGCCAGATCGTCATGGAGGTATCCGGCGATCTGTAATCGTTCATCGGCCCGTTCCTCCGCCATCGTGTTCGAGAGCTCGCGCAAGATCTCCTCGCGTTCCTGCAACTCGACGTGCGCCTCCTCAAGCGCT
>DATHCP010000119.1:0-10995 GCA_035490535.1 Actinomycetota bacterium
ACGCGCGCGCCGCGATAGCCGTGTTCGGAGAAGTGGCGCATCGCCACGACGACGGTGCGCTCGCGCCGCTCGTCGGCGCCGGCTCGCGGAGCCTCGCTCACGGGGACGAACGGTAGCGCACGTCCCCGGGGGCGGCGGACCCCGGACGTAGCAGAGCCCGAGAGACCTCCCGTCCCCTCCCGCCGAAGCGTTCGGTTCCGTTCAGCCCCTCGGGCTCTGGTGCTCCGAGCCTTCCTCGGCCCGTCCGTTGGGTCCGGATCGCCGGCGGTGGCTCGCCTCGCGGCGCTCCGCCCGCCTTCGTCGCCATCGGCGCTGCCGTGAAGCCTCGCGGCTCCCGACTCGCCGGGACCGGTCCTCTCGAGCCTTGCGGCCCGGTGTGGATCCCTGGCGACGGACCCCCGCGGGGTTCGCCTCGCGGCGCTCCCTGCGGGCCGCCGGTTCCGGCCTTGCGGCCTTCCCCGGCGTGGGGGGCTCCTTCCCGGCCGAGTGACCTTGCGGCCTCTCTGCCTTCCGGTTCCCCCGGGCGCTTCGGATCCGCTCGGCCGGCGTTTCCGCCGTCCGATCGGGGCCCCTGCGCTTCCCGTCCGGTCCCTCCGCTCGGCCCTCGGACCGCTCGGAGCGATGCGGAACATACCGGGCGGCCGCGGAGGACGGCAAGCCGGCGTTCCCGCTGGTCAGAGCGCATACATGCAGGTCACGGGGTCGCCGAAAAGAGTGACAAATCGGCTGCGCGCCAGCGGGCCTCGGCGTCGCCGCAGCTCAGCGCCGGTCGGCGCTCGCGAGGTCGCGGTACACGCGGAGCATCTCGTCGGCGGTGACGTCCCAGGTGAAGCGTCGTGCGACCTGGGCACCGTGCTCGCCGAGCGCGCGCTGGAGCTCGGGCTCGCGCAGGACGTCGAGCATCCGCTCGGCATGATCGGAGGGATCGTGACCCTCGACGAGGAAGCCGCTCCATCCGTCGTCCACGACGTACGGCAGTCCGCCGACGGCGGCCGCCACCACCGGCGTCGCGCACGCGCCGGCCTCGAGCGGCACCAGTCCGAACGATTCCGACCGCGACGGCACCAGCACGACGTCGGCCGCCGCGTAGAAGTCGGCGAGCCGCGCCTGTGCCTGCGGCGGGAAGAACACGACGCGATCGGCGACGCCGAGCGCGACGGCGAGCTCCATCAGGCGGGCCACCTCGCCCCCGTCGCCGCCGCTCGGCCCGCCGACGATCGCGAGCTGGAGGTCACGCGTCGTCGCGGGATCGCGGGCGACGGCCTCCGCGATCGTGCGCACCGCGACGTCGGGCCCCTTGTGCGGCTGGAGCCGGCCGACGAACAGGGCCAAGCGCAGGCCCGAGCCGGTCAGGTACAGGCGCTCGCGCGCCTCCTCGCGCGGCCGAGGCGCGAACAGCCGGTGGTCGACGCCCGGCGGCACCAGCCGGATCCGGTCCGGATCGGCCCGGTAGAGGCCGACGAGCTGCCCCGCCTCCGAAGGCGTCGGCGCCACGATCCGGTCCGCCGCCTCGATGATGGCCGCCTCTCCTTGCATGCGCGCCGGCGGCTCGGGCCGCTCGCCCCGCGCCAGCGCGTAGTTCTTCACCTTGCCGAGCGTGTGGAACGAGGCCACGAGCGGCACGTCCCAGACCTCCGTGACGGCGCGGCCCACCCAGCCCGAGAGCCAGTAGTGGCTGTGCACGATGTCGTAGCCGCGGCCATCGGCGCGCGCCTCGCGGAGCACGCCCCCGAGGAACTCCGGCAGGAACCGCGGCAGGAGGCGTTTCGGAACCGGCTCGCACGGGCCCGCCTTGATCGGAACGACGCGCGCGCCGGGCGCGAGCACCTTCACCTGGTGGTCGTCGCCGCCGCGGCAGCGGACGAAGAGGTCGACCTCGGCTCCTCGCGCCGCGAGCCGCTCGGCCGCCGCCCGGATCACGACGTTCATCCCGCCGGAGTCGCCCGAGCCGGGCTGATCCACCGGCGAGGTGTGCACCGAGAGCACCGCGACGCGCGGCCCCTCGCTCACGTTCGACGCTCCCTCACGTCCATCGATGCTACGGGGGTTCGCGCGGAAGGTCGTCCCTCAGCGCCGTCCGCGCAGGTGGAGCACCGGCTCCAGGCGGCCGACCGGCCGGCCGCCGCCGAGCACCGGCGGCTCCGCCCAGGGTCCGAGCGCGCGCCGGGCCGCCGACGTCAGCAGCCCGAGCTCCTCCAGCACCTGGATCATCGCCGGGCCGGCGGCTCGGTAGCCGCCATCCCCGACCTTGACCGCCACCCCGAGTCCGGCCTCGAGCGAGACCGCGCAGATCAGCGCCTCGGCGCCCTCCTTCGCCACCAGGTCCGACGTCGCGGTCATGATCGCGGTGTCCACGCGGTTGCGCCCGCCCACGAGGTAGGGCTCGGCCCGCATCGCCTCCACGGACCTCCGCACGGCGGGCGCCAGCCGTCCCTGCCGCTCCGGCGCGGCCAGCCGTGCGTACATCGTTGCGATCGATCGCAACGGCATCGCGTGCACCGGCACGCCGCAGCCGTCGATCCCGACCGCCACGTCGTCGATGCCGGAGAGCTCGCGCACGGCGGCGAGGACCCGGCGTTGCAGCGGGTGCGAACGCGCGCGGTAGGTGAGCGTCGGCCAGCCGCGCCGCACCGACGCCAAGAGCATCCCGGCGTGCTTGCCCGAGCAGTTGTGGAAGACCGGCCGGGACGCCCGGACGCGGGATGCGCTGGCGGGATCGCTCGGCCGCGCCGGCGGGGTGCGCAGGTCCTCCTCGGTCAGCCCGCCGCGCCGGAGCACCTCGCGGACGGCGCGCACGTGGACCGGCTCGCCGTTATGGGAGGCGCACATGATCGCGACCGATCGCACCGGCACCCGTTCGTCCGGCCCGATCGCGGTGAGCGAGACGCTCGCCTGGACCGGCTTCGTGCACGAACGGACGAAGAACGTCCGGTCGGGGTCGCCGACCCGGGCAACGAGCCGCCCCGAGGCGTCGCAGACGGCGACGTGACCGAGGTGGACCGATTCCTCGAGCCCGGAGCGGACCACGCGCGCGAGCGGCTCGGCCGAGCGCATCGCGGATCAGCGAAGGGCGAGGGTGGGATCGTCCTTGTACCGGCGCTTCAGCTCGTCCTGCAGGACGTCGAGCACGCCGATCACGGTCCGGCGGTCCTCCGAGACCTCGTGCTCCTCGGTGGACAGCGAGACGATCACCGACGCGAGCGCCGTGTCACTGAGCTCTGCGGGGTCCGAGAGCTCCGCGTCGGTCGCCAGGCGCTCCACCCGCCGGCGCGCCAGCAGCATCTCGTCTTCGGGCACCGTCACGCGCACGGCCTCGCCCCGCGACGTGCTGGGGTGCTCATCGTCGGCCAGGATCGTGGCGAGGCGCTGGACCAACGGCGCCTGTTCCTCGCCCGACTCGCGCGCGTCCAGCGCCGCCTGGAGGATCTCCGCGCGCCCCTGGAGCAACCGGCGCAGCAGCGACAGGTACTCGCGCTCGGACATGCAATCGTCGCGGCGGGCGCGCAGGTCCTCGAGCGAGAGCTCTTGCAGCCCTTGGACGAACGCGGGGTCCTTGATGCGGTCGATCCGGCGGTTCGCCGGATGATCGGGGTGCTCGCTCACGCGGGCGATGCTACACCTCCGAACGCGCCCCGCGTCCGACGGCTCACGTGGGCTCGCGCATCGCCGCGATCAAGATGTCGGCGACCTCGGGGCGCGAGAACTCGATCGGCGGACGCTCGCCGTTGCGGAGCATGTCGCGCACCTTCGTCCCGGACAGGATCACGCGGTCGGCGTCCTCGTGCGGGCAGGTCTTCGGTGAGGCCATCCCCTCACAACGCACGCAGAAGAACGAGTGCTCGAACATCAGGGGCGTGATGCCCAGCTCGTCGGGCGCGAACCCTTCGAAGATCCGCTGGGCATCGTAGGTGCCGTAGTAGGAGCCGACGCCGGCGTGGTCGCGCCCGACGATGAAATGGGTGCAGCCGTAGTTCTTGCGGGCGATCGCGTGCCAGATCGCCTCGCGCGGCCCCGCGTAGCGCATCGCCGCAGGGAAGATCCCGATCATCGATCGGTCCTTCGGGTAGTAGCCGTCGAACAGCGCCTCGTAGCAGCGCATCCGCACCTCGGGCGGCACGTCGTCGGACTTCGTGGCGCCCATCAGCGGATGCACGAGCAGACCGTCGACGATCTCGAGCGCGCACTTCTGCAGGTACTCGTGGGCGCGGTGGATCGGATTGCGGGTCTGGAAGCCGACCACGGTCTTCCAGCCACGCTCCTGGAACGCCGCGCGCGTCTGCGCCGGCGTGAGCCGGTAGCTCGTGAAGTCGTCGTGGGTCGGAACCGTGAGCACCTCGACCGTTCCGCCGAGGCAGGTGTCGCCCGCGTCGAGCAGCGCCCGAACGCCCGGGTGCTCCGGATCCTCGGTGCGGTAGACCGAGACGGCCTCCCGCTGCTTGTCGCGAGCGAAGCGCTCGCCGATCCGCACGACGGCCAGCGGCTCGCCACCCTCCACGGCGGTCAGCCCGACGGAGGACGCGTTGCCGATCCGGTGCAGCTCCTCGTCGGTGACGCTCAGGACCACCGGGATCGCCCACGCGAGCCCGTCCTGCAGGTGCATCGTGTCGAGGACGGCGTCGTAGTCGGCCTCGCCCTGGAAGCCGGTCAGCGGGCTCAGCGCCCCGACGGCGAGCATCTCCAGGTCGGAGAGCTCGCGCTCGCCGAGGACCAGCTTGGGGAGGTTGACGGCCTCGGCGGCCAGCGCCTCCCCGTCGGCGCCGTCGACCACGAGGTCGACCAGGACGCCGCCGTGCGGAGCGATCGGGGTGTCGTCGGACATGCGGAAGGGGCCTTTCGTTCGGGTGCGGGCCAGCATACCGGCGGCCGGCGTGCCCCCTCCGGGGGTGCCGCCTCAGGACCTCAGGCGACGACCCAGAGCGCTTCGCGGGCCAGGTCGATCCGCAGCTCGTCGTGATCGCCGAGGGGGTCGCCGTCGACCTGGACCGGGAACGGCTGCTCCGATCGCACGACGACCCGTGAGGCGTCGTGGCGGTAGTCGATGTCCCGCCCCTGCACGTGCCGCGCCGAGCCGAACACCTGCCACGCGATCCGAGGGACGTTGCGCCGGTTCAGCTTGCGCACCGAGAGCACGTCCAGGCCGGTCTCCAGCGACGCGTCGGGCGTCATCCGCAGGCCTCGATCCTTGTAGAAGGTGTAGGGATCGGTCCTGCCCACCATCACCGACAGCGACGGCATCGGCTCCTCGTCGTCGATCGTGACCTCGAGATCGGGCTTCTTGCCGGCGTAGCCGACCATCAGCTCCCATGCGACGGCCCGGAACGCGGCGCGCTCGTATTTCTGCTTCGTCGCAGGGAAGCGCTCCTCGAGACGCCGCATCGCTGAGGCGTCGATCCCGGCACCGCAGTTCACCGCGAAGTAGCGGCTGTTCGCCCGGCCGAGCGTGAGCTTGATCGCCTCGTCGTCCAGCGCCCGCGCGATCAGCGTTCCGGTGCATTCCACGGGGTCGGTCGGCAGCCCGAGCGCCCGGACCAGCACGTTCGTGGCGCCGCCCGGCAGCACGCCGAGGATCACCTCGGTGCCGGCGAGCGCGTTCACGACCTCGTTGATCGTGCCGTCGCCGCTGAAGACCACGACCAGGTCCATCCCGTCGTGGACCGCCTGCGCCGCCAGCTCGCTCGCGTGTCCCTTGTCCTTCGTCTCGGAGACCTCGAGCGCGAAGTCCGCGGACAGCGCCTTCTCGATCACGGCGAGCGTCGGCGTGGACACGGTGCGGGCCACCGGATTCACGATCAGGAGGAGGCGATGCGATCGCATGGGGGCCTCGGAGTATCCCAGGACTGGCCCGTTCCGGCGAACGCGCTCAGCGTCCACCCGAGACCGGCGGCAGGATCGCGACCTCGTCACCCTCGGCGACGACCGTCCCGCGGTCCGCCCGCTCGCCGTTGACCACGAACGAGGACACCGCCGCGATCACCGCGAACCGCTCGCCGTAGGTCGCGGCGACCCCGTCGACCACCTCGCCGACGGTCCGCCCCTCGGCCGGCACCTCGGACGCGCCCGCGGCCTCGCGGAGCGCCGCGAACAGCCTCACCCGGACCACGGCAGCCCCAACTCGGCGTACAAGGTCCCCGCGAGCCGCTCGGCGAAGGCCGGGCTCAGCCCGTCCTCGGCGTGCCCGAACCCGGTGCCGAGCAGCAGCCGACGCGGATCGTTCGCGGCCTCGTAGAGGCGCTCGGCATGCACCGGCGGGAAGAGGTGATCGTCGGTCCCGTGGACCAGCACGACCGGCGCCGGCGCGATCTTGCCGATCACGTCCTCGGGCGACTCGGGCGGTTCCCACGCGTCGGTGATCCGCACGCCCCACAGGCGGAGCGCCCGGCGTCCGCCGCGGGTGCCGATCCTGGCCTGCATGCGTCGCCGCGCGATCGGTTGCGCGCCCTCGTGCCAGTCCCAGTAGGCGAGGCTGCTGATGGACGCGACCCCGTCGGTGCCCCCGAGGATCCCCGCGTGGCGGAGCACCGAGATCGCGCCCAGCGACATCCCGAGCGTCAGCACCAGGTCGTGGCCGTCCTCGCGGGCGCGGCGTGCCACGGCGTCCACGTCATAGATCTCGTCGCGCCCGAAGTCGCTGGCCCCCTCGCTGCGGCCGTGCCCGCGCAGGTCGAACGGGTACGGCGCGAACCACGGCGTCATCCGTTCCGCGAACGTCGCGAACCGCGGCTTGCGATGCCAGCCCATCAGGCCGTGCGCCATCACGAGCGCCGGGCGGGACCGGTCGGGATCGCCCAGACGCGTGCCCGCGATCGCCAGGCCGTCGGCCGTACGGACCGAGAACGGCTCGGCCCGGACGGTCCAGCGGTGGGACAGCGTCTCCTGGATCGACGTCATCGCAGGTCAAGCGTACCGGCGGAGATGCCGACCGGGTATCGTGAGGCACATCCCGATGACCGTGTGGGCCCTGCTCTCCGATCGCACCATCGACCGCGTGCTCCCGGCGCTCGGCGAGCTCCGTCCCGATCTCAAGCACGAGCCGCTCTCCGTCGTGGTGCTCGGCCACGTGCTCGAGCTGGAGCCGGCCGCGGTGCTGATCGACGGCGTCGAGAACCCCGGCCAGGCATGGTCGGTGCTCCGTGAGCTCCGAGCGCGCAGTGCCCGGGTGCCGGTCGTGCTCGTCGTCGAGCGCGACCGGCTGGAGCGCTTCCCGTGGGAGGAGCTCGTCGACGAGTTCGTGTTCCCGGGCGCGCCGGCGGCGGAGCTCCGCCTGCGGATGGATCTGCTCCGTCGCCGCTCCGGGGGCGGCGAGGGCACGATCGTCCACCTCGGTCCGGTGGCGATCGACACCGAGACGTACCGCGTGACGGCGGCCGGGCGCGCCCTGGACCTGACGTTCAAGGAGTTCGAGCTGCTTCGGTACCTGGCCACGCATCCCGGCCGGGTCTCCACCCGCCCCGCCTTGCTCCGCGAGGTGTGGGGGTACGACTTCTACGGCGGCACGCGCACGGTCGACGTCCACGTCCGGCGGCTCCGCGCGAAGCTCGGCCCCGAGCACGAGCACCTGATCGAGACGGTGCGGGGCGTCGGGTACCGGGCCGCGGAGCCCGGCTAGCCCTTCGGCCTACGCTCACCCGCATCGACCGAGGACCTAGCACGTCGTCGTCACCACGAAATGACCCGGATGGAGCCTGCGCCGGAACGTGTCTGGGAGCCGATGACCTCGCCATGAACGGCGCACTGAGGATCACCACCATCGTCCCGCTCGCGGGACTCATCCCCCTCGGCTGGGTGTTCCTCGCGTCGTTCGCCCGGCTGGTGCCGGTCCCCGTGCGGAGCTTCGGAGAGGGCTTCACGCGGGGACCCGGCACGAGCCGGTAGCCACCCCACAACCGAACAGACCCATCCCCCCGGCACACGGCCCCGCGCTCCGCGCGGGGCCGTGGCACGTCCGGACCCGTGTGTGACGCTTCTGTGCGCCCGGCCCTGCGGGCCCGGCGCGTCCCTACACTCGGCGCGTGACCGCGTCGGCGCGACGGGCGGCGTTCGCCTCGTGCTTCCTCCTCCTGGCCGCGTGCACCAGGCGGTCGGCGACCCCGGCGTCGCCCCCCGCATCGACGTCATCACCGATCTCAGCGGCGTCCCCGGCGTCGAGCACGGATGCGCCGCAGCTCCGGTTCGCGCCCGCCGGCTACCGGTTGCCCGCGCCCGTCCAGCGCGCCGTGGCGGTCACGTCCGGCGATGCGGTCTACATCGCCGGCGGGCTCGACGCCGCGGGGAACTCCGCCGCCGGGGTGTTCCGTCTCGACGCCGCCACGGGCCGTATCTCGTCGATCGGCAGCCTCCCGCAGGCGTTCCACGATGGCGCCGGCGCGATGATCGGGCCCTCGCTGTTCGTGTTCGGCGGCGGGGCGGCGAGCTCGTCCGACGCCGTGCAGGCGATCGACGTGTCCACGGGACGTGCGCGGATCGCCGGGCGTCTCCCGTCGCCGCTGTCCGACCTCGCGGCCGCCACGGTGGGCACGACGGTCTACATCCTCGGCGGCTGGAACGGCTCGAGCCCGCAACGGGCGATCTTGGCGACGACGGACGGCACGACCTTCCGGCGCGTCGGGAGCCTTCCGGTGGGGCTCCGCTATCCCGCTGTCGCGACGGACGGAACCGACCTGCTGATCGCCGGCGGCGTCCTGGGCAGCGGCGGCGAGAGCCGCTCGGTGTACCGCTTCGACACGACGACCGGGCGGACGACCGCCATGGCGACCCTCCCCGCGCCGGTCGGTCACGCGGCCGCGTTCGTCTGGAACGGCTCGATGATCGTAGCCGGCGGACGCGACCCCTCGGGCGCCGCGATCTCGTCGGTGAACGAGGTCGCGCTCTCCGACGGCGCGGTCGTCGCCGGCCCGTCCCTCGGACGTCCGCTCGCCGACGCGGCGGTCGCGCCGGCCGGCGACGGTCAGCTCCTGATCGGCGGCTACGGCACGACCACCCTCGCCCAGGTCCTCGTCGCGTCCGCCGCGGCGACGGTATCGGCGCCCGCCACGACGAGTCGCACACCTGATCCGCCCACGACGCCCCTGTCCCGCCGGCGGCCGTTCGCGGGCCTGCTGCTGATCGCCGATCGAGGCAACGACCGGTTGCTCGTGGTGGACGCGCATCACCATGTGGTCTGGCGCTACCCCAGCCCGAACCACCCCGCGCCACCGTTCCCCTTCTACTTCCCGGACGACGCCTTCTGGGTCCACGGCGGTCACGCGATCTTGGTGAACGAAGAGGAGAACGACGTGATCGCCGAGATCGCGTATCCGAGCGGAAGGACGATCTGGACGTACGGGCACCCTCGTTCACCCGGATCGTCGGCCGGCTACCTGCATCAACCGGACGACGCCTACCCGTATCCGTTCGGGCGCGACGCCGTCGTGGTGGCGGACGCGAAGAACTGTCGCCTCCTGTTCTTCGGCCCGAACGGCCATGCGCGCCGCCAGATCGGCGTCACGGGGAACTGCACCGCAGGGCTCCCTCGGACGGTGGGCTATCCGAACGCGAGCACGCCGCTCACGAACGGTGACCTCCTGACCACCGAGCTGTACGGCGGGATCATCGCCCGCGTGGGACCGACCGGCGCCGTGGTGTGGCAGCATCGGATCCCCGGGCTGGGTGTTCCCTCGGATCCCCAGCTGCTGCCGGACGGCGCGATCCTCGCGGTCGACTACGGCCATCCCGGCGGGATCGTGCGTTTCCGCCCGAACGGTCGCGTCGTGTGGACCTACCACGCGAGGTCGGCGGCCGGCGTGCTGGATCATCCGAGCCTCGGCGCCCCGCTGCCGAACGGGCTGATCGCCGTCAACGACGACTACGGTCAGCGCGTCGTGCTGATCGATCCGGCGACCGACCGGATCGTGTGGCAGTACGGCGTCACGGGGGTGCCCGGCCGGAGCGCCGGGCACCTCGACACGCCGGACGGCCTCGATCTGCTGCTGCCCGGTGGCGCGATCCCGCTGCATCTCGATTTCCCGAACGCGCGGATCCACCCCGGACGACCCTGAACCAGCTAGGTCCTGGCGTCGCGCGTCGGGCGGGCGGCCGGGCTGCTCCTGTGGCTGGGGATCGGCTGGCTCGTGCTGACGGCGCTGACCGGCTCAGGAGGGTCCGGTTGAGCTCGCACGACGCGACGATCGCCCTAGATCTCACGCTGCTCCTCACGATGATCGGCGTCGACCTCGTGGCCACGCGTTCGACGTCGAAGATCCCGACGCTCGGAACCGTCAACCGACGCGTCGGAACGACGCGCTCCGGCCGGGTCGCCCTGCCGGCAGGGTGGGCATGGCTCGGCCTGCACTTCTTCGCGCGCTGAGGTGGGAGCGACTCAGGTCCCGTCGACGTCTCGGAGGAACGACAGCACCGACTCCGTGAAGCGCTCGGGCTCCTCGAGCTGGATCATGTGGGCGACGTTCGGGAAGGTCACGAGGCGGGCTCCGGCGACCGATGCCGCCAGGAAGCGCCCCCTCGCGACGCTTCCGGGCTCGTCGACCTCACCGATCATCACCAGGACCGGGACGCGAACGTCGCCGAGACGCTCCGCAGCCGGCGGCTCGATCTCGGCGGGCTTCCCCCAGGGCTTGTCCGCCCGGATGTCCGCCTCGATCCAGTCGTGCACCAGTCGACGGATCCCGGGGTCGACGCGCGACGCCGGCTGTCCCCACCCATCGACCCAGACCTGCGTCTCCAGCTCTGCGAGCCCGGTGATGTCGCCGGCCTCGTACAGGCGCTCCATCTCGGCTTCCGGCGGGCCGTCGTCGCCCTCGTACACGAAGCCGCTGACACCCCCGGCGACGCTGACCAACGCGTCGACCCGTTCGGGATGTTCGACGAGCAGATCGACGCCGATCGACCCCCCACGCGACTGGCCGATCACGTACGCCGAGGTGGCGCCGACGTGGTCGAGCACCGCGAGCGCATCGTCGGCGTCGCGGTACTCGACATCCTCCGTCTCGGTCGCGCCGAAGC
>DATHCP010000120.1:0-12367 GCA_035490535.1 Actinomycetota bacterium
CGCGTGGAACCCACCGTCCACGTGGAGCAGCTCCCCGGAGATCCCCTTGGAGAGATCCGACAGGAGGAACGCGATCGCGCCGGCGACCGGCGTGGGGTCCGAGACGTCCCATCCGAGCGGCGCCCGGTTCGACCACCTGTCGGTGATCCCGTCGAACCCGGGGATGCTCTTGCCCGCCATCGTCTTGATCGGCCCGGCGCTCACGGTGTTCACACGGATCCCTCTCGGGCCGAGGTCGCGCGCGAGGTAGCGCGTCACGGCCTCGAGGCCCGCCTTCGCCACGCCCATCCAGTCGTACACCGGCCAAGCGACCTGGCCGTCGAAGTCGAGCGACACGATCGAGGCCCGGTCGGCCGCCTCGAGCAGCGGCAGCATCCCGGCGGCGATCGCCTTCAGCGAGTACGCGCTGGTCTGGATCGCCGTCGCAACGCTGTCCCATGGGGTGGCGAGGAAGTTGCCGCCCAGGGCGTCCTGGGGCGCGAAGGCGATCGCGTGCAAGAAGCCGTCGAGCCGTCCCCAGCGCGCCGCGAGCTCCCCTCGGACGGCCGCGATCTGCGCTTCGTCGTTCGCATCCATCTCCAGGACGTCGGGCGGATCCGGCAGGCGCCTGGCGACCTTCTCGGTGATGCTCACCGTCCGGCCGAAGTTCGTCAGGACGATCTCGCCGCCCTGCTCTTGGACCGCGCGCGCAGCCGAGAACGCGATCGACTGCTGCGTCAGGACGCCGGTGATCAACAGCTTCTTCCCCTCGAGCAGCATCCGCCCTCCTCCCGACGAACGCCCGAGCGTAGCGACGGCCTCCCGGAGGGGTCAACGCGGGTACCCTGGGGCCCTGACGATCGCGAGGAGGCAACGGTGACGCCGAACGACCAGGTCCGCCAGCTCGTGGACCGGTTCTGGGACGGGTTCCTCGAGCGGCAGCCCCTCGCCGGCACGTACGTCGGCGACGAGCGCTACGACGACCGGCTCCCCGACCCGAGCGAGGCCGGCCGCGCGGCGGAGGAAGCCGCGTGCCGGGCCGCGCTCGACGAGCTGGCGACGATCGATCGCGCGGACCTGGAGGTGGCCTCGCAGCTTGACGTCGACGTGCTGGAGGCCATATGCGCCCGGTCGCTCGCCGCCCTGGAGCAGCGGGTCGATCGCTTCGAGGTCGTGAACCACATGCACGGCGCCGGCACGATGATCGCGGTGGTCGCTTCGGTGCAGCGTGCCGACACGCCCGAGCGGCTCGACCGGTACGAGGCGCGCCTGCGGGCGTTCCCCGCGTTCCTGGAGGCCTCGGCAGACGTCGCCCGCGAGGCGATCGCCACGGGCGTGGTGACGCCGCGGATCGTGGTCGAACGCGCGCGAGCGCAGCTCGACCGGATCCTCGCGCTCGCACCGGAGGACTCCCCCGCGATGCTCCCGCTCGGTGCCGACGTGGACCCCGAGGTCCGCGACCGGTTCGCGGGCGTCGTGCGCGACGTCGTCGCCCCGGCCCACGCCCGGTTCCGCGACCTCCTCCGCGACGAGTACCTGCCGGCCTCGACCGAAACGATCGGGATGACGGCGCTGCCGGGGGGCGAGGGGATGTACGCGGCCGAGATCCTCGGCTGGACCTCGCTGCCGCTCGATCCGCGGCAGGTGCACGACCTCGGGAACGAGCGGTTCGCATCGATCCAGGACGAGCGGCGCGAGATCGCCGCCTCGCTCGGCTACGCCGACCCGGTGGAGGCGATCGCGGCGCACAACGCCAGCGGCGCGAACACCGCGACATCGCCCGAGCAGCTCGTCGTGATGGCCGAGGACCAGGTCCGTCGCAGTTGGGAGACCGCGCCGTCGTTCTTCGGCACGCTGCCGAAGGCGAACTGCGCGGTCCGGCGCGTCGAGGAGTTCCGGGAGGCCGACGAGCCGTTCGCGTTCTACAACCCGCCCACCGAGGACGGCTCGCGGCCGGGGACCTACTACATCAACGCCTACGACCTGCCCGACCGGGCGCTGCACCACGTCGCGAGCGTCACGTACCACGAGGCGAACCCCGGGCACCACTTCCAGATCGCGCTCGAGCAGGAGATGACCGATCGCTCCGACCTGCGGCGCTTCGGGGGCACGCTCGCCGGTGCGGCGCACTGCGAGGGCTGGGGCCTGTACGCCGAGCGCCTGGCCGACGAGATGGGCCTGTACCTTGACGCGTGGGAGCGGCTCGGGATGCTGGACAACCAGGCGCATCGCGCCGCCCGCCTGATCACGGACACGGGGATCCACGCGCTGGGCTGGAGCCGGGAGGCGGCGATCGCGACGCTCGAGGAGGCCGGCCAGACGCACACCGACGCGGTGATCGAGGTCGACCGGTACATCGCCATGCCTGGGCAGGCGCTGTGCTACATGATCGGCATGATCGAGATCGAGAAGGCGCGTGAGGCGGCGGCCGCCCGGGCCAACGGCGGCTTCTCCCTGCGTGCCTTCCACGACGAGGTGCTCGCCACCGGCGAGCTCCCGCTCCCCTCGTTCCGGCGGGTGTTCGGCACCGCCTGACGCGCCGTGCGCACCTACTCGGCGGACGAGCTGGCCGCCGCGGCCGGCGTCGGGGTGTCGTTGATCCGGCGCATGACGGAGGCGCACGTCCTCGACGCGCCCGAGGGCTCCTACCGCCCGCACGACATCGCGCGCGTCCGGATCGCCGAGGCGATGGACCGAGCCGGCATCCGGTTCGAGCTGCTGCACGATCTGATCGAGGACGGGCGGTACTCGATGGCCTGGATCGACGCGATCTTCCCCGACCCCGTCCCGATGGCGGGCCTGACCCTCCGGGCGGCCGGCGAACAGCTCGGGATCCCGGTCGACCGTCTCCGGCGGTTCTTCACGATGTCGCTCCAGGTGCCAGCGCCCGAGCTCGACGCCGAGATCCGCGAGGACGACCTGGAGCTGCTCCGGATCTTCGCGCTGATGTCGACGGTCGCCGAGCGCGATCCCGACCGGTTGATCGCCGGGACCCGCTTCATCGGCGAGAACCTCCGGCGCCTCGCGACCTCGCAGATCGCCTTCTTCCGCGAGCACGTCGAGCAGCCGATGTTCGATGCCGGGATGTCCACGAAGGACGTGCTCGACACCGCGGTGCCGATCGCGAGCGCGATGCTCGAGATCAGCGACCGCCTGCTCCAGCTGATCCACCACCGGCACTTCGAGCACGCTGGCACCGAGGAGATCGTGACGAACATCGAGATCGCGATGGACGAGGCGGGCGTCCGGCGGCGCGATGCCGGGCGCGAACCCGCGATCGCGTTCCTCGACCTGTCCGACTCGACCAGCGTCACCGACGAGCGCGGTGACGCCGCCGCGCTGTCGATCGCCGAGGGGCTCGTGGAGCTCTCGGCCGCGGCCGAGGCGCGCGGCGGGCGGACGGTGAAGTTCCTGGGCGACGGGATCATGCTGCACTTCGCGGATCCGCGGCCGGTCGCCGAAGCGGCGCTGGAGCTGGTCGAGACCGCACCGGTGCTCGGACTGCCGCCCGCACGGGTCGGTGCGAGCGTCGGGCCCGTGCTGCACCGCGACGGCGACTACTTCGGCCGCACCGTGATCATCGCCGCACGCCTCGCGGGCCACGCGGTGGCGCGGGAGGTGCTGCTCACCGACGCGGCGGCCGCGGTCGCGGACGGGGTCGCCTTCGACGACGCCGGTGACGCGGTGCTGAAGGGCCTCGCGGAGCCGGTGCCGGTTCGACGGGCGCGGCGGCTCTGAGGATCAGGCGGCTGCGCGCCAGGCGTCGCGGATCCGCACACGACCGCCCGAACGCAGGATCGCTCCGATGTAGAGGCGCGCCGCCGCCGGCACCAGCACGACCGTGCTGCCGACGATCACGGCGAGCGACAGCAGGACCTGCCACCACGGCGCGGCGCCGAGCACGATCCGCACCGGCATCGCGAGCGGCGCGGACATCGGCAGCAACGACGCGATCGTGACGAGGCGGCCGTCGGGGTTCTGCAGGGCTCCGATCGAGATGAAGAACGACACCAGGATGATCAGGTTGATCGGCACGATCACGTTCTGCAGCTCCTCGGGCCGGGAGGCGAGCGCGCCGGCCGCGGCGAACAACGACGCGTAGAACGCGAACCCCAGGATGAACCACCCGATCACCAGCGCGGCCGCGCCCACCGCGCTGAGCGGCACGTCGAGCGCACCGGTCACGAGCGCCAGCACGATCGCGAACGTCGCCACCACGATCAGCTGGCCGAGCCCGAGGATCCCGATCCCCACGATCTTGCCCGCGAGCAGCTGCTTCGGCCGGATCGCGGACAGCAGCAGCTCGACGACGCGGGACGCCTTCTCCTCGATCACGCCGGTCGCGACCCAGATCCCGTACCCGAACAGCTGCCCGTAGAGCAGGATCACGGCGACGAACGCGACCTCGGCGTTCTCGGATCGGTGCGGCGGCGGAGGCGCCTCGATCGTCTGCACCGGGAGCCCGGCGTTCGCGTCGGCCCGCTCCTGCGCGGTCACCCCGTGCCGGTCCAGCAGCGCGTCGATCCGCACCTGACGCGACGAGGCCTCGATCAGGCCGCCCAGCGTCGGATCCAGTGAGGACCTCGCAACGATCCGGTCGCCGAACACCACCGCGTCGACCGAGCCGTCGCGCAGCGCCTGGGCGGCCGCCATCTCGTCCGGTAGCTCGTGGACGTGCACCGTGACGCCGGCCTGCTGCCCGAGCGCGACCGCGCCGTCGGCCACCGGGGGCGGACCCACGTAGCCGAGGTCGAAGCTCGGACCCTGGCCGGCGCCCCCGTAGGCGCGGGCCAGCACCAGGATCGAGATCACCACCATGTTCAGGAGCGTCGAGATCAGGAAGCTCCGCTCCCGCAGCCGCACCCAGAAGTCCCGCCGGGCGACCAGCAGCCAGGTCCCGCGGTCGGTGGTTCGCGTCGCGGCGTCGCTCATCCCGCCACGACCTCCCGGAACAGCTGTGCGAGCGTCGGCTCGATCGGCCCGAACGCCCGCACGTCACCCTCGGCGCGCGCCAGATCCAGCACGCGCTGCGGATCGGCCGCGTCGTCGAGCTCCAGGATCACCTCGCCGTCGCGGTGTTCGTCGAGCCGGACGCCCGGCACCGCGCTCCACCACTCCGCGCCGGCCCCGGCCACCTCGACCCGCCAGAGGTTCCGCGCGCGCATCGCGCGAAGCTCCTCGATCGTGCCGCTCGTGACCACGCGTCCGTGGTCGACGAGCACGACGGCGTCGCACAGGCGCTCCACGAGGTCGAGCTGGTGGCTCGAGAACACCACGGCCACGCCGCGCTCGCGCGCCTCGCGCGAGAGCACGCCGGCGAGCACGTCGACGCCCACCGGATCCAGGCCTGAGAATGGCTCGTCGAGCACCAGGAGCTCGGGCGCGTGCACCAACGAGGCCGCGAGCTGGACGCGCTGCTGGTTGCCAAGCGACAGCGACTCCATCCGCGCCTGCGGGTCGCCGATCACCTCGAGCACCTGGAGCAGCTCGGACGCCCGGTCGCGCGCGACGTCCTTCGGGGTGCCGCGCAGGCGGGCCAGGTACACGAGCTGCTCGCGCAGGCGCATCTTCGGGTACAGGCCCCGCTCCTCCGGCATGTAGCCGAAGCGCCGGCGCACCGCGGCGTCGACGGGCGCGCCGCGCCAGCGGACCTCGCCCCCGTCGGCCTGGAGCACGCCGAGCGTGATCCGCATCGTCGTGGTCTTGCCGGAGCCGTTGCGCCCGACGAAGCCGACGATCCTGCCCTCGGGCACCTCGAAACTGAGCCCATCGAGCGCCACCACGTCGCCGAACCGGCGGCGGAGATCGATCAGCTGCAACACGGGCGTCCCAGCTTAGGCCAGGAACCGCCCGCGACCGGCGAAGCTCAGGCCGCCGACGTCGCAGCGGCCGGCTCGGCGTCCAGCGCCACGTCGATCGCGTCGCGCACGTCAGCCACGAGGTGGAACGACATCTCCTCGCGCACGCGCTCGGGCACGTCGTCCAGGTCGCCCTCGTTCCGCTTCGGCAGGATCACCGTCGTGAGCCCGGCCCGGTGTGCGGCCAGCACCTTCTGCTTCACACCGCCGATCGGCAGCACCCGGCCCTGCAGCGTGACCTCGCCGGTCATGCCGACCTCGGGGCGGACCGTCCGACCGCGGAGCAGCGATGCGAGCGCGGTCGTCATCGTGACGCCGGCGCTGGGTCCGTCCTTCGGCACGGCCCCCGCGGGGACGTGCAGGTGGAAGCGGCCCTTCAGCTGCGATGGATCGATCCCGAGCTCTGCCGCGTGCGAGCGCACGTACGACAGCGCGATCTGCGCCGACTCCTTCATCACGTCGCCCAGCTGGCCGGTCAGGGTGAGCCCTTCGCCCTCGTCCTCCCGCGTCGCCTCGATGAACAGGACGTCGCCGCCGGTGCCGGTCACGGCCAGGCCGGTCGCGACGCCGGGAACGCTCGTGCGTTCGGCCATCTCCTCGGCCGAGAAGCGTTCGCGGCCGAGGTAGCCGGGAACGTCGTCCACGCCCACGGCCACGGGCGCCTGAGCCGGGTCGGCGGCGAGCGTCGTCGCCACCTTCCGCAACAGCTTGCCCAACTCGCGTTCGAGGTTGCGGACCCCGGCCTCCCGCGTATAGGCGGTCACGATCTGGCGCAACGCGTCGTCGGTCAGTTCGACCTCCTCCGGCCGCAACCCGTTGCGCTCGACCTGCCGCGGCAGCAGGTGGTGTCGTGCGATCGCGACCTTCTCGTCCTCGGTGTAGCCGTCGAGCCGGATCACCTCCATCCGGTCCAGCAGCGGGCCGGGGATCGTCTCCGCGACGTTGCCGGTCGCCACGAACAGCACCTCGGACAGGTCCAGGTCGACGTCGAGGTAGTGGTCGCGGAAGGTGTGGTTCTGCGCGGGGTCCAAGACCTCGAGCAGCGCAGCCGAGGGATCGCCGCGCCAGTCCGCGCCCACCTTGTCGATCTCGTCGAGCATCATCACCGGGTTCTTCGTGCCGGCGTCCTTCAGGGCGCGCACGATCCGGCCCGGCAGCGCCCCCACGTACGTGCGCCGGTGCCCGCGGATCTCCGCCTCGTCGTGCACGCCGCCGAGGGAGACCCGGACGAACTTCCGCCCGAGCGCGCGCGCCACCGACTCCCCCAGCGAGGTCTTGCCCACGCCGGGAGGGCCGACCAGCGTGAGGATCACGCCGGAGCCGCGCCCGCCGGTCTCGGTCAGGCCGCGGTCGGCCCGCAGCTTCCGCACGGCGAGGTACTCGACGATCCGGTCCTTCACGTCGCCGAGCCCGTCGTGGTCCTCGTCGAGGATCCGCCGGGCCTCGACGATGTCGAGGTTGTCCTCGGTCCGAACGTTCCACGGCAGCTCCACGATCCAATCCAGGTAGGTGCGGATCCAGCCGTACTCCGGCGACTGCTCCGAGGTCCGCTCCAGCCGGCTCAGCTCGCGCTCGGCCTGCTCGCGGACGTCGTCGGGCATCCCGGCGGCGGCGATCTTGTCACGGAACGTCTGCACGACGTCCTCGGTGCCGTCCTCGCCGAGCTCCTTGCGGATCGCGGCCATCTGTTCGCGCAGGATCGCCTCGCGCTGCCGCTGCTCCAGGCTCTCGGTGACGTCCTCGCGGATCTTCTCCTTCAGCTCGGTCTCGGCCAGCGTGTCGCGGGCCCATCCGAGCACCAGCTCGAGCCGGCGCTCGACGTCGAGCGTCTCAAGGATCTTGACCTTCTGCTCGAAGGACAGGTCGGGCGAGTAGCCCGCCGTGTCGGCCATCGCGCCCGGCTCGGAGATCCCCCGCAGGAACTCGGCGATCGCCGGAACCCCGCGAGCCTCGACGATGCCCTCGATCGTGGCGCGGTATTCGCGCGCGAGCGCGGTCGTGCGCTCCGTGGCCGGCGGCTCCTCGACCGGCTCGACCTGCACCCAGGTCGCCTCGCCGGTGCCGGGCACGCCCACGCCCACCTGGGCGCGGCGCACACCACGGATCACGATCGCCTCCGTGCCCCCGCGCAGGCTGCCGATGTCCTCGATCTTTCCGATCGTGCCGACGCGCGCGTAACGGCCCTCCAGCCGCGGCACCAGCAGGAGCCGGCGTTCCTCGCCGGCGGCCGCGTCCACGGCCGCACGGGCCTCCGCGGACTCCAGCGTGAGGGTGACGACCATGCCGGGCAGCACGACCCCGGTGGTCAGGGGCAACAGGGGAAGGGCGAGGGTGTCGATCTCGGGCATCGCGGGAACTCCTTCAGGCCGAACGGTGCATGCACCTGCAAGAACGGCAAGGGCGGCCTCAGCATTCCCGATCGGTAATGCTGATTACACCTGGCACGTGGTTGACGCGTTCCCGCAGGTCACAGCGCTGCCGGGGAGGTCAGGGCGACCTGTCGGCCGGCCCGGGTAGGCTGGGCCGCCGTGAACGACGCCATCATCCGCACCGAGGGGCTCGCGAAGTCCTTCGGCGACGTGCACGCGCTGAAGGGGATCGACCTCGAGGTCCCCCAGGGCACCGTGTTCGGGTTGCTCGGCCCCAACGGCGCCGGCAAGACCACCGCGGTCCGGATCCTGACCACCCTCCTGCTCCCCGACGCCGGACGGGCCGAGGTCGCCGGCCTCGACGTGGTCCGCCACGCCGAGGCGCTCCGGAGCCGGATCGGTCTGGCCGGCCAGTCCGCGGCGGTCGACGAGAACCTGACCGGCCGGGAGAACCTCGAGATGGTCGGGCGCCTGTACCACCTGTCCCGATCGGAGGCCCGGCGGCGCGCCGACGACGTCCTCGAGCGCTTCGGCCTGGCCGATGCCGGCCGCCGGCTCGCCAAGACCTACTCGGGCGGCATGCGGCGACGCCTGGACGTGGGCGCGAGCCTGGTCGCCCGCCCCGACATCCTGTTCCTCGACGAGCCCACCACCGGCCTGGACCCACGCAGCCGGATCGACCTGTGGGACCTGATCCGAAACCTGGTCCGGGAGGGCAAGACGATGCTCCTCACGACCCAGTACCTCGAGGAGGCCGACCAGCTCACCGATCGGATCGCGATGGTCGACGTCGGAACCGTGATCGCCGAGGGCACGGCCGATGAGCTGAAGGCCTTGATCGGCGGCGAGGTGCTGGAGGTCCACGTCGCCGACGTCGCGCAGGCAGGGTTCGCAGCGGACAGCCTGAAGGGCGTCGGCGCCGGCGATCCCACGGTCGACGCCCAGGCGGGCATCGTCCGGGTGCCGGTCGGAACGGCGGGCACCGAGGCCCTACTGACGTCGGTCCGGCGGCTCGACGACGCGCGGATCGCCGTGGGCGACATCGCCCTGCACCGGCCCACCCTCGACGACGCCTTCCTGTCGCTCACGGGCCACGCCGCGGAGGAGACGCCCTCGGACGAGCCGACGCCGAAACGGGGCCGGCGGCGGAAGCCCACGAAGGGGGGAGGCGAGGCATGAGCATCGCGGTCGAGCCGACGACGCGCGTCGAGTCGGGAACGCGCCTCCGGTACTTCATCTCGGACAGCACGGTCGCCGTCTGGCGCAACCTGATGCAGATCGTCCGCGTCCCGACGGTGATGATCTTCGAACTGCTCCAGCCGATCATGTTCGTCCTGCTGTTCACCTGGGTGTTCGCCGGCAACATCGCGAACCTTCCGGGTGGCATCACGTACGTGGAGTTCCTGATGCCCGGCATCTTCGTCCAGAACGCGATCTTCGGAGCCACGACCACGGCCGTCGGACTGGCGGAGGATCTGAAGAAGGGCATCGTCGACCGGTTCCGTTCACTCCCGATGGCGCGTTCCGCCGTGCTGGTGGGCCGGACCGTCGCCGACGTCGGGAAGAACTCGGTACTCGTGGTCCTCGTGATCATGGTCGGCTACCTCGTCGGGTTCCGGTTCGAGAACGGCCTGCCCGGCGCCGTCGGAACGATCCTCCTGGTGCTCGCGATCGGCTTCGCCTTCTCGTGGATCTCCGCCACGATCGCCCTCACCTTGAAGGAGGTCGAGGCGGTGCAGGCCGCGATGTTCACGGGGATCTTCCCGATCGTCTTCGTGAGCTCCGCGTTCGTCCCGGTCGCAGGCATGGTGAACTGGCTCCAGCCCGTTGCTGAGCACAACCCGGTCACGATCTGGGCCAACACCGCTCGCGTCCTGTCCATCGGCGATGTCGTGATGCCAGCGGGGGCATCGCTGCCGAGCTTGATCGCGCAATCGGTCGCCTGGATCGCCGGGCTGCTGCTGGTGTTCATCCCGCTGGCGATCCGGCAGTACCGCAAGCTGACGTAACCTGAGAGCCGCGGGAACAGATCCGCCCCGGGCTCGGTTGGCCCCAGAACCGCCGCAGGCACGCACCGCACGGAAGGGGAAGGGATGCTCGGCTTCGAAGGCGACCACGCGAGGGAGAAGGTCATCGTCCTGCTGACGATGTGCTTCGCCCTGGCGATGGCGATGCTCGACAACACCGTGGTCAACGTGGCGTTGCCGACGATCCGCCTGCATCTGGGGGCCGGGTTCTCGGAGCTCCAGTGGGTGGTGGACGGCTACGTGCTGGCGTTCGCCTCGCTGCTGCTGACCGGCGGCATCCTGGGCGACCGCTACGGCCGCAAGAAGATGTTCCTCGCCGGCCTCGTCGTGTTCACGCTCTTCTCGCTCCTCTGCGGGGTCTCGCAGACCCCGACGCAGCTGATCATCTTCCGCGCCCTCCAGGGTGTCGGCGGCGCGCTGATGATCCCGGGGACGCTCTCGATCATCACGGTGACGTTCCCGCCGCAGGAGCGGGCGAAGGCTCTGGGGATCTGGGCCGGCGTCTCGGGCATCGCCCTCGCGCTCGGCCCGACGCTCGGCGGGTACATGGTCGAGCACCTCGGCTGGCAGTCCGTGTTCTTCCTGAACGTGCCGATCGGCATCGTGGCGTTCTTCGTGGCGATGTCCACGGTCACGGAGTCGGTCTCCGAGGTCGAGCGCAAGCTGGACGTCGTGGGCCTGATCCTCGGGACCTCGGCCCTGTTCTCCGTCACCTACGGGCTGATCGAGGCGAACGAGCTCGGCTGGAGCAGCCCTCGCATCATCGGGTCGTTCGTGCTGTTCGCCGTCTTGCTCGCCGCGTTCCTGTTCTGGGAGCTGCGCAACGAACATGCGATGATGCCGCTGCGGTTCTTCAAGATCCCGGCCTTCTCGGCCGGCAACTCGGTCGCGTTCAGCGTCTCCCTCGGCATGTTCGCGACGTTCTTCTTCCTGACGCTGTACATGCAGCTGATCCACGGCTACTCACCGTTCCAGGCGGGCGCCGGGTTCCTGCCGATGACCCTGGCGATCATCGTGACGGCCCCGAACGCCGGCAAATACGCGTCGCAGCACGGCTCGCGGGCGCCCATGACCTACGGCCTGATCCTCGGAGGGACCGGCCTGGTGCTGCTCGGGCTGCTGCTGACGCCCACCACCTCGTACTGGGTGCTGTTCCCGATCTTCATCATCATGGGCCACGGCCTGGGAGCCACGATGGCGCCGATGACCGCGGCCGTGATGAACTCGGTCGGCCACGAACGTGCCGGGCTCGGCTCGGCGATGACGAACACGAGCCGCGAGGTCGGCGGCGTCCTCGGGATCGCGCTGCTGGGCGCGATCTTGACGACGAAGCTCAACAGCGCGTTCGCACCTGCGGTCGCGGGCCTCGGGCTCTCACCCGCGCAGCAGGAGGCCGTGGGTAACGCCGCCAAGCACGGGTCGCTCGCGTTGGACGGCCTGAACCCCACGCAGGCCCAGGGCGTCGTGACCGCCTTCAAGGACGCCTTCATGCAAGGCTTCCACCCCGCCCTCGTGTTCGCCGGGTGCATCCTGCTGATCGCGGCGGTGGTCGCGAACCGGTTCATCCCGGGCCGCGAGGCGATCGCGGCGCACCACGCGGCCGCGGCGGGGCAGCCCGTGCCGGAGCAGGTCGCCGTCGAGATGTGAGCCGCGCCCGGCTCAGCTGCCGGGCTTGAACACCATGTCGGCCACGACCACGACCAGCACCACGAGGTCGATCCGGCTCACGAACAGGATCCGCCGGATCCGCCGCTGGATCTCCGGATCGGACGGATCGCGCTCGGCTCCCAGCTTGCCCAGCCGCGCCGACTCCGGTCCAAGGAACCCCGCCCCGGTGATCAGCGTGAGCAGGTAGCCCAGCAGCCCGACCGCGATCCACGTCGTCGTGAAGTTCAGGTAGGGATCGGCGGCGACGAGCCACACGCCGAAGACCAGCACGCTGATCGCGGCCGGCGTGATCAGGTGCTGCCCCTGACGGCCGATGTCCCGGGCCACCATCGCCATCCGGGCCGGATCGTTCTCCCGGATCACGGAGGTCGCCAGCACCTGCGCGTAGACGCCGCTGCCGACCCACACGATCGCGGCCAGCACGTGGAAGAACTTCAGGGTGTCGTAGTACGTCGAGGAGATCGCC
>DATHCP010000121.1:0-7789 GCA_035490535.1 Actinomycetota bacterium
CCGCCATGGACGTGCCCGTCAGCTCGAGTCCGGCCACCAAGAACGCCGCCGACCGTCCGATCACCTCGCGGAACATCGTCGACACCTCCCTGCGTCGCCCGCGATGCCACCGTAGGCCGGGCGGGGCGGTCCGGAACCGGTCACACGGCCCGGAACGTCCGGGACGTGCCGAGGGAGGAAGGAGATGGCGACGGAGCCTGAGCGGAACCGGCCGCTAGAGGATCCATGGTTGCGATGATGCCTTCGACGGGACCCGAGGAGCACCTCGCGGTCGAGACGGACCTGGAAGACGCGCCGGCGCCGCCCGGCCGACTGCGGTCTCGGCGGGTCGTGGCCGAGGTGCTCACGGTGGTGCTCGTGCTGGCGGCGGCCGCGCTGGTCGCCGGAACCACCCGTGGTACCCAGGGGCCGGCGGCGCCGCCGGCGCCGCGGGACCGGTTCGCGGGGACCGGGGGATGGATCACGTTCAACCGGGCCGGCCTGCTGTTCGCGATGGACCCCGACCACCCGTCGATCCGCGTCGATCTCGGAACGAGCACGGGCCTCCCGGTGGGCTGGTCCGCCGACGGTTCGGAGCTGTTGCTGCATGGGAGCATCTCGGATCCGAACGACCGCTCGCTGGCGGTGCTGCACGCCGACGGGACCGTCACGTCGCTGGTCCACGGGCGCGCGTTCGGGCCGGGGATCTCGGGCGCGATCTCGCCCGACGGCGCGTGGGTCGTCTACGCCGACGCCGGCTCGCTCCATGAGGTTGCCGCCTCCGGCGGCATGCCGTCTCAGCTCTTCCCCGCCCGGGATGTCGGGGCGCTCGGTTCGCCGACGGTCTCACCGGACGGCTCGACGATCGCGTTCTTCGACGGCGCCGGCGACGCCGTCAACAGCATCCGGGTCGTGAACGCGAGCGGCACCGTCGAGCGCGTCCTGGTGGATCGGGCGGTCCTGCGACATGCGTACGATCCGCACGCGCTCCAGTGGTCGCCGGACGGGAGCCGGCTGCTGTTCCAGGCCGGGACCGGGTCCGAGCGGATCCACGACGAGATCTTCACGGTCCGCGCGGACGGCTCGGGGCTGCGGGGGGTGGCCGCCGGAACGGATCCGGCGTGGTCGCCGGACGGCGCCCGGATCTCGTTCAACCTGCCGAACCTGTCGACGGTGGACGGGAGCAGGGACCCGATCGTGATCGCGAACGCGGACGGCTCCGACGTCCGCCGGACGGGCGCGTTCGGGGTCGCGGGCGCCTGGAACCCGGCGCCTGCCTCGTAGACCGCGCCGAGCTCAGACGTTCGAGGCGATCTGGCCCCCGTCGACCTGGTAGACCGCGCCGGTGATGTAGCTCGCGCGCTCCGAGGCCAGGAAGGCGATCAGGTCGCCGGCCTCCTCCGGAGCGCCGAGGCGGCCCATCGGGATGCCGGCGCCGACGCGCTGCTGGATCGTGGCGTCGTCCGCGCCGCCGCCGAACGCCGAGCGGATCCGGTCGGTCAGGAGCGTTCCGGGCAGCACCAGGTTGATCGTGATCCCGTCCTTCGCGAGGTCGGGCATGATCGCCTTGACCAGCCCGGCGATCCCCGGCCGCGTGCCGTTGGACAGGTCGATGTTCGCGACGGGCTGCTTCACCGAGCTGGACTGGATGCAGACGATCCGGCCCCAGCGCCTCTCGCGCATCGACGGCGTGACGCCCCGGACGAACCGGACGAAGTTCATCGTGACGATCTCGAAGGCGGCGTGCCAGTCGGCGTCGGTGAGGTCGGGGAACCTCCCCGGGCGCGGCCCGCCGCAGTTCTGGACCAGGATGTCGGCCTCGCCGAAGCGCTCGCGGCTCGCGGCGAGCACCGCGTCGATCCCCTCGGCCGTGTTCAGGTCGGCCGGCACGGCGAGCACCTCGGCGCCGGTCGTCTCGCGGATCTCCATGGCGGTCGCGTCGAGGTCCACCGCGGTGCGCGCGCAGATCGTCACCTTCGCGCCCTCGCGCGCGAGCGCGGTCGCCGCGGCCTTGCCGAGGCCCTTGCTCGAGGCCGCCACCACGGCGACCCTGCCGTCGATCCCCAGGTCCATGCCCGCCTCCTCAGGGCTGCTAGCGCAGCCGGTCGATCTCGCGCTTGATGGCCTCGTCGTCCGGATCGGTCCGGAAGAAGACGTTGTACGCCTGCACGGCCACGGCGATGCCCCAGCCGAGGATCACGTAGATCGGCCAGAACGTGCCGCCGCTGCCGCCGGCCCAGATCACGATCAGCAGCGCGTTGACCACCACGTAGATCACCAGGTGCAGGAAGAAGTCGCGCTGGCGGTGCAGCCGCTCGATCGCGCGCCCTCGGAGGTGCTCCGAACCTCCGTCGTTCGAACGTGCGTCCTGCCCCATCAACGTCCTCCCGACCGCTCCGCCTCGTAGGCGGCGACCAGATCATCCAGCGCCGTGCCCGTCAGTCGTCGGAAGACATCCGACCCGTACGTGCCGGCCATCAGCTGCAGGCTCAACCCCTTCGTCGCTCCCGGATGGTGCCGCTCGAGCCAGAACAGGAAGTCGGCGGTGGACTGGTAGCCCGCGGTCGCCCCGCCCGGCTCGTGGTGGGCCTTCGTCCAGTCCATCTCCATCCCCATCGAGTCGCGCACGAAGTCGGCGTAGCCCTCGATCAGCCAGGCGGTCGTCGCGTCGTAGCGAGGGCACCGCTGATAGGCGTGCACCAGCTCGTGGATCACGCAGCCCTCGTCGTCGGGGTGCTGCCGGAACCACTCCTCCGACAGGCTGATCTCCAGGCCGTTCGTCATCCCCGGCGCGCCCTGGCCGGCGAGCACCACGACCGTCACCGGGGGGAGCGGGCCCTCGAGCCCGATCAGCGACGCGACGGCCGGCCCGTGCTCGTCGATCAGGCCCTCCGCCCACCCCTGGATCCGGTGCCGGTCCCCCCGTCCCACGGGGGCAGCCTATCCGAGGGGTTGACGAACGGTTCCGTGCTGTTACGATATATCGCGTTAGGACGAGCGATATCGTCAAGGAACGAGAGGAAGGGGTCCGAGATGGGACACCGGAGGGATCCGCGGCGCCGCGAGATCATGGGGCCGCCCTGGATGTGGGGGATGGGCGGCCGCGGCTGGGGCGGGCCCGGGCGGCGCGCCCAGCGCGGCGACGTCCGCACCGCCGTGCTCGACGTCCTGGAGGACGGCCCGCGGCACGGCTACGACGTGATCCGGGAGCTGGAGGAGCGCAGCGGCGGACGCTGGCGCCCGAGCCCGGGATCGGTCTATCCCACGCTGCAGATGCTGGAGGACGAGGGGCTCGTCACCGGCGAGGAGCGCGACGGCAAGCGGGTCTACGCGCTGACCGACGCGGGCCGCGCCGCCCTGAACGAGCGCCGCGACGGCGCCGACTGGAAGCCGCCGTGGGAGGACGGCGGGGACGCGGGGCCGTTGTGGGACGCGGTGCTCCCGTTGGCGATGGCCGTGAAGCAGGTGGCCACCGCCGGCACCGAGCCGCAGGTCCAGGTCGCGATCGAGGCTCTGACCGAGGCCCGCAAGAAGATCTACGCCTCGCTCGCCGAGTAACGCGCGATCCGCAGCAGCTCGTCGTGGACGGCCGGCGTGCCGGCCACGATGTCCCCGCTGAGGTAGCCGGGGCCGCCGTCCCAGTCGGTGACGGCGCCCCCGGCCTCGGCGATCAGCAGTCCGCCGGCCGCGACGTCCCACGGAGCGAGGCCGAGCTCGAAGAACCCCTCGAAGATCCCGCAGGCCACCCAGGCCAGGTCCAGACAGGCCGCGCCGGGCCGGCGGAGGTCTTCGAACCGTTGCAGTGCAACCTCGAACGCGCGCAGGTACCGGGGCACGCGGTCCTTGCGGCGGAACGGGAACCCGGTGCCGACCACGGCCCGCTCGACCGGCCGCTCGGAGATCCGGGCCGGAGCCGGCTCGCGCCCGGGCCGCTCCCAGATCGCGCCCGCACCGGCGGCCGCCGTCCAGACATCACCCAGGAGCGGCGCCACGATCGCGGCCGCCAGCGGCGTCTGCTCCTCGACCAGGGCGACCGAGACCGCCACCGCCCAGAACCCGTGCAGGAAGTTCGTGGTGCCGTCCAGGGGATCGACGACCCAACGCAGCCCGGTGGTGGCCCCGCCCGACTCCTCGCCCTGGATCGCGATCTCGGGGGCGCCGGTGCGCAGCGCCTCGGCGACCGCCGCTTCGGCGGCCACGTCGACGTCGGTCACCCAGTCCCCGGGCGGGCCCTTGGCCTCGCCCTCGGCGGGCGGGCGGCCTTCCCGGACCACCTCGGCCCCGGCGAGGGCGGCCGTGCGGGCCAGCGCGCGCATCCGGTCCAGGTCCACGCCGGCGACGCTACCAGCGGCCGGCGGGTACACTTGCGGCGCACCTCGTGCCGGGGGAAGGCACCTCCGCCGGCCGTTCCGCGCGCTGGTTGACGCCCTCGGGGCTAGGCCGATAGCCTTATCGGTCGCGTCTCGGCTGGTCCCAGCCTCCGAGCGCGCGATCTGAAGAACTCCGGGTGATCGCCTGTTCCTGTGGCGCGCGCCCGGTGATCGGACGTTTGACAACGGAAGAGTGCAGACGAGAGGCCCATGCCCACGATCGAACAGCTCGTACGGAACGGTCGCGAGACCCGGAAGAAGAAGAACAAGGCTCCGGCCCTGCGGGAGTCCCCGCAGCGCCGTGGCGTCTGCACCCGTGTGATGACCTTCACCCCGAAGAAGCCGAACTCGGCGCTGCGCAAGGTCGCGCGCGTGCGCCTGACCACCGGCGTCGAGGTCACCGCCTACATCCCGGGCATCGGCCACAACCTGCAGGAGCACTCGATCGTGCTCGTGCGCGGCGGCCGCGTCCGCGACCTCCCCGGCGTCCGGTACAAGATCATCCGCGGCACGCTCGACACCGCCGGCGTCAAGGGCCGGCGGCGCGCCCGCTCGCGGTACGGCGCGAAGAAGGGCGGCGAGTAGACCGATGCCGCGCAAGGGCCCTGCCGTACGCCGGCCGATCCAGCCGGACCCCGTCTACCAGAACCCGCTGGTCACCCAGCTGATCAACCGGGTGCTGCTGAACGGCAAGAAGACCGTCGCCGAGGGGATCGTCTACGACGCGCTGGAGCAGATCAGCCAGAAGACCGCGAACGACCCCGTGATCACGCTGAAGAAGGCGGTCGAGAACGTCCGCCCGCTGCTCGAGGTCAAGTCGCGGCGCGTCGGCGGCGCCTCCTACCAGGTGCCGATCGAGGTCAAGCCGCAGCGCGGCACGACGCTGGCGATGCGCTGGCTCGTGAACTTCAGCCGCCAGCGCCGCGAGAACTCGATGGCCGAGCGGCTGGTCGCCGAGATCATGGACGCCTCGGTCGGCGCGGGCGCTTCGGTGAAGCGCCGCGAGGACATGCACAAGATGGCCGAGGCGAACAAGGCGTTCGCGCACTACCGGTACTGATGGACGAGATATCCATGGCCCGCCCCACGGGGCGGGATGTCCACTTGATGGGGGCACGCTGATGGCGAGCCCCGCGGAGACGATGCACGTGTCGACGACGGACCAGGACGTTCGCAAGAGCGGTGGGAAGGGTCTCGCGATCCGCGAGTACCCCCTGGCCCGCACGCGCAACATCGGCATCATGGCCCACATCGACGCCGGCAAGACCACGACGACCGAGCGGATCCTCTACTACACCGGCCGCGCGTACAAGATCGGCGAGGTCCACGAGGGCACGGCCGTGATGGACTGGATGGCGCAGGAGCGCGAGCGCGGCATCACGATCACCTCGGCGGCCACCACCTGCCAGTGGAAGGGCCACTGGATCAACATCATCGACACGCCCGGCCACGTCGACTTCACGGTCGAGGTCGAGCGGTCGCTGCGCGTCCTCGACGGCGCCGTAGCGGTGTTCGACTCGGTCGCCGGCGTCGAGCCGCAGTCCGAGACGGTCTGGCGCCAGGCCGACCGCTACCACGTGCCCCGGATCGCGTTCGTGAACAAGATGGACCGCACCGGCGCGAACTTCGCGCGGACGGTCGAGATGATGGTCGACCGTTTGAACGCGAACCCGCTGGTGCTGCAGCTGCCCTGGGGCAGCGAGTCGGACTTCCACGGCTGCATCGACCTCGTCCAGATGAACGCCCACTACTGGGAGGGCGAGATGGGCGAGGAGTGGAAGGACACCGACATCCCTGCTGAGCACCTCGAGGCCGCCCAGCAGGCGCGCCACGAGCTGTTCGAGAAGCTCGCCGACCACGACGAGGCGCTGTTCGAGAAGTTCGTGCACGAGGAGGAGCCCACGGTCGAGGAGCTGCGGCGCGCGATCCGCGCCGCGACCCTGGCGGGCACGGGCGTTCCGGTGCTGTGCGGCTCGGCGTTCAAGAACAAGGGCGTGCAGCTGGTGCTGGACGCCGTCGTCGACTTCCTTCCCAGCCCGCTGGACGTGCCGCCGGTCGAGGGTCACCTGCCCTTGAAGGAGGACCAGCACGTCGAGCGCAAGCCCGACGACGCCGAGCCGTTCTCCGCGCTGGCGTTCAAGATCATGTCCGACCCCTACGTGGGCCGGCTCACGTACCTGCGCGTGTACTCGGGCGTGCTCCGTAGCGGCTCCCACGTGCTGAACAGCACGAAGGACCGCAAGGAGCGGATCGGCCGGATCCTGCAGATGCACGCGAACCACCGCGAGGACATGGAGGCCGCCTACACCGGCGACATCGTCGCGGTCGTCGGGCTGAAGCACGCCACGACCGGCGACACGATCTGCGATCCCGACCATCCCGTCGTGCTGGAGCAGATCAGCTTCCCGACCCCGGTGATCTCGGTCGCGGTCGAGCCGAAGACGAAGGCCGACCAGGACAAGCTCGGCTCGGGGCTGGCGAAGCTCGCCGACGAGGATCCGACGTTCGTCGTGCGGTTCGACGAGGAGACCGGGCAGACCGTCATCTCGGGGATGGGCGAGCTGCACCTCGACATCATCGTCGACCGCCTGCACCGCGAGTTCAACGTCGACGCGAACGTCGGCAAGCCGCAGGTCGCCTACCGCGAGACGATCTCGAAGCCGGTGCACAAGGTGGACATGCGCTTCGTGCGCCAGACCGGCGGCCGCGGCCAGTACGGCCACGTCGTGCTGGACCTGGAGCCCACCGGTCCCGGCGGCGGCTACGAGTTCGTGAACAAGATCTCCGGCGGCGCGATCCCGCGCGAGTACATCCCGTCGGTCGACCAGGGGATCCAGGAGGCGATGGACGGCGGCGTCGTCGCCGGCTACCCGCTCGTGGACCTGCGCGCCACGCTGATCGACGGCTCCTACCACGAGGTCGATTCCTCGGAGATGGCGTTCAAGATCGCCGGCTCGATGGCGTTGAAGGACGCCGCGCGCAAGGCCTCGCCGGTCCTGCTGGAGCCCGTGATGGAGTTCGAGGTCACGACGCCGGAGGAGTTCATGGGCGACGTGATGGGCGACGTCACGGCGCGCCGCGGCCGGATCGAGAACATCGACGACCGGTCGGGCCAGAAGATCGTGCGCGTCGTGGTGCCGCTGGCCGAGCTGTTCGGCTACGCGACCGACCTGCGCTCGCGCACCCAGGGCCGCGCGGCGCACAGCCCGATGCAGCTGCACGCCTACAACGAGGTGCCGCAGCAGATCGCCAAGGAGATCGTCGCCCGGATGACGGGCGAGTAAGGAAGGAAGGGAACCACCACATGGGCAAGCAGAAGTTCGAGCGGAACAAGCCCCACGTGAACATCGGCACGATCGGGCACATCGACCACGGCAAGACCACCCTGACGGCGGCGATCACGAAGCGCCAGGCCGACAAGGGTCTGGCCGACTTCACCC